>JAGVGD010000020.1 GCA_020057245.1 Thiobacillus sp. | reverse complement strand
GGCCCATAGCGTGTCGGGGCTGCCGGCTGCCGGCGGCGTGCTGGCGATGCTGATCCCCCTGCTGATCGACGCGCTGGCGGGCATTGCGGCCGGGGCGCTGGTGCTGGGCGGGATCAGCCTGGGCAAGCGTCTGCTCGGCAAATAGGCCCGCGCGCGCGGGTGCGACAATTTGTCGCTTGCCATACAAATATTAGAAATGCCTAATATGCCTTTCAACCCACCTGAAGGATGAGCACATGAACGCATTTCGCACCCTCGCACTTTCCCTGGTTCTTCTGACCGCAACCACCGTGCATGCCGGCGAACGCCAGTTGCTCGAAACTTACGTTTCGCCTGCGCCGTCTCTGATGCCCATCCTGGTCAAGCAAACCGCCGAACTCGGCCTGAATGCCGAACAGCAAGGCAAGCTCGCCGACTGGCGCAAAGTCGCGCAACCCCAGCGCGAAAAAATGGAAAAGGACATCATTGCCGACCGTCTGGCCATCAATCAGGCCATGCTCGACGGCAAGGGCAACACCGAAGTTCAGGCCATGGTGAAAGCCGTGCAGCGCAAGGAAATCAAGCTGGTGGTGGCCAAGCTGGCCTGCCGTGACAACGCGAAAAAAGTGCTGACCAAAGAGCAGTGGGAAAAACTCATTGCGATGTACTCCGCCCAACCGTAAATATCGACCTCGGCCCGGACGCCTGCTACAGCGGGCGCCCGGGTTGATTACGGTGCATTTCCCGTTTTCCGCTGCAATGTGAGCCCGCTCCCGTTTTCCCGCAGCGCCCGCTGCATGCTCGCACCCCGTCTCACGTCTTGCTCCCATATCCCGTAAAATACCGGCATTGAAGCAGATGGACTCGGCATCGCTCCGGCGACGCCCGAACATAACCCGCATGACCGCACGCCTGCGCGAAATCCCCTACAACTACACCTCGTTTTCAGACCGCGAAATCGTCATCCGCCTGTTGGGCAGCGACGCGTGGCACGTGCTCAATACCCTGCGCGCCGAGCGCAAGACCGGGCGCTCGGCGCGCATGCTGTTCGAGGTGCTGGGCGACATCTGGGTGGTGCGGCGCAACCCTTATCTGGAAGACGACCTGCTGGCCAACCCCAAGCGGCGCACCCTGCTGGTCGACGCCTTGCGCCATCGGCTGCATGCCATCGAAACACGCCGCCAGGGCAATGAACTGGTGGGCCAGCTGCTGGCAGCCGCCGAGCGCGCCGTACGCGAATTCGAAGCCTGGTTCGACGATACCGTCGATCTGCGCGCACGCATCCTGCGCCGCCTGGCAGGCGTCACCCGCAGCGACAACATCGGCTTCGACGGTCTGGCGCGCGTCTCGCACGTCACGGATGCCACCGACTGGCGCGTCGAATATCCCTTCGTGGTGCTGACGCCCGACACCGAAGCCGAAATGGCGACGCTGGTGGCCGGACTGGTCGAGCTTGATCTCACCATCATCCCGCGCGGCGGTGGCACCGGCTACACCGGCGGTGCCATTCCACTGACTGCACGGGCGGCGGTCATCAACACCGAAAAGCTCGAATTCATGAGCGCGGTGGAAATGCAGCACCTCCCCGGCTGCGAGTTCGAAGTCGCCACCATCCACTGTGGCGCCGGCGTGGTGACCAAGCGGGTGATGGAAGCGGCCGATGCCGCCGGGCGCGTGTTCGCGGTCGACCCGACTTCGGCCGACGCCTCGACTATTGGCGGCAACGTGTCGATGAACGCGGGTGGCAAAAAAGCCGTGCTGTGGGGCACCGCACTCGACAACCTGGTGTCGTGGAAGATGGTGACGCCGGACGCCGACTGGATCGAAGTCAGCCGCCTCGACCACAACCTCGGCAAAATCCACGATGTCGTCTCGGCCACTTTCGAAATCCGCCGTTTCGCCGCCGACGGCAAGACGCCCAAGGGCTCGCCGGAAATCCTCATCATCCCCGGCAGCCGTTTCCGCAAAACCGGCCTCGGCAAGGATGTCACCGACAAATTTCTCTCCGGCCTGCCCGGCATTCAGAAGGAAGGCTGCGACGGCCTGATCACCTCTGCGCGCTTCATCCTGCATCGCCTGCCGGCGCACGGCCGCACCGTGTGCCTGGAGTTCTTCGGCAGCGCGCGCGAAGCCACGCCAGCGATAGTCGAAATCAAGGACTATTGCGACGCCCACCCCGACGTCCTGCTCGCCGGCCTGGAACATCTCGACGCGCGCTATGTGAAAGCGGTCGGCTACGCCACCAAGGCGCCGCGCACCACGCGGCCGAACATGGTGCTGCTGATCGACGTGGTGTCGGATAACGAAATCGCGGTCGGCGAGGCCGCATCGAAAATCGTCCAGCTCGCCAACGCGCGCGGCGGCGAAGGCTTCATCGCGGTATCGGCCGAGACGCGCAGGAAATTCTGGCTCGACCGCGCCCGCACCGCCGCCATTGCGGCGCACACCAATGCGTTCAAGATCAACGAGGACGTGGTGATTCCACTGCCGCGCCTGGGCGACTACACCGACGGCATCGAGCGCATCAACATCGAGCTGTCGATCAACAACAAGCTGAAGCTGCTCGACGCTCTGGCCGAGTTCTTCGCTGCGCCGCTGCCCTTGCTGGAAGACGAAGACACCATCGCCGATCCTGACAAAGTCGCGGAAAAGCAGGCGCAGGCGCAGGCGCTGATCACTGCTGTTCAATCACGTTGGGCGGGCTATCTCGATCATTTGGATGCCCCTGCCGAACCCCTCACTGCTTCCCCATCACCCCTCACCACCTTCGAAGCCCTGCGTGACAAGCACATCCGGGTGTCGTGGAAGCGCGAAGTGCGGCGCGAGCTGCACCAGCTGTTCGTCGGCCGCGAATACACCCGCATCCTCGAAGCCTGCGACAGCCTCCACAAGAGCGTATTGAAAAGCCGCGTCTTCGTCGCGCTGCACATGCACGCCGGCGACGGCAACGTGCACACCAATATCCCGGTCAACTCCGACGACTACGCCATGCTCGCCGCGGCCAATGCAGCGGTGGCCCGCATCATGGCACTGGCAACCGATCTGGGCGGCGTGATCTCGGGCGAGCACGGCATCGGCCTGACCAAGCTGGAATTCCTCGACGCAGCCGCCATCGCGATCTTCGCCGACTACAAAACCAGGGTCGATCCGCAAGGCCGCTTCAACAAGGGCAAGCTGCTGCACGGCGCCGATCTGCGCAACGCCTACACGCCGTCGTTCGGCCTGCTCGAAGCCGAGTCGATCATTCTCGAAGCCTCCGAAACCAAGGCCATCGCCGACTCGATCAAGGACTGCCTGCGCTGCGGCAAGTGCAAGCCGGTGTGCAACACCCACATCCCGCGCGCCAATCTGTTGTACTCGCCGCGCAACAAGATCCTCGCCACCTCGCTGCTGATCGAAGCCTTCCTGTACGAAGAACAGACGCGGCGCGGCGTCTCGCTGAAGCACTTCGACGAGTTCGGCGATGTGGCCGACCACTGCACGGTGTGCCACAAGTGCAAGAACCCCTGCCCGGTCGATATCGACTTCGGCGACGTCTCGATCGCCATGCGCAACATGCTGCGCAAGCAGGGCAAGAAGAAATTCAACCCCGGCACCTGGGCGTCGATGGCCTTCCTCAACGCGACCGATCCCGCCACCATCAAGGCGATCCGCAAGCCGCTGATCGAATGGGGCTACGCCGGCCAGCGCCTGGGCAACACACTATTCAAACGTTTAGGACTGATCCAGGCGCAGACCAAAAACCCGCCCGCCTCGCTGGGCAAGCCCAAGCTGGTGGCGCAGGTGATCCATCTGGTCAACAAGCCGATGCCAGGCGGCTTGCCGAAAAAGACCTCGCGCGCGCTGCTGGGCCTGGAAGATGCGTCGATCGTGCCGGTGCTGCGCAACCCGGCCAAGCTGTCGGACGATGCCGACGCGGTGTTCTACTTCCCCGGCTGCGGTTCGGAACGACTGTTCTCGCAAGTCGGCCTCGCCACCCAGGCGATGCTGTTCGAACTCGGTGCGCAGACCGTGCTGCCGCCTGGCTATTTATGCTGCGGCTATCCGCAAACTGCCGGCGGCCAGGCCGACAAGGGCGAGGCGATCACCGCGGCCAACCGCGTGCTGTTCCACCGCGTCGCCAATACGCTCAACTACCTCGACATCAAGACCGTGATCGTGTCGTGCGGCACCTGTATGGACCAGTTGCTGAAATACGAATTCGAAAAGATTTTCCCCGGCTGCCGCCTGCTCGACATCCACGAATACCTGATGGAGAAAGGCGTGAAGCTCGACAATGTCGCCGGTGAGAAATTTCTCTACCACGACCCCTGCCATACGCCGATGAAGACCCACGCGCCGATGAAAGTCGCGAATACGCTGCTTGGCGGCGGCGTGACCTTGTCCGACCGCTGCTGCGGCGAATCCGGCACGCTGGCCGTCACCCGCCCCGATATCTCGACGCAGATCCGCTTCCGCAAGGAAGAAGAAATCCGCGCCGGCGTGGCGGCGCTGGGCCCAAGTTCACAGCCAGTCAAGATCCTCACCTCCTGCCCATCGTGCGTGCAGGGTCTCGCGCGCTACAGCGACGACACCGGCACCACGCCGGATTACATCGTGATCGAACTGGCGAAGCAGTTGCTGGGCGAGAACTGGATGGCGAGTTACCTGGCGAAGGTCGGCAACGGCGGAATCGAGCGGGTGCTGCTGTAAGGCATGGCCGTAGCCGAATCTGGGGACGCTGCCCTCGATAATCCAGCCGCCGCTTTCATCACGCAGACCCTGGAGCGCATGATCGAGGCGCAGCCCGCCGACCTCACACTGCTGACGCGGCTGTGGTTCCACCTGCGCCCGCACGCCAACCAGCCGATCGCCGCCGCCCATGCCAAACTCGATACGCTGGTAACCATCCTGACGCAACAGCCCGCCTGCGCCAGCGCATTGCGCGAACACCTGGCCGCCCTGTTCGCCACCAAGAAGTCCACCCGCCTGCTGACAGAAGCGGGTTTGTTGCCCTACCGCTCGTTTGCCGCCGAACTCAAGCGCCGCATCGGCTACAAGCTGTTGCCGCCGGAGCACGACCCCAGCCACCTGCGCGACTGGCTCGACGCGCAAATCGCCCCACGCGACCGCGAGTGGGTGATTGATTCCGATCCCGCCGTGTGGGCGCGCCTGTGCGAATTGCTGCAGTTGCAGAGCCTGTTCCAGCGCGACCCGCCCGGGGTTCTGACCAACGCCATCCGCTCGCTCGCCCACCGCATTGCGGCAGGCGGACTCGACCCCGAGCTGCTGCGCATCGAGCCCGCACTGGAAGAATACGACTCACCGTTCCTCGCCCTGCACCACGAGGTGGACGAATGGTTGCGCGGCGAGGCGGGCGACACCCGCCAGATCGACGTCCTGATCGATCAATGCGAATCCGCGCTCGACCGGGTGCGCCGGCGCAAGAACGAAACCGGCACCAGCATCGAACTCACCCTGCAGTCGCTGCGGCTGTCGCAGCAAATGCGACGCATGCGCACGCTGATCGGCCTGATCGATGAAGCGGGCGCCGGTGCGGTTGCCAACTACGCACCGCTGGTCGTGCTGTTTTTCGAGCTGGTCGAAACCAGCGCCGAACGCTACCGCGTCAGCAGTCTGCTGCGCGACACCGGCGGCCGTCTCGCGCGCCAGATCAGCCTGTTCGCCAGCCAGACCGGCGAACACTACGTGGCCGAAGGCAGCGCGGCGCTGAAGCGGATGTTCTGGTCGGCCAGTGGCGCCGGCGTCGTCATCGCCGGCATGGCCCTGCTGAAATCGCGTGTGCTCGCGCTGCACCTGGCGCCGCTGCAGGAAGCCCTGCTGGTCAGCCTGAATTACGCGCTGGGTTTCGTGCTGATCTATGTGCTGCACCTGACCATTGCCACCAAGCAGCCGGCGATGACCGCAAGCCTGTTCGCCCACACCCTGGCCGAAGTACGCAGCCACGCGGCCAGGCAGAAACTGATCGACGAATTCGCCGACAAGGTGTGGCGCTCCCAGGCAGCGGCCATCCTCGGCAACATGCTGTTCGCGTTTGCCACGGCGGTTGCGATCGCGCTGGCGCTCGATTTTTCGGGCCATCCCGCGGTGAACGCCGACAAGGCCCACCATCTGCTCGCCGAGATTCACCCACTCGGCAACGGCACCTTGTTCTACGCAGCGGTGGCCGGCGTCGGTCTATTTCTTTCCGGCATCGTCAGCGGCTATTACGACAACAAGACGATTTACCAGCGCATCCCCGAGCGGCTGCTGCGCTTGCGCCTGCCGCCGCGCCTGTTCGGAACGCGCCTGTGGACGCGCATCGTCGAATACCTGCGGGAGCATCTCGGCGGCGTCATGGGCAATGTGTTTTTCGGGTTTTATCTCGGCCTCACCAGTGCCTTCGGGGCGTTGGCCGGTCTGCCGCTCGACATCCGCCACATCGCCTTTTCGGCCGCCAACCTCGGCTACGCCTGGCAGATTTTCGACTGGCAACTGCCTTTACACGTCGTACTGGTCTCCATCGCAGGCATCCTGCTGATCGGCATGGTCAACCTCAGCGTCAGCTTCTCGCTGGCGTTTTATATGGCCTTGCGCGCCACCCGCACTTCGGCGCGCGGCTCCGGCGAGCTGCTGGGACGCGGCCTGCTGGCCATACTGAAAGCGCCGTTCCACTGGAAAGCCTCCAGTCCGGGTGGCGAATCCAGCCCACGCGATTGATCTGTGAACGCACCCGCGCCAGCCGTCCTGTTTTTACTGAATAGACGAACCGGGTTGACCGAATTTATGCGGTGCATTTATCCTGCCCTCAGTAGTTAAAAGAGCAGCGGGATGCAGGTGCACACAGACGCGCCACATTACGAGACGGCGGGTGCGGAGCCTTCATAACAAGCATTTCTCTCAAATAATTAAGCTACTGAAAGGGAAACACCATGCACCTTCGTTTATCGCTTATCGCTGCCGCGCTGATTACCTGTACCACCCCCATCTGGGCGGCTACGGCGTCCTTGCCCACGTATGAGGTCTACTCTGCCGCAACCGATAGCGGAACCAACTTATTTTCAGATCCGGCTTTTGTCCCGCAAACAAGCGTCACCAATATGGCTGGTGCAACGGCTACGATCACAGGCAGCGACTACACAAGCTCGGCTTACACAACCCTGGGGAGCAACCATACTTACGTGCAGGGAAGCGCATTTCCAACTGGTGTGTTTAGCGCTAGCGGATTTTCCGGTTGGTACGATCAGGTCACCATCACAGGTGGTACCGGCACAGGCACCGTGCAGATCTCGGTGCAACTGAATGGCACGGTCACGGCAGGAGCCTACTTGGGCGCCGCAGCCTTCGGCTTGCTGGCGAGCAGCGTGCATCCGTCTCAACTCACTTCGGACACCCTGACATTCAATGTCCTGAACACCATGCCTTGGGCACTGGATTCCAATCAGGTGACCGAGATCGCGCTCTACGACATCGTTGCATCTCCCTATAACGATCCCAACCAGATTGCCGGATTGTTCACGGTGCCGTCCACCAGTCCGAATGGAGGGATTCCAGCCATTCCAGACCTCTCATCTCAACTCGGAGGCGATTCGGGGATGGGTTTCCCGGAATATGTGCCCAACCTGATTCTCACCCCCGGTGCCAACCAGGCCGTGAACGTCGCCCTCACCGGCACGCTCACCTTCACCTATGGCGAAGCGTTCTATTTGATTGGGGGATTGGGAACATCCGTAATAGGTGATGGATTGGAGTCGTTCTGTTCTTTCCCCACGGCAATTGGCGATACATGCAGTTCATCACCGGTCAAGGACGGCACCGGCGCCACCACCCTCGATTTCACCAACAGCGCCAACCTAATCAACATAGCGCTGCCAGAAGGTGCAACAGCAAGCTTCGCCTCCGGCGCCAGCTACAACGTCACTGCAGTACCTGAACCTGCCGAGTGGCTGATGCTGCTGGCTGGTCTGGGCTTGGTGGGATGGCGGGCACGCCTCCGCGCCTGATCCGCGCGCTTGCCAAACCCAACCACGCCCCGCAAGATGCGGGGCGTTTTGTTTTGGGGAGTGGGAAATGACGTGTCCGTTATGCGATGCGCCGGGCGGCGCCGTGTTGTGGCAGGACGATTTCTGCCGCGTGGTGCGGGCAGACGAGCCGGATTACCCCGGCTTTTTGCGGGTGATCGTGAATGCGCATGCGAAGGAAATGACCGATCTGGCACCCGCCGAACGCAGCCGCCTGATGCAGACGGTGTGCAAGGTCGAGGATGTGTTGCGCACGGTGATGCTGCCCGACAAGATCAATCTCGCCTCGCTCGGCAACGTGGTGCCGCATCTGCACTGGCATGTGATTCCGCGCTTTGCCGACGACCCGCACTTTCCGAATTCGGTGTGGGGCGCCAGGCTGCGCGACAAGCCACACGCTGCGCCACCTCATCTAGACGCGCAGATTGCCGCCACGCTCACCCGACGGCTTGCACCTGCGCCGGAAACGGAATCACGGTAGCGGAAGGCGACGCCTCGATCAGGCGCGATCCGGGGAAAACCGCGGCAAACGTGCTGCCCTTGCCCGGGGTGGACTGGATGGTGAGGCGTGCGCCGTGGCGCGTGAGCACGTGCTTGACGATGGCGAGTCCGAGGCCGGTGCCGCCGGTTTCACGCGAGCGGCTGCGGTCCACTCGGTAAAACCGTTCGGTGAGACGCGGAATGTGTTCGGCAGCGATGCCTTCGCCGGTATCGGCCACGGCAAACACGCCTTCGTTGTCCTTCATCTGCCAGGACAGCGTGATGTCGCCGCCGTCCGGCGTGTAGCGCACGGCATTGGACACCAGATTGCCGAGCGCGCTGCGGATTTCCTGCAGGCTGCCGCGCAGTCTGGTATCGCTGGCGACTTCGAGGTGAACCCGGTGGCGGCCGCCGCTCAGCGATTCGGCCTCGGCCGCCAATGCCTGCGCCAGCTCCGGCACGTTGACCGATTCGTCCTTCAGGCTGTGGTCGGCACTTTCCAGCCGCGACAGCGTCAGCAAGTCGTCCAGCAGATGCTGCATGCGCCGGGTGTTGTCGAGCATCAGTGCAAAATAGCGGCGTGTGTCCGCGGCGGGCAGCGTGGTCGCATCGGCCAGGGTTTCGACGAAGCCGCCGACGACGGTGAGCGGCGTGCGCAGTTCATGCGAGACGTTGGCAATGAAGTCGCGGCGGATGGCATCGACGCGTTCCAGTTCGGTGATGTCGCGCGCCACCAACAGCTTTTTGGATTCGCCGAATGGCACCAGTTGCAGCGACAGGGTGATTTCGCGATTCAGCGGCGACTTGCAGACCAGCGGCCGCGAATAATCGGCCGCATCGAGAAATTCCAGAACGTGCGCCTGGCGCAGCAGATAGCGGATGAACTGGCCGCGGTCGCGCTCGCAATCCAGCCCCAGGTATTTGCGCGAGGCAGGGTTGCACCAGTCGATCTGGTCGCTGCCGTTGAGGATGACCATGCCGTCGGGCACCGCCTGGGCGGCGTGCTCGAACTGTTCCAGCGCGTTGGTGAGTTCGCTGCGGCTGTCGCGCTGGCGGCGCTGGAGTTTTTCGAGGCGGTAAAAAATATCGCCCCAAGTGCCCATGGCATTGGGCGGCGTGACTTCATCGGGAGATTCCAGCCAGCGCGACAGGCGGTATTCCTGCCACAGCCGGCGCAGCATCACCGCAGCCTGGATACCGGCCAGGAACATCAGCGCGGTCACCGCCCCCGAGCCCGCCCACAGCATCAGTGCCACCAGCAACACGCCAGCCAGTACGCTCAGCGGACGCCACCAGAAACCCATGTCGATCACCACTAGAAACTCCGAGTGGCGCGATTATCCCACTTCGGCCGAGAAGCGATAGCCCGAGCCGCGCACCGTCTGGATCAGCTCGGAATGCCCGGAAGGTTCGAGCGCCAGCCGCAGGCGGCGAATGTGCACGTCGACCGTGCGCTCCTCGACGAACACATCGTCGCCCCACACCTGATCGAGCAGCTGCGCGCGCGAATAGACGCGTTCGGTGTGGGTCATGAAGAAATGCAGCAGGCGGAATTCGGTCGGCCCCAGATCCAGCGACTGGCCCTTGCCGATCACCCGGTGGCTGGTCGGGTCGAGCCGCAAGCCGTTGACTTCCACCGGCTCGTCGGTCATTTGCGGGGCGCGGCGGCGCAGCACGGCCTTGATGCGCGACACCAGTTCGCGCGGCGAAAATGGCTTGGTGATGTAATCGTCGGCGCCGGTGTCCAGGCCCAGCACCTTGTCGCGCTCTTCGCCGCGCGCGGTCAGCATGATGATGGGGATCGGCTGGTAGCGCTCGTCGCTGCGCAGCCGCTTGCATAAATCAATGCCCGACATACCGGGCAGCATCCAGTCGAGCAGGATCACGTCGGGCAGGCTGCTTTTGAGAAATTTCAGCGCATTCTCGGCATCCCCCGTCACCGTCACCGAGTGACCAGCCTGCGCAAGATTGAATTTGAGCAGTTCCTGAATACCCGGTTCATCTTCGACCAGCAAAATATTGGCAGCCATGCTGACTCCAGCTCTGTTTCAAAGATAGCCATACTATGACAGTAATATGAATGATTAATGACACCCGCGCCGGCCGCGCCAAACCCGCGCCAGCCCGTGCGCTGGTAGAATTCCAAGCTGTTTCCCAGAGTCCGTCTGCCATGGATAAAACCACTCATTTCGGCTACCAGCAGGTGGCCGAGTCCGACAAGGCCGCCAAGGTCGCCGAAGTCTTCCACTCCGTCGCAGCGCAGTACGACGTCATGAACGACCTGATGTCCGCGGGCCTGCACCGTCTGTGGAAACGCTTTGCCGTGGCGCAAGCGGGGCTGCGGCCGGGGATGAAAGTGCTCGACGTGGCCGGCGGCACAGCCGACCTCACCCGCCTGTTCCTGAAGGAAGTCGGCGCGACCGGCACCGTGCTGCTGACCGACATCAATTTCTCGATGCTGCGCGAAGGCCGCGACCGCATGCTGAACGAGGGCAGGACGCCGCCCGCGGTGCAGTGCGACGGCGAGCGGCTGCCGTTTCCCTCGAACTATTTCGATTGCGTGTCGGTGGCCTTCGGCCTGCGCAACATGACGCACAAGGACCAGGCGCTGGCCGAAATGCACCGCGTACTGAGACCCGGCGGGCGTCTGCTGGTGCTGGAGTTCTCCAAGGTGTGGAAACCACTGGAACCGGCTTACGACCTGTATTCATTCAAGCTGCTGCCGCTGATGGGCAAGCTCGTCGCCAACGATGCCGGAAGCTACCAGTACCTGGCCGAGTCGATCCGCATGCATCCGGGGCAGGAAGAACTCAAGACCATGATGGAGGCCGCGGGCTTCGCCAAGGTCAGTTATCACAATCTCACCGCAGGCGTCGTCGCGCTTCATAAGGGCTTCAAGGTTTGATCGCGGCCGGCCTCATTGAGCGCAGCCTGAACCATCTGCTGCGCCAGACGCCAGGCGCGTCCGACGCGTTGTTGCGCCATGCCGGTGCCGGCGTGCGTTTCGATTTGACGCTGGCGCAGGCCGATTTTCGAATTGCCGACGACGGCTATTTTTCCGAAGCGCCCGTCGACACCCCCGACGCCACCATTCGACCCACGCCCGCGCTGATTGCCCGTCTGCCCTTTTTTGGCCGCGAGGCGCTGCGCCACGCCGATTACAGCGGCGACCCGGCATTGCTCGCCACACTCGACCGCGTATTCAAGTCCGCGTCATGGGATATCGAAGCCGACCTCGCGCCGTGGGTCGGGGATGTCGCTGCGCATCGCTTGCACGCCTTCGGCCGCCGCGCCTTCGCCGGGCTCGCCGATGCCGCCGCGGCATTGGGGCGCAACGCCAGCGAATACGCCGTGGAAGAAGCCGAAATGATGGCGCGTGGCGTCGATGTCAGCCGCTTCAACCGCGAGGTGGACACCCTGGCCGACGATGCGGCGCGGCTGGAAGCGCGGCTACGTCTGCTGGAAACGCGCCAGCCATGAAACTGCTGCGCCTCATCCGCATCCTCAGCGTCGGCCTGCGCTACGGCCTGGAAGAGTTTTTTCTCGGCCACGAACGGGTGCGGCCGCTGCGCTGGCTGGTGCGTGCGCTGCTGTTCTGGCGCCCGCTGACCGAACCGCGCGGGGTACGCCTGCGCCTTGCGCTGGAAGCACTGGGGCCGATCTTCGTCAAGTTCGGCCAGATGCTGTCCACCCGGCGCGACCTGATCCCGCTCGACATCGCCGATGAACTGGCGCTGCTACAGGACCGGGTGCCGCCCTTCCCCTCGAACGAAGCCATCGCCACACTGGAAGCGGCGTACCACAAACCGTTGGCCGAGGTGTTCGCCGAATTCGACGCCACGCCGGTGGCGTCGGCTTCGGTGGCGCAGGTGCATTTCGCCCGCCTGCACGATGGCACCAGCGTTGCGGTGAAAGTGCTGCGCCCCGGCATCGCCCCGGTGATCGCACACGATGTGTCGCTGCTTTACGCCGCGGCAGGGCTACTCGAGAAACTGTTCGCCGATGGCAAGCGGCTGCGCCCGCGCGAAGTGGTGGCCGAATTCGAAAAGCATCTGGAAGACGAACTCGACCTGATGCGCGAAGCCGCCAACTGTTCGCAGTTGCGGCGCAACTTCAAGGACTCGCCGATGCTGCGGGTGCCGGAAGTCTATTGGGACTACTGCGCGCGCGAGGTCATGGTGATGGATCGCATGGACGGCATACCGATCAGCCGGATTGAGCGCTTGCGCGAATCCGGCTCCGACATCCCCAAACTCGCCGCTGCCGGGGTGGAAATCTTCTTCACCCAGGTGTTCCGCGACGGCTTTTTCCATGCCGACATGCACCCCGGCAACATCCTGGTGCGCGCAGGCTCCGAGCAATACATCGCACTGGATTTCGGCATCATGGGCACGCTGACCGAGGTCGACAAACAATACCTCGCGCGCAATTTCCTCGCCTTCTTCCGCCGCGACTACAAGGGCGTGGCGCTGGCGCACCTGGAGTCCGGCTGGGTGCCGGCCGATACCCGCATCGACGAACTGGAAGCGGCGGTTCGCGCGGTGTGCGAACCGGTGTTCGACCGCCCGCTGAAGGAGATTTCCTTCGGCCGCGTGCTGCTGCAGCTGTTCCAGGCCTCGCGCCGATTCAACGTGGAAATCCAGCCGCAGCTGGTTTTATTGCAGAAAACCCTGCTCAACATCGAGGGCCTCGGCCGCCAGCTCGACCCCGAACTCGATCTGTGGAAAACCGCCAAGCCCTTCCTCGAACGCTGGATGAACGAACAGATGGGCTGGCGCGCGCTGGTGAAAAATCTGCAGACCGAAGCGCCCAAATGGGCCGCCCTGCTGCCGCAACTGCCGCGGCTGGCGCATCAGGCCTTGAACGAAAACCGCCTGACGCAACTGGAATCCGGCCTCACGCTCATGCTGCAGCAACAACATGCCCGCAACCGCTGGCTGGCGGTCATCGCCGGACTGCTCGCCATCCTGACGGCCGCTGCGCTCTATTTCATCCTGCGATAAGGACTCGCCATGCTGATCGGTTTCGTCATTGCCTATCTCGTCATCTCGCTCGGCATCGGCTTTTATGCTGCCACCAAGGTGCACAGCGCCAGCGACTACATCACGGCCGGGCGTTCGCTGCCGATGATCGTGGTGGTGGCGATGGTGTTCGCGACCTGGTTCGGCGCCGAAACCGTGCTCGGCATCCCGGCCACCTTCCTCGGCGAAAACCTCGGCGCCACGATTTCCGATCCCTTTGGCGCCTCGCTCGCGCTGATCCTGTTCGGCCTGTTCATTGCCCGCCCGCTGTACCGCATGAAGCTGATCACGCTGGGCGACTACTTCCGCGAACGCTACAACCGCCCGGTCGAAATGGTGATTTCACTGGCCATCGCGCTGTCCTATCTGGGCTGGGTATCGGCACAGGTCGTGGCGCTGGGACTGGTGTTCAACGTGCTGTCGGACGGCGTCATCACCCAGGAGCAGGGCATCTATATCGGCGCGTCAGTCGTGCTGCTCTACACCTTGTTCGGCGGCATGTGGTCGGTGGCGCTGACCACCCTGGTGCAAATGACGGTGATCGTCGCCGGCCTGCTGTGGATTGCGGTGCTGGTCGGCGATATGCCCGCCGTCAATGGTGTCGCGCCGGTGGTCGAGCACGCTGCTGCTGCCGGCAAATTCGAATTCTGGCCGCCGCTGGAGTGGGCGGCCATTGTCACGTTCGTCGCCGGCTTGCTCACCATGGGACTGGGCTCGATCCCGCAGCAGGATGTGTTCCAGCGCGCCAATGCCTCGAAAAACGAGCGCATCGCCGTGTGGGGCACCGTCATCGGCGGCGTGCTGTATTTCGCCTTCGCCGCCGTGCCGATCTACCTGACCTATGCCGCCACCCTGGTTGATCCGGCCCTGACCGCGACCCTGCTCGCCGAGGACGCCCAGCAAGTGCTGCCCGCCTTCATCAAGGCCCACTTGCCCTTGTACGCACAGATCATTTTCTACGGCGCCCTGCTCTCGGTCATCATGTCCACCGCCTCCGGCACCCTGCTCGCGCCCTCGGTCACCATTTCGGAAAACATCATCAAGGAACTCATGCCGCACCATCGCATGAGCCAGAAAAAGCTGCTGTGGATCACCCGCAGTGTCGTTGTCGTGTTCACCCTGCTGGTCGTCGTGTATTCGCTGTGGTCTCTGCAAAGCGAAACCAGCATCCACACCATGGTCGCCAACGCCTACAAAATCACCCTTGCCTGCGCGTTTGTACCGCTGGTGGCGGGGCTCTACTGGAAACGCGCCAACAACCTCGGCGCGGGGCTAGCCATCGCGCTAGGGCTTGCGGTGTGGGTGGCGATGGAATTCATCGCGCCTGAGGCAGCACTGCCTCCTCAGTTTGCCGGGTTGATCGCGAGCCTGATGGGGATGCTTGCGGGTTCATTCGCCAGCCCACTACAGTCCGCCCGACCTTGACTGTCGATTTTTTTTACATTTATTTGCGATGTACCGGCGTCTCATCCCATTTTTCATGCGAATCCAGCAAAAATGTCTTCATATTCAATTGGCTAAATACCACACGTCAAATTAGGTATAAAAAGTGCTTGCTGATTAAGCTAGCATTCGAAAGCAGATTTTCTGAAGATTTGAAACGTTTCACATGCCAATCTACCCTGTCCAACAATCAGGGCGGTCCGTGCCTTAAATACGTTATACAAGGAGTCGTTACGATGAAAAAATGGTTACTGACGAGCATGATGACCGCATTGGGCTTTGCGCTAGCCGCACCGGCTCACGCTGTTTTTATTGGGAACATACAAGGCGGAACTGATTTTCCACAGGGCGACATCTCATTTGCAGACAGCGTGGTTTCCTATATTCCTGCCGGTCCGCCAAGCCCGCCTCACCGAGGTGCCTTCAATGCCCTCGGATTGCCTGATTACGCTGGCGGGAACAGCTGTCCTAACCAGGCAAACTGCTCCTTTGTGTCACTGGGCGGCGGCGGCAGCATCATCTTGCAGTTCGACGACAATAAACTTACCGGGAGTGGAGATGCCGCACTCGACATCTGGATATTCGAGGTAGGTCCAAACGTCGAAGACACCTTTGTCGATATCAGCAAGGACGGTATCAACTGGACTTCTGTTGGCAAGGTCTTCGGCAGCACTGCAGGGATCGACATTGATGCCTTTGGTTTCACTGCCAGCGATCTGTTCAGTTTTGTCCGCCTGACCGACGACATCAATGAAGGCGGTACGGGTGCTGGGGGCACTGTCGGGGCTGATATTGATGCGGTAGGTGCCATTTCCACCGTTCGGACAGTGAGCGTCCCTGAGCCAGGAACCTTTGCTCTGGCGGGCATTGGCTTGCTCGGCCTTTTAAGCATGGGACGTGGGCGGTTACGTAAGCCGTGCGCAAAGACATAAACGCATTCACCGTAGGCCCCAAAACGGCGATCCTAAGATCGCCGTTTTGTTTATTAAGTAGTATCGGCGATAGCTTTAGCGCAGATAACCCTCATGCTCTAGCTTGAGCAAAATCTGCTGAACAGCCTCATCGATACCGAGTCCGGTAGTGTCGATCGCCAACTCCGGTTTTTCCGGCACTTCGTAGGGGTCCGACACGCCGGTAAATTCGGGGATCAAACCCGCCCGCGCTTTGGCATACAGCCCCTTGCGGTCGCGGCCTTCGCAGGTCTCAATTGGCGTGGCGACGTGGATTTCGACAAAACCGCCTACCGACTCGATCATGGTGCGCACGTCGCGGCGGGTCTGGCGATAGGGCGCGATGGGGGCGCAGATGGCAATGCCGCGGTTTTTGGTAATTTCGCTCGCCACATAGCCGATACGGCGCACGTTGATGTCGCGGTGCGCCTTGGTAAACCCTAATTCAGACGAAAGATGGCGGCGCACGATGTCGCCGTCGAGCAGGGTGACGCAGCGTCCGCCCATTTCCATCAGGCGTGCCGCAAGCGAGCGCGCGAGAGTAGATTTGCCCGCACCGGACAGGCCGGTAAAAAACACCGTAAAACCCTGCCGTTCGCGCGGCGGACTCTGGCGGTGCAGCTCCGCCAGCACCTCGGGAAAACTGTACCAGTCCGGGATTTTCAGGCCGGACTGCATGCGGCGCTGGAATTCTTCGCCGCTCAGCGTCAGCTGCCGTGCGCCCGTCGGGGCTTCGGACTCGGGCAGGTGTTCGGCGCGATCTTCCACATACACCATGCGCGGATAAGCGATCAGGCGCACGCCGATCGCCTCGGCCAGCTTGGTCAGCGATGCCGCGCCTTCGGGTTGATTGAGGTCGATGCCGCGCCGGTATTCGCCATCGGTCTGGTGTTCGCCGCCGGCAATCAACAATCCGCAACCGTAGTTGCGCGCAACGATGGCGCGCAGGAGCAGGGCCTGCGCGCTCGCTTCGCGCGGCGGTGCAGGCAGCAGGGACAGCTGGGTGGAGGCCACAGGAAAGCGCTCGCGAATGGCGATGAAACTGCGCACCAGGCCAAAATATGCCGGCGCATCAGTGATGTCGCCACCAGCCTGCGGGTGCAGCAGTAGATTGGCTTCGTTTTCGATCGCGCTTTTCAGACAGAACTCGAATTGCGCACGGTGCATCGGCTGGCGCGCCTGCCAGGCGACCACTTGGCGCCAGCCGCGCTTGGCAAACAATGCGCGCAATTCAAGCGGGGTAGCGCGCAGGGCGACGAAATCAGGATGCGGCGGCAAGGCCACGCCCTCGACCGCACCGCCCAGATGCCAGACGCCCTGATCTTCCCACGCGTCGCTGACCGTCAACACCGCGAGCATGAATCCCTCGCCATCGCGCAGTGCCACCCGGTCGCCGGCCTTGAGTTCGCCGGCGGCTTTCTGCCGGCTGACGAGACTGACCGGCAGCGGCCAGAAGCTGCCGTCATCGAGCTGCTGCTCGGCTTCGACGCGCGCGCACTGGGCCCGCGTCATGAAACCGGCAAGCGGCGAATAGGCGCCGGTCATCAGCATTTCCAGCTCGCATTGCTGCCGCCAGTCGAGGTCGAGCGAAGACAGGCCCAAGGCTTCCTGCTTGAGCGCTTCGCCTTTCGCGGGGTCGATCAGGTTAACGAGAGTGCCGCCGTAAGGTGCGATGAGCTGGTTCATGTCGAGTCCGGAAAGTTCAGCTATAAATGTCGAAAAAAACGGTATTGAAGCGGGCCAGTTCAGCCTCGGGCAAATGGTTGATACCGGCTGCCCCCTTGCGTCCGCCGCCAGTTTCGAACTGGCTGCACAAGGTATCGGCGCCTGATTTGTTGGCGAGCGGCGCACGCACGCTCACGACGTAGCCGCCCTCCGGTTTGGCGGTCAACACGGCATGCGCCTGTACGGGCGACTCGACCGCAAGCTGGTTGCCGAACACGCCGGAAATCCGCCGCGCCCATTTTTCGGCCGGCAGCATGAAGATGCGTCCACTGCTGCGCGCCACTGCTGCGGGCACCGCCACCGCGCGCTCCATATCACTCTGATAGCCGGTATTCAGGGTTGGATAGGCCGCCGACTCGGCGATAAAAGCGAACGGATCGGCGTAGGGGCGCAGCTGGCGATACAGCTCGGCCGGGTCAAAAAACAAATCATCGAGTGTTTCACCGTAGCCGTTGTAGTTGAGGCATTCGCCGAGCGACTGCAACTGCGCCAACTGGCGGGTCGTCAGATTCAATGGCGCCGCCGCCTGCCGCGCGGCATCGGCCAGGTTGTCGCCGAATGCCGCGGTCACCGCCCACACCAACTGCTTGCCGCCCAGATACTGGTTCACCAGCAGGCTGCTGCAGACATTGGCATCGGTGTCGATATGCGCTTCGAAATGGGGGTGAACCGGAATGTCGCCCGGCTGGTGATGATCGAAGTAACGTACCTGCACGCCCGCTTCGAGCAGGTGGTCGAGCGCATCGCGGTTTTTCGACAACGCGATGTCGAGCACCGTGACCACGTCGCCCGCCTGCGCCCGCACCCGTTTCAACAGGCTGATATCGCGCTTGGGGCCGGTAATGAGCTCGGAATCGGCGGGGGCGCTCAGACGCAACTGGTGCAAGGCGCAGATGCCATCGGCATCGCCATTAAAAACGTCAATCAGTGCCATGAGTCGGTACGGAGCGAGCGGATCGCGGAGAATGGAAGTTCGGCCATTGTATGAAGGCAAGCGCAGCTATGACAAGCATGTGCAGCAGAATATAGCGCTGCCAGATGACAGGCAGGGCGGCGTAGTGCTGGCGATCGCTGCTCAGCAAGAACTGCAGGGCCGAAAACCGCTGGCCATATTTGTCGATTTCGCCTGCCAGCCCAAGCTGCAGCAAGCCGATGGCCAAGGGCAGCGAAACGGCCAGGACGATCCATCGCGTCCGCCGCAATGCCGTGCCAGCCGGCGAAGCAAGCAGGGCGGCAGCGAGAAACAGGCAGTACAGCCAGGCGCACAATGCAGCAAAAGCCAGCGGCTGCGGCGCGGCGATCAGCTCGGTCAGGTTGTCGGTTGCAGCGGCTACCACCACGCCCCAGTATGCAAGCAGCAGCACCGGAAGCGCCGCCCAGAAATGCAGCGCACCGAGGCGCAAACCACGCCAGCGACGCGCAGTTTGCGCGGCCAAATACAACAAGGCACCGGGCACCGCCGCCAGCGCGACCCAGCGCACGCCGGTTTCCCATTGTCCCGGCCAGCCCAGCACCGGGCTACCGACCAGATCATGCAGGCTTTCATCCGGCACCGCCGCCTGCAACAGGCCGAACAGCACCATGCCATACACCAGCAAACCGAATGGCAGTTGCAGCATCCGTACGCGCCCCGACACCTGACGCCGCGCCAGCCACACCGGCCACACCGCAAGCCAGACGCAAGCCAGCGCAAGCAAGGGCGCCGCCCATCCGCCCGTATCCTGCCCCAGCAGTTCGCGCACGTTGTAGGGCACAAAGGACATATGCGTCATGCCCCAGAACAAGCCACTCAGGCCCAGCAGCACGCCGATGAAATAGCCACGCGCGGCGAACGCCGGGACAGCGGTTTGGGTACGCGGTGCGACCGATTCAACCGCTGCGATGGGCTGACGTGGCGCACGCAGCATGCGGCGCGCGACCGCATATCCCGCCAGCCCGCCCAGCCAGGCCAACAGCCAGTCTGTGGTGTCCACGATTTTGTGCGGCAACATCAACTGCCCAAACTCGATCAGGGCAGGCATCCCCAACAGCACCAGCATCGATAGCCCAAACAGTGGGCTGCGCCAGCGCCACGGCTGGCGCGCGACGCCCCAGGCCAGCAAGCCGCCGAGCAGGGCAAAGAACAGGGTCTTGCGCAGCACCTCGGTGATGGCGCGGTACTCGGTGCCAACGTAATACACCTCGAACGGCACCCGCTGCACAAAGTCGAGCCGGCTCTTGATGAAGGCGCCATCGGTGCGAAAGTCGAAGGGGAACCAGAACACGAAACACAAAACGGCCGCCCAGGCCGCCGCCAGAACGAACGGCAGCCATCGGGCCCACGGCAGCGGTTCATCGTGCGGTATTGCGCGGGCAACCAGACGTCCGCCCGCAAGACTGCCCAGTGCCGCGCCGGCTGCCGCAGTGAACAGGTCGGTGACATCGCTCACCCGTGAAAACACGAACAGCTGCATGCATTCCAGCAACACGGCAGTCGCGAGCGTCATGCCCCACGCCCGCCTGGCACTGCGCGTGCCATCAAGCCGCCACAGCAGCGCTAGCGGAAACCAGATCAAGGCATCGGTGGCGATTTCGTACAGCGCATAGGCGGCATCATCCGGCAAGCGGCCGAACGGAACCAGATTGACCATGCCGCTCTGCCATTTTTGAAAAATCTCGACCAGACTGATGGTCAAATCAAGCGGCAGAACGTTGTAGACCAGCAGGGCCGCCCAATACACCCAGGCCAGCTTTTCCGCCAGGGCCGCCTGGGCATGCTGGTGCTGCCACGACTGCAGCCACGCCAGAAAACGGTCGCCGGCCCCCCACCAGGCCAGCACCCCAATGAGACCGCCCAGAGTTTCAGCCAGTATGTCGTTTTGCGACACAGTGCGCTGCGGGAAAAACAGCTGGGTAAACTCGATGCCCACGCTCAGGGCGGCGGCGGCTGGAATCAGCGCCAGGGTGGCCAACGCTTTTGTCAGGGTGCCGGAACCCGCCGACAATGCACCCATCCACAAAAATGCCAGTGGAATGAACAACAGCAGGTTGGCCATCCAGTCGGCGCGCGACCCGATACCGAGTTTGAGGAAAGGAATCTGGCTAAAGCGGGCAACGGCCTCGTCCCACGGCAAAGCCCTGAAATCCAGCGGCACCAGGCTGCCGTAAATCACGAACGCCGTGTAGGCCAGCGCACCGAGCCACACCAGCCCTTGAAGCGAAGCGGACCGTTCCGCGTGGCGATTCACGGCGAGGCCTTGTCGAGCGTCCGCAACAAGCCCGCAGGAATTCGGGCACCGTACGAAGCAGCTGCCGGATTCCACTCCGGATAGGCTGCCAGCTCGCGCATGAGCTCAGCCGGCAAGCGGGGCAGCGTTCGACTTCCGGCAAGCAGGCAGCGATTCAATTCGGCTGGGTGAACGTCCAGGCAGGAGGCGCGATACGCCAGCGTCTGGTTGTGGCTCGTCGCGCCCCCTTGCAATGGCTGGCCCGCTGCCACGAGATTGACGGTCACAAGCTGACGATACCCCTTTCCATCAGCGCTCCGCACCTGTATCCCGGCCCCCGAGGCCAATACCGTGTTGGAAAAAATCGCCATATCGCGCGGCACATCGTTGTGCGGCTGAATGTGAATCGCGCCGCCACTGCCGTTGACGAACAGATTGTCATACAGTGCGACCCGTCCCTCAGCCTGCAACAGCGCTTCGCCGGGATTGTGCGCAAACAGGTTGCCGTAGACCAGATAGCGATCCTCGCTCCCTGCCCCGCTCAAGGGGAAATGCCCGAGCAAAACATTGGGACGTGGCTGCGGTCCGCTCAATGTGCCCTGCTTGGAAAAAACGTTGTAGCGAATCACCGTGTCATGGCGCCCGGCATATTCAGTCGAACGGATTTTCTGATGCTTGATCTGCAGGGAATACCCCAGCGTGTGCGAAATCCGGTTGCCCTCGATACGCCCGCCGATGAACGCATCCGAACCATCCGAGTCACCCAGATACATGCCGGTGCCAACCCGTTCGATACGGTTATCCCGGATCACCCAGCCATATGCCGGACACTTGGTCGATATCCCCACATTCTGCTGCGATGCAGCGTGGTCATGGATATTCAGCCGCTCCAGCGTGATGAAATCGGCATAGCGGCTGTGGCCTTCTGCCTTGACGGCATCCACCGGCTGATTCTGTCCATCGAGTTCCAGATCGCGCACGCTGATATGCCGCACATCAACCAGGCTGAGCGTATTGGCACGCGGCCGGGCAATGAACCGCGGTGGCGCGGCAGGATTGGCGGCGGCGATGACGATGGGGTGTCCCACCTCGCCCGACAGATGATGCAAGGGCAAACCATGAGGGTAATCACCCGGCTGCAGCAACAAACGGTCGCCTGGCTGCAGACGCTGCAGATACGCTCGATAATCATCCGGGCCTGCGGGGTAATCGATTGCCATGGCTGCAGGTGCCGCCAGCTGACAAAAAAGCCACGCCCAGACGATGCGCAGCACTCAATCCCCCTGGTCGGGAGACGGCAAACCGCTCCTCAACAAATCCACTTTTCCATACAGCACGCGCAACATGCCCGACACGCTCTGCCGCCCGGTATCCACCACGATATCCGCCACTTCGCGATACAAGGGATCACGTTGTGCATACAGTTCGCGCAAGCGGGCCAGGGGATTTTCAGTTTGCAGCAGGGGGCGGCTGCGGTCATGCCGGGTGCGCTCGTACAAGTGTTCCGGCGTACCACGCAAGTAAACCACGATCCCGTTTTTACGCAGCCTGTCGCGATTATTGGGTGACAAAACGGCCCCGCCCCCCGTGGCCAGCACCACGCCAGACAAGGCGGTCAGTTCGGCAATCGCCGCCTCTTCGCGTTTGCGAAAACCGGCTTCGCCCTCTATCTCGAATATGACCGGAATCTTGACCCCCGTGTGCGCCTCGATTTCGTGATCCGAATCGAAAAACCCACACCCGTAATGCTTGGCCAGCAACCGACCGACCGTAGTCTTGCCCGCGCCCATCAGCCCTACGAGAAAAAGATTGTCTTGCTTGCTCATGGCCGCATTGTAAAGGACGACAGACTGCCGGCAGGCATGCCACAGCATGAAAATACGGACGCTTTAAACGAAAAAAAGCGCGGGTATGAAACCCGCGCTTTGGGTACGTACGCGATCAACGCAATGACAGGCGCTCGTCGAGAATCCGCGGCGTCAGGAAGATGATCAGCTCGGTCTTGGTGTTCTCTTTTGTCGTCGTCTTGAACAGCCATCCCAATCCGGGAATATCGCCCAACAGCGGCACCTTGCTTACGGTCGAGCTTTCTTCACCATCAAAAATTCCGCCCAATACCAAGGTTTCACCGTTGTTCACGCGCACCTGGGTCTTGATCCGCTTGGTGTCGATGGCAGGGTTGTCCTGTAATACAAGCGAAGCATTTCGCACCGAATCCTTCTGAACTTCTACAGTCAGGATGACCGAGTCATTATTCAGAATTTGCGGATCGACCAGCAGACACAGGAAGGCATCCTTGAAGGTCACCGTTGCCGGATTGTTCGCCGTACCCGGAGTAATGTAGGGAATTTGCGTACCGTTCAGGATTACGGCCGGCTTCTGGTTGGAGGTCATCACGCGGGGATTGGAAATCACTTTGCCCCGGTTTTCTTCTTCCAGCGCACGCAGTTCCAAGCCCAACATGGCGCCATTCGCAGGATCCAGCAGGCTCAAAGACATGTAACCGGCATTAGCCGAAACCGGCAAGGCCTGGCCATTACCAAAAGCGTTGCTTGGACTGACCCCCCCCACAGCGAAGTCCAGACGAGTACCCAGGTCACGGCTCCAGCCATCGGTTGCCAGCACCACTCGTGCCTCGATCATGACCTGGCGTGCAGGTACGTCCAGGCGGGTCAGCAATTCGCGTATTTCCTGAATCTTGCGCGGGGTATCGGTAATGATCAGCGTATTGGATTTCAGTTCGTAGGTTGCACGGCCACGCTTGGTCAGGATTTTCTGGTCGTTGTCGCCCTTGCCCTGTTGCGAAGCTTGCGCCACTGCTCCACCACCCAAACCTTGCGCCTGCGCCGAGCAGTTGACCCCGCCACCGGCCGAATTCAGGAAGGCGCCCATGGAAAAACCATACAGCATGGTCTGCGCTTCATCCGCCCGCATATAGTTGAGCTGGATGTATTCGGTAGACAGGGGCTCCAGATCGGCGACGGCAGAACGCGCCTCATACTCGAGCTTCTCCTTGGTCAGCAGCTCATCCTTGGGCGCAATCCAGATCACGTTGCCGTTCTGGCGCTTGTCCAGCCCCTTGGTCTGCATGATGAGTTCAAGTGCCTGATCCCACGGCACATCTTTCAAACGCAGGGTCAGGTTTCCGGTTACCGTATCGCTGGCGATGATATTCAGGCCGGTGAAGTCTGCGATCACCTGCAGCACCGAACGCACTTCGACATTCTGGAAATTGAGCGAAAGTTTTTCGCCGGTGTATTTCACCTTGCCGTCAGCTGTTTTCTTCTGTGCATCGTCGCTCTTTTTGACTTCGACAATAAAATTGTTGTCGGTCTGATACGCCGAATATTCCCAGCCGCCCTTGGGCTGGATCACCATGCGGGTGTTTTCGCCCAGCTTGTAGGTTTCGATAATCTGCACAGGCGTGCCGAAATCGGCCACATCCATTCGACGCTGCAGGGACTTGGGCAAATCGGTGCCGATGAAGTCAACCACCACGCCGCCGGATTGCTGGCGGATATTGATGCCGGCCTGGGAGTCCGACAGCGTTGTGACGACGCGTGCCTCGCCTGTCACGCCGCGCCGGAAGTCGATATTGCGAATGCTGTGGGCGGCAGCGCCCGGTGCTGCTTCGGCAAAGCGGGGGTTGGTATTCACCGGCGCGGCCCCGGCACCGGTATCGCCCAGGGAAATCAGCAGAAAATTGCCGTCTATCTGTGTGTCGTATTCAACCGACTTGTTCAGATTCAGCACCAAGCGGGAACGCGTACCCGCCTGCACGACGTTCACGCTTGTCAGCGGCCCAAGATTGGCCTCCACGGTATTGCGCCCAAGCGCATTTCCGGTATCCGGCAAATCCAGTGCGATGCGCGGTGGATTGCCCACGGTGAACCCTGCCGGCGTCGCATTCAGCGCATTTTTAAGCTTGACACGCACCACGACCTTTCCGCCTGGCTGCGTAGTCGTTTCGACGCTCTGCACCGCGTTACCGGTGGGTGGCGTGTCGGCCGCACGCGCGGCAACGGGCAACACCAAGCTGGTGAGCAGGATAATCCCGAACAGATGACGGGTCATTTTCTGGGCAATCTTCGGCAATGCGTTCATGTCAGCCTCTTTAATATTCAGTACTACAAATCACTCTTGCAAAACCAGGGTGCTGGAACGCTCGGACCAGTCTCCGGCGCTATCCTGAACAATTTCACGCAAGCTCACTTCATTCTCGTTAATTTGCGTGATCAGGCCAAAATTCTGGCCCATGTAATTGCCTTTTTTGACGTGATAAATCGCGTTGTCAGGCGTCTTGACCACCGCATGGACGGCGCCATTTTTTGACAGCACCCCTACCATTTTCAGCGTTTCCAGTGAAAACGCCTCCAGCGGTTCTTTCGGCCGGGTAAGGTCGGGTTGCATTCCGCCGCCGCCGCCCATTGACAGCTTTCTCGGCTTGAACGGGTCGGGCAGATCGAACGCGTTATACGTAAAGGGCTCGTAGACCTTGACTTCGGGTAGCGGCTCGATCTTGCCCTGCATTTCTTTGCCGGTCTCGGCAACAAAGGTATGCAGATCTTCCATGTTGCCGCCACCGCAGCCACTCAAACCCAACACAATCAACACAATGGGCAAGCGCTTCATTTGGGCTGCTCCTTGGTTTTGGTTTTCTTCTTGCCGGCATCTTCAGATTTTTTCTTGCTGGCAATGATTTCTTCATCATCCAGATACCGGTAGGTTTTTACGACTGCATCCATGTTCAACACCCCATCCTTGCCAGGCTCCATGGTGATATTTTGCAAGGTCACGATGCGAGAAAGCTTGGACACATCGCTGACAAAAGCTGCCGCATCGTGATAGCCCCCAGTGATTTTGACGCGAATCGGGGTTTCAGCGTAGAACTCCGACACTGTTTCAGCCTCCGGCTTGAACAGCTCAAATTGCAGGCCCCGACCCAATCCGGCCTGGTTTACGTCAGTAATCAACGCATCCATCTCCTGCTTGTTCGGCAATTGTTTCAACAGTGCGCCGAATGCCTGTTCGATGTCGGCCAGTTGCTTTATGTAAGCCTCCAGATTGATCGCCTGGACTTTCTTGGTGGTGAACACACCACGCAGCTCGGTTTCTTTCTGTTTGGCCGCATCCAGGGTTTCCATGCCGCCGCGCCAGTCGAACCACCAGCCCGCGCCCACAATCGCCACGCACAGCAAAGCCAGCGCCGCCAGTTTGCTTGGCAACGGCCAGTCGGCCAGCGTTTTAAAATCCAGTTTGTTGAGTTCGTTCAGGGTCATACTTTGGGCCCCTTATCGGTTACATCATCGGCCTGTTGGCGGGTTTGCTTGACCGTCAATACAAATTCGTTGGCGCGCAGATTGTTGACTGTGGCCGACTTGATTTCGATCAGACTGGCCGACTCGAACCAGGGCGAATCATCCAGCGACCGCATCAGCGTGGAAACGCGTGCACTCGACTGCGTGTAACCCGTAATGGTGACGAGATCCCCCGCTTGCTTGAAGGATTTGAGATACAGCCCATCCGGCAACAGACGAATCATCTGATCGAACAGATGCACGACTTCAGTGCGATTGGATTGCAGGGTTTCCACAACCTGCTTGCGCGCCAACAGCGCCTGGGTCTGTTCACGGATTTTCTTGATCTCGCCAATCTGCGTATCCAGCTTGGCGATCTCTTCGGTCAGGAACGCATTGCGTGCATCCTGGTTCGACTGCCGGGCCGCGATCACGAGATGACCCAGAATGACGGCGACCAGGCCTGCAGCCACGGCGACACCAAATAGAACAGTGAACTGGCGGCGGCGGGAAGCACGCGCCAGTTCGCGGTGGGGGAGTAGGTTAATGCGGATCATTGGGGATCGAACCTCCGCATGGCAAGGCCACAGGCAACAAAGAGGGAAGGTGCATCGGCGGTCAATGCCTGGGGCCGGATCTTGGCGCCCACGGCCATGTTGGCAAACGGATTGACCACCATGGTCGCCGTTCCGGTGCGCTGGGCAACCACCTCGTCGATACCTGGAATCATCGCGCCGCCACCAGCCAGCAGAATCTGATCGACCTTGCGGTATTGGGTAGATGTTGTGAACAGTTGCAACGCCCGGCCAATCTCCATCGCCAGCGTTTCGCTATAGGGTTGCAGCACTTCCACGTCATAACTTTCGGGCAGCGTACCCTTGCGCTTGGCATTTTCGGCTTCTTCACTGCTCATGCCGTACCGGCGCGCGATTTCATTGTTGAGCTGGCTGCCGCCGAATCCATGTTCGCGCAAATAAACCGAGTCGTTGTTGTGAAGAATGTTGATATGCATGTTCTGCGCACCGACATCAATGATCGCCACGGTGATCCCGGCGCCGCCACTGGGCATCAGGTGGGCGATCTGTTCATAGGCCGTTTGCGTCGCATAGGACTCGACATCCATGATCATCGCCTTGAGCCCGGCTGCCTGCACGGCCGCCACACGGTCCTCGACCTTTTCCTTGCGCGCGGCGGCAAGCAGGATCTGTACGTCGTCCGGGCTGCCGGGCGAGGGGCCCAGCACCTGAAAATCCAGATTTACCTCATCCAGTGAAAACGGAATGACCTGATTGGCCTCGGTTTCCACCTGGTTTTCCAGATCGAGCCCAGTAAGACTGGCCGGCGCCAGAATCTTTTTGGTAATCACGGCCGACGAAGGCAGCGCCAGCGCTACGTTCTTGATTCGCGAGCCCAGATTCTTCCAGGCAGACCGTAAGGTATCGGCTACTTGATCCAGGTTGGCAATATTGCCATCCATCACCGCGTCCTTGGGCAAGGGTTCGATCACATAGCGCTCGACCCGCAACATCCCTTTACCGGCATCGGACAACTCGACCAGTTTGATCGCAGTCGTACTGATATCCAGACCCAGGATGGGCAGCCCTTTGGCGGACAACCAATCTAGATTGATATTCAGGTGCAAGAGTTTTTCCTTTACGCTTCTGTGGGTTGGCGCTTTTTCTTATTATTATTTTTAGATGCTAGCAACAACACACGGTTTTTAACAGTTATTTCCCGGCCGTCTGGCGGGCACTCCACAACTGTATCCAATTTCCAACACCACTAACGCCTATAATCGGCGGAAACTTTAGGCTTGCTCAGAAGGGATCGGATGTTTTCCAAATGGTGGCATTACGCACTGGCACTCGTTATCAGCCTTGGCGTGGTCGGTACCGCACTGGCCGGACTGGCTGCCGCACTGATTTACCCGAATCTGCCTCCGCTCGAGGCCCTGACCGACTACAAGCCCAAGCTGCCGCTGCGCATATTTACGGCTGACGGCGCCCTGATCGGTGAGTTTGGCGAGGAGCGCCGCGCCTTCATTGCGATCGACAAGGTTCCGGCTTACATGAAGCAGGCCATCATTGCCGCCGAGGACGAGCGCTTCTACAGTCACGGCGGCGTCGATACGCTGGGCATCCTGCGCGCAGCCGGCTCCAACCTGCTGTCGGGCGGCGCCAAGGAAGGCGCATCGACCATCACGATGCAAGTGGCACGCAATTTCTTCCTGTCGAACGAAAAGACCCTGACGCGCAAACTGTCGGAGGCCATGCTGGCGATGAAAATCGAACACAGCCTGTCGAAGGACAAAATCCTCGAGCTTTACATCAACCAGATTTACCTCGGCCAGCGTGCCTACGGCTTTGAAGCCGCAGCGCGCACTTACTTCGGTAAACCGATCCACGATCTGTCGCTGGCTGAGTTCGCCATGCTGGCAGGCTTGCCCAAGGCGCCGTCGCGCTACAACCCGGTGGTGAATTTCCCGCGTGCCAAGACCCGCCAGGAATACGTGCTCAAGCGCATGTACACGCTGAGGTTCATCGACGAAGCCACCCGCCAGGCAGCTGTCAAGCAGAAACTGGTGATCCGCCAGGAGCGCCAGCACACCAACGTGGACGCCGACTACGCGGCCGAAATGGTGCGCCAGGCCCTGTTCGAGAAATACGGGGAATCCATTTACAGCTCGGGCTACAAAGCCGTCACCACGCTGCGCAGCACGCAACAGTCTGCTGCCAACCGGGCAGTCTGGCAGGGGATTGCCGATTACGACCAACGCCACGGCTATCGGGGACCGGAAAAGCACATCCCGCTGCCGCAAGACAGAGACGCACGAACTACTGCGGTCAGCCAGGCACTGGAAGAGATCGCGCCGGTAAGCGACATGCAGCCCGCCGTGGTCGTCAGCACCAGTCCGAAATCGATCCGCGCCCAGCTGCGCGACGGCAAACTCATCGATATTTCGGGAAACTCGATGAAATGGGTGGACAACTGGGTGGCCGGCAAGAAGGGCCGCAAGCTGGCAAGCGGTGCAGTGATCCGGGTGCAAGCTGCGGGCAAGCCCCAGCAATGGCGGCTGGTCCAGCTGCCTGACGTGGAAGCCGCCCTGATTGCCCTGAATCCGAACAATGGCGCGATCACAGCGCTGGTGGGCGGGTTTGATTTCAACCGCAACAAGTTCAACCATGTCACCCAAGCCTGGCGCCAGCCCGGATCAAGCTTCAAACCCTTTATTTATTCCGCTGCGCTGGAAAAAGGCTATACCCCGGCCACCCTGATCGACAACATGCCATTGACGCTGGCCGCCGAAGAAGCCGGCGGCACCGCCTGGGAGCCGAAGAACTACGACGGCAGCAGCAGCGGCCCGGTACGGATGCGCAGCGCGCTGACCAAATCGCTCAATCTGGTGTCGGTGCGCATTCTGCAGGGAATAGGCCCGCATTACGCGCGCGACTACATCCGCCGCTTCGGTTTCGACCCGGCGCGCCATCCGCCCTATCTCACCATGGCGCTGGGCGCCGGCAGCGTCACCCCGCTGCAGCTGGCGGCGGGATACGGCGTATTCGCCAACGGCGGGTTCGGCGTCAAACCCTATCTGATCGACCGGGTGACCGACAAGGATGGCCGCCTGCTGATGCAGTCGAGCCCACAGACAGTCGGCGGCAAGGCGCCGCGCGTGATCGACCCGCGCAACGCCTGGCTGATGACTACCATGATGCAGGACGTGGTGCGCTACGGTACCGCTGCGCGCGCCGGCCAGCTGGGGCGTAGCGATCTGGCCGGCAAAACCGGCACTACCAACGATGCTCGCGACACCTGGTTTGCAGGTTACACCCCTGATCTGGTGGCGGTTTCCTGGATGGGCTACGACCAGCCGCGCTCGCTCGGCCGCGGAGAAACCGGCGCGCAGACCGCCCTGCCGATCTGGATCAAATTCATGGGGGCGGCGCTGAGCGGCCTGCCCCAGAAAACCTGGCCCATGCCGAGCGGAATCATCACCGCCCGCATCAATCCGGATACCGGCAGGCGCCTGGCGGATGCCCCCCCGGACGAATTGACCGGGATACTGCCTGAAGAGCCCGCTAAAGGCATGGTGGAACACTTTTATCAGGAGTTCCTGCCCGCCGAAGGCGCACCGCCTGCACCCAACGGAGACCCTGCCGCGGCGGCCGAGCCGGCACCCGCCGCCGAACCGACCACCACCGATCCAGGATTCCTTCCATGAAACATCAAGACATGCGCCGCCGCATCGCCCATGCAGCGGCGCGCATCCTGGCCGAAGAAGGCGCGCTTGATTACGGCACCGCCAAACGCAAAGCAGCACGCCAGCTGGGCGTGCCCGACAGCGGCAGCCTGCCTGACAACCAGCAGGTCGAAGAGGCCCTGCGCAGCTACCAGTCGCTGTTTCAGGCGGATGAAACCCGTTCCCTGCTCGCCTTGCTGCGCCAAACCGCGATGGAATACATGGAGCAGCTGGCCGCGTTTGACCCCCACCTGACCGGCTCGGTACTCAACGGCACGGCCGGTCCGCATGCCGACATCAACCTGCAGCTGTTTACCGACGACCAGAAGGAGGTGGAATTTCTGCTGATGCAACTCCCCACCCCCTACCAGGCCGGAGAATTCCGCCCGCCGGACGGCGCCGGGCAAGGCCACCCGCGCTACCTCATCAACGATCCGCGCGCGCCGGTTGATCTCGTCGTTTATCCCGCTGCAGAATTGCGCAACATGAAACGCCTGCAGGCAGATGGCAGTCCCCGCCGCTTGCGCCTGCCGCAAGTACGGGCGCTGACATAGCTCAAACATGCCCCAAGCAAGCGCCTTCATTGGCATGAAAGCTGCTCACAAACACGCCATATACATAACGCAATTGAGCCTCTCAACGTGATCCGCTTTTTCCGGCACTACGTGCCACTGAATCTACTGATGCTGCTGCTGATCGAGTCCCTGATTCTCGGCGGCGCCATCTATCTGGGCGTCGGCGCACGTTTTCTCGACCTCGATGCCACGCCACACGATCTCGACCCCTTGTTGCCCAAGGCGCTGGCATTCACCACGGTCATGCTGGGCCTGATGACTGCAAGCGGCCTCTATGCGGCCGAATGGCGCGGTGGGATCCGCGCACTGCTGCAGAGACTCGGCCTCAGCTTCGGACTGGGGCTGGTGACAATGAGCCTGTTGTTCTACCTGTTTCCCACCCTGCTGGTCGGACGCGGGGTGTTCCTGCTCTCGTTCGGACTGGCGCTATGCGGGATCCTGCTCAGCCGCGCCCTGTTCATTCACTGGACCCAGGTCGGCGCACTCAAAACCCGCACGCTGGTGATCGGCACCAGCAGTCGCGCCGCGCATATCGAAGCACTGCTGTCCAAACTCGGCCATTCCAGCAACACCCAGGTGGTGGGCTATCTGCCGATGGGAGGGAGTCATCATTTCGTCGATCATGCACGGATTATCGACACCCAGGAATCGCTGGTTGACCTCACCACACGCCTGCAGATCAACGAAATCATCATCGCCGTGCGCGACCGTCGCAATGGTGGCATGCCGGTTCAGGATCTGCTGCAGTGCAAGCTGCGGGGCGTTCGCATTCTGGAGCTGTCCAATTTCTTCGAGCGGGAAAACGGCCATCTGCAGCTCGACTCGATGAATGCCAGCTGGATGATCCTGGCCGACGGCTTCCATCAGGGCATGATGCGCGACACTGTCAAGCGCCTGTTCGACCTGGTGATCAGCGCCGCCATGCTGGCTGTGACCCTGCCCCTGATCGCGCTTACCGCCCTGCTGGTCAAAATGGAAAGCCCCGGCCCGGTACTGTACCGTCAGGAACGCGTCGGCCAGGGCGGCCGCAGCTTCACCATCCTGAAATTCCGCAGCATGTGCGCCGATGCCGAAAAAGACGGCAAACCGCGCTGGGCCGGACAGAACGACAGCCGCGTCACGCTCACCGGGCGCTTTATCCGGCGCACCCGGATCGACGAACTGCCGCAGATCTTCAACGTGTTCTTCGGCGACATGAGCTTTGTCGGCCCGCGCCCGGAACGGCCCTATTTTGTGCAGGACCTGACCCAGAAAATCCCTTATTACGGCGTACGTCATACGGTGAAGCCCGGCATCACCGGTTGGGCGCAGGTCCGCTATCCCTATGGCGCGACCGATGAAGACGCCATGCACAAACTGCAGTACGACCTCTACTACGTCAAAAACCACAGCCTGTTTCTTGACCTCATGATCCTGTTCCAGACCGCACAAGTCGTGCTGTGGGGCAAAGGCGTGCGTTGAGCGCGCCCGCCTGACTTCTCCCATGCCCAGCACCCCGTTCATTCTGGCCGCCATCGGCTACGGACTGGCTGCGCTGGCCTATCTGGGCCTGTCCGGGCTCATCGTCGCCAGCTGGCGGCAGCGTCCGCAAGGACGCCTGCTGGTGCTGGCCACCGGCCTGAGCGCCATCTGGGGGGCGCTGTCGATGCTGACGGCAAGCGGCTGGCTGCCGCCCCGGCTGGGGCTGATGGCCGAAGTTGCACGCAATGGCGCCTGGCTCGCGCTGCTGTTCTACATCCTGCATCTGCGCCTGCCGCAAGGCGCGTCCATGCCCGCTCCGCTGCGTCTCATTGCCGTGCTGGGCGGCGTGCTGGTGCTGGGCCTGCTGCTGATCAGCGCCGCCCCCGCGATTGTGCCCCTGCAAGCGATGCAAGTACGCTGGCTGGGCCACATGGGACTGGTGCTGCTTGCCGTCATGGGGCTGGTTCTGGTCGAGCAGGTCTACCGCAGTTCGCGCCCGGAGGACCGCTGGGCCATCAAGTTTCTCTGCCTCGGCCTCGGCGGCCTGTTCGTCTACGACTTCTATCTTTATGCCAATGCCGCCCTGTTTGGCGCGATCGACCTCCGGGTATGGGCGGCGCGCGGCTATGCCGCCGCCCTGATCACCCCGCTGATCGCCGTCTCGGCCGCCCGCAACCCGCAATGGTCTGCGCCGGTCGGGCTGTCGCGCAGCATGGCCTTCCACACGGCCAGCCTGCTCGCCGCCGGCATCTATCTGCTGCTGATGGCCAGCGCCGGCTATTACCTGCGCCTGTTCGGCGGCGAGTGGGGCGACGTGGTGCAGACCGTGTTCGTTTTTGCCGCCGCCATGCTGCTGGTGCTGCTGATGTTTTCCGGCACCCTGCGCGCGCGCCTGCGGGTATTCCTGTCCAAGCATTTTTTCAGTTACCGCTACGACTACCGCGAAGAGTGGCTCAAGTTCACCCGCACCCTCACCGAAGGCCGTCCCGGCGAACAGCTGTGCGAGCGCGCGGTCGAAGCGCTGGCCAAGCTGCTTGAAAGTCCGGGCGGCGCGCTGTGGATGCGTGAAAGCCCCGGCAGCTACCAGCGCGCCAGCCACTGGAACTGGGCCGACATTCAGGGCGCCGAGCCGGCCGATTCCGAATTCGTGCAATGGCTCACCCGCACCCAGTGGGTGATGGATCTGGACGAAATGCAGACCCGTCGCGACCTCTACGGCGAGCTCAACGCGCCCGTCTGGCTGCAGCAGACCGCCGACGCGTGGCTGGTGGTGCCGCTGTTGCTCCACGACGAACTGCTGGGCTTTGTCGTACTGAAGCATTCGCTGGGCAAAATCAGCTTCAACTGGGAAGTGAGCGACCTGCTCAAAGTGGCGGCGCGTCAGGCCGCCGCGCATCTGGCGCAGATGCGCGCATCCAATGAACTCATCGTGGCGCGCCAGTTCGAATCGTTCAACCGCACCACCACGTTCGTCATTCACGACCTGAAAAATCTGGTCGCCCAGCTCTCGCTGCTGCTGGCCAACGCCGAAAAACACAAGGACAACCCCGAGTTTCAGGCCGACATGCTGGACACTGTGGACAACGCCGTCACCCGCATGAACAAGGTGCTCAGGCAATTGCGCCGCGACGGCAACCCAACCCGCAACCACCCGGTCAGCCTGACCGATATCCTGAACGACGCGGTGGCCAGCAAACAGGCGTTCAAGCTGCGCCCCACCCTGATATTGCCGCCCGTTGAATTGCGGATCAGCGCCGAACCCGAACGTCTCACCCGCGCCATCGGCCATTTGCTGCAAAATGCGCTGGAAGCGACCCCGCCGAACGGCAGCGTGACCCTGCGCGCGTTCGAGGAATCCGGGCAGGCGATCGTCGAAATCACCGATACCGGCAGCGGCATGGACGAGGATTTCATCCGGACCCGCCTGTTCCAGCCCTTCGATTCGACCAAGGGCGCAGGCATGGGCATCGGCGCCTACGAATGCCGGGAAGCCCTGCGCGCACTCGATGGCGACATCGAAGTCAGCAGCACCCCCGGGCAAGGCACCCGCTTTCGACTCAATTTACCGCTGGACAACGAATCAGGAGGAGACGCCGCATGAGCGACGCCAAACCAAAAATACTGTTGGTGGAAGACGACCCCGGCTTGCAAAAGCAGCTCAAGTGGAGCCTGGGCGATTACGAATTGGTGGTCGCCGACGACCGCGACAGCGCCATCACCCAGCTGCGTCGCCACGAACCCGCGGTGGTGCTGCTCGACCTCGGCCTGCCGCCGGATGTCGACGGCGCAACCGAAGGGCTGGCCACCCTGCAGCAGATCCTGGCGCTCGTCCCGACCACCAAGATCATCGTCGTCACCGGCAATCTTGACCGCAGCAATGCCGTTCAGGCCATACGCCTGGGCGCCTACGATTTTTTCCAGAAGCCTTTCGATCCCGACATCCTGGCGCTGATGATTGCCCGTGCGCTGCACGTGCATGCGCTGGAAAGCGAAAACCGCATGCTGCTCGCGAAGCAAAGCGGGTCGGCGCTGCGCGGCTTGATCACCAGCAGCGACTCGATGCTGAAAATCTGCCGCACCGTGGAAAAGGTCGCCCCGGCCAATGTCACCGTGCTGCTGCTGGGCGAATCCGGCACCGGCAAGGAAGTGCTGGCGCATGGCGTGCACGATCTTTCGCCGCGCGCCGGCAAGCGCTTCGTCGCCATCAACTGCGCGGCGATTCCCGACACCCTGCTGGAGTCCGAATTGTTCGGCTATGAAAAAGGCGCATTCACCGGCGCCGCCAAGCAGACCGCCGGCCGCATCGAATACGCCAACGAAGGCACCCTGTTCCTCGACGAAATCGGCGACCTGCCACTGCCGCTGCAGGCCAAATTCCTGCGTTTCCTGCAGGAGCGGGTGATCGAACGGCTGGGCGGACGCGGCGAAATCCCGGTCGACGTGCGCGTCGTCTGCGCGACCCACCGCGACCTCACCGGCATGATCAAGGAAGGCAGCTTCCGCGAAGACCTCTATTACCGGCTCTCCGAAATCACCGTCAAAATCCCGCCGCTGCGCGAACGTCCCGGCGATTCCATCCTGCTGGCGCAGGCGTTTCTCGAGCGCAATGCGCAGGAACTCGGCCGCAACATTCGCGGCTTCAGCCCCGACGCGCTAAACGCGCTGAATGCCCACGCCTGGCCGGGCAACGTGCGGGAACTGGAAAATCTGGTCAAGCGCGCCACCATCATGGCCGACGGCACCCAGATCACCGCCAGCGACCTCGGCCTTGAACCCGGCCAAGCCGACCCCCAGCCGCTCAACCTGCGTCAGGCGCGCGAAAATGCCGAGCGGCAGGCTATCACCCGCGCCCTGACCCAGACCGACAACAGCGTCGCGCAGGCGGCCGAACTGCTGGGTATCACGCGCCCGACCCTGTACGACCTGATGGCCAAAATCGGCCTGAAATAAGCACGCCTCCTTCCATTCACACGCGTCTCTGGAGCCCCCATGCCCCCTCCCGCCTCACGCCTGTTGCTCGCCCTGATACTGGGCGCCAGCCTGTTGGCCGCCTGCGGCGGTGAGGACAGCGCCACGCTGGTGAAAGAAGCCAAACTGAAAATCGCCGCCGGGGAAATCAAGGCCGCGACGATCCAGCTCAAAAATGCCATCGATCAGGACGACAGCAACGCCGAAGCGCGTTTCGAACTGGGCAAGCTCTATCTCGCCCAGCTCGATCTGGCCAGCGCGGAAAAGGAGTTCCGCCGCGCCCGCGAGGCCGGCATCGCTGCCGGAACCGTCAATCCGCTGATTGCCCGCACGCTCCTGATGCAACAGGAATACCAGCGCATCCTCGACGAACTGCCCGCGCCCGGCGACACCAGCAACGAGGCCGCAACCCTGCTCGCACTGCGCGCCACGGCCGAACTCGGCCTGCGGCGCGCGGACGACGCCCGCACCACCCTGAAACGGGCGCAGCAGATCGCCCCCGACAATCCCTGGGTGCATCTGGCACTGGCCCAACTTGCCCTGGCGGACCGCAATCTCGACCTGGCCCTGCAGGAGACCGATCAGGCGCTGCGGCTCGACCCCAAGTTGGAAGACGCCTGGATCATGAAAGGCGACCTGCTGCGCGCCAGCGGCCAGGAGACCGAAGCCATTGCGGCATACCGCGAAGTCATCCGGCTGAACCCGCACAACAGCAACACCCGGCTCGCCCTGGCCGGCATCGCCATCAACCAGAACCAGCTGGGCGAGGCCCGCAAGCAAGTCGACGCTGCGCTGAAAATCACCCCCAACAGCCTGCAGGCGCGCTACACCGAAGCCCTGATCGATTTTCAGGAAAAGAAAACCGGACGCGCGCGCGACCACCTGGCCGCCGTGCTCAAGACCGCGCCCGATTTCGTCCCGGCACTGCTGCTCGGCGGCGCGATCGAGTTCGCGCTCGGCAACATGCAAACCGCTGAAGCGCATCTCAACAAGGTGATCAAGGCCGCGCCGGGCAATGTGTACGCGCTGCGCCTGCTGGCGGCCGCACAACTGCGCCTCGGCCGCCCGGATGACGCGGAGCGCAGCTTGGCGCCGGCGCTGAAGGCCGCGCAGGTGGACGCCGGCGTGCTGGTTGTGGCCGGCGAAATTGCACTGGCCAAAAAGGATTTCCCCAAGGCCTCGGGCTATTTCGAACAGGCCGCCCGGCTCAGTCCAGGCAGTGCAGACATCCGCACCGAACTCGGCATTTCGCGCCTGGCGCAGGGCGACGCCCGCGCGCTGGGCGACCTGCAAAGCGCGTCCAGTATGGCAGGCGGCGGCAGCCGCGCGGACAGCGTCATCATCCTCGATCAGCTCAAGCGCAAGCAGTTCGATGCGGCCCTCGCCAGCATCGACGCCCTGGAAAAGAAACAGGCGGCCACCCCGCTATCCTGGAATTTCCGGGCAGCGGCCTATCTTGGCAAACGCGACAACGCCCGCGCCCGCATATGCCTCAACCAGGCGCTCAAGCTCGACCCCGCATTTTTCCCGGCGGCCGCCAATCTGGCGCAGCTCGACCTGCAGGACAAACAGCCTGCCGCTGCGCGCCAGCGTTTCGAGGACATCCTCAAGGCCGACCCCAAGCACCTCAACGCCATGCTGATGCTGGCTGAACTGGCGCAGCGCGAGCGGGATGAAAAAGCCTATGTCGCCTGGCTGGAAAAAGCCGCCAGTGTTCATCCGCAGGCGCTGCAGCCGCGCATCGCGCTGGCGCGCCACCTGCTAGCCAAAGGCGACAAAAACAAGGCGCTGAGCGTCGCCCGCGAAGCGGTGAATGCCCAGCCGGACAACGCCGCCGCGCTCGAATTGCTCGGCACCACCCAACTGTCGCTCGGAGACACCGCCAACGCCCTCAACAGCTACCGCAAACTGGTCGAACGCCAGCCCGGCAAGGCCGAACCGCTGGTCAAGTTGGCGGGCGCGAAAATCGTCGCCAAGGATTTCGCGGGCGCACGCAAGACCCTGCAGGATGCGCTGCGGCTCCAGCCCGATCTGCTGGATGCGCAAGTCATGCTGGTCGGCATCGACATCCAGGGCGCCCGTCTGGATGACGCCCTCAAGCAGGCCCGGCAGGTGCAGCAGCAAAAACCCGCCAACCCGGCCGGCTACGTGCTGGAAGGTGATGTCGCCTATGCGCGCAAGGATTACCCCGCTGCGCTTGCCGCGCTCGAACGCGCCCAGCAACTGGCCCCTTCAGGCGCCCTGCTGGCGCGCCAGTTGAAGGTGCTGAGCGCGATGCAGCGCCCCGAAGAAGGCGAGAAGCGTCTTGCCGCCTGGCTCGCCACGCAACCGAAAGACACCAGCAGCCGCGCCGTGCTGGCCGAAAGCCTGATCAAGCGCAAACAGTTTGCCGCGGCCAGCGAGCAGTATCTGCTGCTCAACGCCAGCAATCCGAACAACCTGCTGATCCTCAACAATCTGGCCTGGGCACTCTTCGAAAACGGGGACAAGCGCGCCGCGACCTATGCCGAACAGGCGCTCAAGCTGGCGCCCAACAACCCGGCCGTGATGGACACGCTGGGCTGGATCCTGGTGCAGCAGAAACAAACCACGCGCGGCATCAAACTGCTGCAGCAGGCGCTGAGCAAATCCCCCGATGCGGCGGAAATCCAGTACCACCTGGCGGCGGCTTACGCGCAGAGCGGCGATACCGCGCGGGCGCGCAGCGAACTCGAACGCCTGCTGGGCAACGGCCTGGCGTTCCCGCAGGAAGCCGAGGCACGCGCCCTGCTGCAGCAACTGCAGGCCCGGGCGCGCTGACGCAAGACCTTACTTGCGCAGACTGTCGCGAATCTCGCGCAGCAGCACCACGTCCTCCGGCGTGGCGGGCGGTGCGGCAGGCGCTTCGGCTTTTTTCAGCCGGTTCATCTGGCGCACCAGCATGAACACGATGAAGGCCAAGATGATGAAGTTGAGCAGGATGGAGAGGAAGCTGCCGTAGGCAAATACCGGCACCCCGGCTTTCTTGACTTCCGCCAGCGTCGTGCCGACGCCCTCCGGCACGCTGCCCAGCGCGATAAACAGGTTGGTGAAATCGAGGCCGCCGGACAAGGCGCCGATGATCGGCATGACCAGATCATTGACGACCGAGTCGACGATCTTGCCGAAAGCAGCACCGATGATGACGCCGACCGCCAGATCCATCGCATTGCCCTTGACTGCGAACTGCTTGAATTCCGACATGAACCCCATTGCTTTCTCCCTGAATGTGAACGGAAACACCAGGCCGATGGTAATCGTTGAGGCAAGCTGGCTCCAAGCCTTCATGTAAATTCTCATCTGCTTGGAGGGTGTTCCCGACACGGGTAAAATGCCCCTCCTTATGCGTATCGGTTCCCACCTCCTCAAAAACCGTCTGGTCGTCGCCCCCATGGCCGGGGTGACCGACCGGCCGTTCCGCCAGCTTTGCAAAAAGCTGGGCGCCGGCATGGCGGTGTCCGAGATGGTGACGTCGAACTCGCTGCTGTATGGCTCGGCCAAGACCGCGCGACGCGCCAACCACGAAGGTGAGGTCGACCCGATCAGCGTGCAGATCGCCGGCGCCGATCCGGCGATGATGGCCGAAGCCGCGCGCCACAACGTCGACCGCGGCGCGCAGATCATCGACATCAACATGGGCTGCCCGGCAAAGAAGGTGTGCAACGTGATGGCCGGCTCCGCCCTGCTGCAGGACGAAGCGCTGGTCGGCCGCATTCTCGACGCCGTGGTCAAGGCGGTGCCCGAGGTGCCGGTGACGCTGAAGATCCGCACCGGCTGGGATCGCGAACACCGCAACGCGCTGAACATCCTCAGGATCGCCGAGAACGCCGGCGTGCAGGCGCTGGCGATGCACGGCCGCACCCGCGCCTGCGGCTACAGCGGCGACGCCGAATACGACACCATCCGTGTGGTCAAGGCCGAAGCGCGCATTCCGGTGATCGCCAACGGCGACATCACCTCGCCGGAAAAAGCGAAATTCGTCCTCGAATACACCGGCGCCGATGCGGTGATGATCGGTCGTGCCGCACAAGGCCGGCCGTGGATCTTTCGCGAGATCGAATATTTCCTGAACACCGGTGAACACCTGCCGCAGCCCGAAGTGACGGAAATCCACGCCGTGCTGCTTGAGCACATCCACGACCTGTACGCTTTTTATGGCGACGTCACCGGCGTGCGCGTCGCACGCAAGCACATCTCCTGGTACACCCGTGGGCTGGTCGGCAGCAGCGCGTTCCGCCACACAATGAACCAGCTCGACTCGGTGGCCGAACAGCTCGCCATGGTCAACGACTATTTTTCCCAGGCGGCACGGGCCGACAGTCGCCTGCGCTACGAAACCGCCAGCGACACTCCCGCCGAATTCCGCAGCGCCCGCAGTCATAACAACCAGACCACGCAAGATTTGCCGCCAGGTTCACGGCTCGCGGCATAAAGGGAAGAATAATGATCGAAGAAACCGAAATCGCCGCTTGCATGCGGCGGTCGCTCAATCGCTATTTCAAGGACCTCGACGGCGAGACGCCGAGCGAGATCTACAACATGGTGCTGGGCGCCATGGAAAAGCCCCTGCTCGCTTATATTCTCGACCGCTCCGAAGGCAATCAGACCCGCGCCGCCGAAATGCTCGGCATCAACCGCAACACCCTGCGCAAGAAAATGCGCGAATACGGTCTCTCCGAATAAGCCGCCCTTCCCTCACCGCTTCCAGCCCACCGCCCCATGAAAATCCAGCGTGCCCTCCTCTCGGTTTCCGACAAAACCGGCCTCGTCGAATTTGCCCGCGCGCTTGCCGCCCAAGGTGTCGAACTGCTGTCCACCGGCGGTACCGCCAAGGCCATCCGCGACGCCGGCTTGCCGGTGATCGACGTCGCCGACTACACCGGCTTCCCTGAGATGCTCGACGGCCGGGTGAAGACGCTGCATCCGAAAGTCCACGGCGGCATCCTGGCGCGGCGCGACTTGCCCGAGCATGTCGCCACCATGAGCGAACACGGCCTGCCCTACATCGATCTGGTATGCGTGAACCTGTACCCCTTCGTCGCCACGGTGTCGAAGCCGCACACGCTCGACGACGCGATCGAAAACATCGACATCGGCGGCCCGGCGATGGTGCGTTCCTCCGCCAAGAACTACCGCTTCGTTGCCATCGTCACCGATCCCGCCGATTACACTGCGCTGGTCAGTGAGATGCTAGCCAATGGCGGCGCCCTCACCGATGCCACCCGTTTCGGCCTGGCGAAAAAAGCCTTCACCCACACCGCCGAATACGACGGCCACATCAGCAACTACCTGACCGCGCTCAACGCCAACAACGAACGCGAGACCTTCGGCGACAAGCTCAACCTGCAATTCACCCGCGCGCAGATCTGCCGCTACGGCGAAAACCCGCATCAGGCCGGCGCGTTCTACGTCGAGGCCAACGCCCCCGCCGGCACGATTTCCACTGCGCGCCAGATTCAGGGCAAAGAACTCAGTTACAACAACATCGCCGACACCGACGCCGCGCTCGAATGCGTCAAGCTGTTCGACGCCGCGCCTGCCTGCGTCATCGTCAAGCACGCCAACCCGTGCGGCGTCGCCTACGGCACCAGCCTGCTCGACGCCTATAACCGCGCCTACCAGACCGATCCCGAATCGGCCTTCGGCGGCATCATCGCCTTCAACGGCCGCCTCGATGGCGCGACCGCTGCGGCCATCGTCGAGCGCCAGTTCGTCGAAGTCATCATCGCCCCCGAAGTCAGCCCCGAAGCGTCGGCCGCCGTCGCCGCCAAGAAAAACGTGCGCCTGCTCGAATGCGGCGCGTGGGACGGCAGCGTCGCCCAGCTCGACATGAAACGCGTCGCCGGCGGCCTGCTGGTGCAGGACGCCGACATCCTGTTACACGGCGAACTGAAAACCGTCACCACCCGCACCCCGACCGCACAGGAAATGGACGACCTGCTGTTCGCCTGGCGCGTCGCCAAGTTCGTCAAGTCCAACGCAATCGTCTACGCGAAAGACCGCATGACGGTCGGCGTCGGCGCGGGGCAGATGAGCCGCATCAACTCCGCCCGTATCGCCGCCATCAAGGCCGAACACGCCGGCCTGCCGGTACCCGGTTCGGTGATGGCGTCGGACGCCTTCTTCCCCTTCCGCGATGGCATCGACCAGGCAGCGGCAGCCGGCATCAAGGCAGTGATCCAGCCCGGCGGCTCGATGCGCGACGACGAAGTCATCGCGGCGGCCAACGAACACGGCATCGCGATGGTGTTCACCGGGACGCGGCATTTTCGACATTGATCCTGGGTGAATGGTAAACGTTGAGCAGTGAGCGGAAACCCCCAACTCACGCCACCCGCCACCCACCGCTCACTGCTTACCCCTCACCGCTCACCACTCATATGAAAATCCTAGTCATCGGCTCCGGCGGACGCGAACACGCACTGGCGTGGAAGCTCGCGCAATCGCCCCGTGTTTCAAACGTCCTCGTCGCCCCCGGCAACGGCGGCACTGCAAGCGAAGACGGACTGATCAACGTGCCGTTCACCTCGATTCCCGACCTGCTTGAGTTCGTGCGCAGCGACAGCGACATCGCGTTCACCGTGGTCGGGCCCGAAGCGCCGCTGGCGGCGGGCGTGGTCGACGCCTTCCGCGCCGCCGGGCTACGGATTTTCGGCCCGACCCAGGCGGCTGCCCAGCTCGAAAGTTCCAAGGATTATGCCAAGCAGTTCATGGCGCGCCACGGCATCCCCACCGCGGCGTTCGGCTCCTTCACCGATGCCGCCGCCGCCCACACCTACATCGACCAGCAAGGCGCCCCCATCGTGGTGAAGGCCGACGGCCTGGCCGCAGGCAAGGGCGTGGTGGTTGCGGCAACGAGTGACGAAGCTCACGCCGCGGTCGACGCCATGCTGTCCGGCAACAGCATGGGCGACGCCGGCCATCGCGTGGTGATCGAGGAATGTCTGCTCGGCGAGGAGGCCAGCTTCATCGTCATGGTCGATGGCGCACACGTGCTGGCGCTGGCATCGAGCCAGGATCACAAGCGCCTCGGCGACGGCGACAGCGGCCCCAACACCGGCGGCATGGGCGCCTATTCGCCCGCCCCCGTGGTCACGCCCGAACTGCACGCCCGCATCATGCGCGAGGTGATCCACCCCACCGTCGCCGGCATGGCCGCCGACGGCATCCGCTACACCGGTTTTCTCTACGCCGGCATCATGGTCGGCGCCGATGGCGCGCCCAAGGTGCTGGAGTTCAACTGCCGCATGGGTGACCCGGAAACCCAGCCGATCATGATGCGGCTGAAAACCGATCTGGTCGTGCTGATGGATGCTGCCATCGACGGTACGCTTGATCAGGTCGAGGCCGAATGGGACCGCCGCACCGCACTGGCCGTAGTGCTGGCCGCAGCGGGCTACCCGGACGCGCCGCGCAAGGGCGACGTCATC
>JAGVGD010000077.1 GCA_020057245.1 Thiobacillus sp. | reverse complement strand
TGCTGCTGGCGCGCGACGGCCCGCAGCGCTTCGCCTCCAACCCACCCTGCCCCCCCTCCGACTACAACTAAAGTTGTATATCAATCGTAAAAACATTGCCCTATGGTGAAAGCCACACACCGCACGGCTGACGTCTGAACTGCGATTGTCCCGTCCCGCCGCGCGGTGCGCCCATCACAGGGGGGATAAAACACAATGAAAGTCCGCAATCACCGTCTGATGCGAGACGATGGTCAGGCGGCGTACATTGCCAGCCCGCATGCGGGCAGGACGATCGCGCCGCATTTCATGATCATCCACTACACCGGTGGCAGCAGCGCAGCGGGGACCATCGGCTGGTTCCGCGATCCTAAATCCAAAGTTTCCGCGCATCTGGTGATTGCGCGCGACGGCAGAGTCACCCAGATGGTGCCGTTCAACCACGAAGCCTGGCACGCCGGCCAGTCGCGCTGGGGCCATTATTCCGGACTGAATCGCCACAGCATCGGCATCGAACTCGACAATGCCGGCATCCTGATCCGCAGCGGCGGCAAGTGGGTATCCAAACTCACGCGCAAAAGCTACCCGGACCGCGACGTCACCGTCGCCCCCCACAAGAACGAACCGCCCGGCGCCGCCCCCAGCGGCTGGCACGCCTACACCCCTGAACAAATCCTGGCCACCCTGGAATGCGGGATGGCGCTGGTCGAACACTACGGTCTCGCCGATGTGCTGGGCCACGACGACATCGCCCCGGGCCGCAAGGTCGATCCGGGCCCGGATTTTCCGATGGAATCGGTGCGCGCCCGCCTCATGGGCCGCAGCGACGATCACCCCGAGCGCTACCGCACCTCCGCCCGGCTGTTTGTGCGCAGCGGCGCCGGCCCCGACTTCGCCGCGCTGCCAGGCACGCCCTTGCCGCTCGGCACCGAAGTCGAAGTGCTGCTGAAGCAAGGGCTGTGGTGGCAGGTCGACGTGGTGGGCGAAGTCAACGGCGTGATGGACATCGTCGGCTGGTGCCACAGCAAATATCTCGTGCCGCTCGGCACCTAGGAGAACCCCATGGCCAAATCACCCAAAACCGCCAAACTTTCATCCAAAGCCAAGCCTTCGTCCGGAAAAACCGACCCTGCAGCCATCCGCTATTGCTCGCAGCCCATCCAGAACCCCCGGCAGTTCGACCCCGCCGTCGATGCCATGCGCGCGCGCATCGACATGCGCCTGATCAATGGCCGGCGCTATCAGATCGGCTTCCGCCTGTATTACGCGGAAGCGGCCGCCGAAACCTCGATCATGGTCTGGTAAACCCCATGGCCGACGCACCGACCTCGCTCGACTGGCACAGCGTTCATGCGCAGGAGCGCGCCGCCATCCGCGAGCCCGACGGCCGCAACGACGGCCCCGAGCGGCCACTGACGGGACTGGCGTTTTCCGGCGGCGGCATCCGCAGCGCCACCTTCAATCTGGGCATCACCCAGGCGCTGGCCGAACTGCGGTTGCTGCGGCAATTCGACTATCTGTCGTGCGTATCGGGCGGCGGCTATATCGGCGGCTGGCTGTCAGCCTTCATCCATATCAAGTGCAACGGCCGGATCGAGGACGCCGAAGACAAGTTGAAGACTGGCGGCGAGGAGAACCCGGCAATCCGCTTCCTGCGCAGCTACAGCAATTACCTCACCCCCCAGGTCAGTCTGTTTTCGGCCGACACGCTCACCGCGGTCGCCACCTATCTGCGCAATCTCTACCTCAATCTCACCCTGCTGCTGCTGGCACTGGGCGGCTTGCTGCTGCTGCCGCGCCTGCTGGTGTGGTTTGCGCGCTGGCTCACCGGCTGGGAAAACGGCCAAACCCATGCGCCGGCCAATCTGCTCCCGCTGTTCGCCGGCGGCATCGGCTGCATTTTTATTGCCATGCTGTTCATCGGCCTCAACCTCGGCAGCCGGGGCGCTTATCAAAAGCGTCCCTTTTTCACCCAGCAAAGAGGCGTACTGGCCCTGGTAGTCCTGCCCGCACTGCTGTCGGCCTGGCTCATCGCCTACGGCTTCTACGCGGGCGCCGACCAGCTCAATCAGATCACGCTCAAGGGCTGGGTGCTGTGGGGCATGCTGATCTACGTGCCACCCTGGCTGGCGGGCTGGGTGCTGGGCCGGTTCCTCGGCCGCAATCGCGAACAACCCGAATTTTCGCCAGGACGGATCATCCAGATGGCGCTCTTCGCTTTGCTGGCCGGCGCACTCGGCGGCCTGCTGTTCGCCGCGTTCGCCAGGGTGGCAGGCTACATCCAGCAAATCGGCCATGGCTACAGCGGTTCCTGGATCGCCTCGGCACTCGCCACCGCCCTGCTGCTGAAGTTCTACTCGCTCACCGTGGTCGGCCACATCGGCCTGATGGGACGCTATTTTTCGCACGACTCGCGCGAGTGGTGGGCGCGCCTCGGCGGCTGGGTATTGCTCGCTTCGCTGGTATGGGCGGCCCTGTTCAGCATCGTCTACATTGCGCCCGCCTTCTTCCGCTGGGCGCCGCAGGCCTTCATCGCCGCCGGCGGCGCGACCTGGGCGCTGTCCACGCTGACCGGCGTGCTGCTCGGACGGAGCGAAAAAACGTCCGTCGACACCCGCCCGACCTGGCGCGACCGCATCGCCCAGGTCGTGCCTTATATTTTCATCGTCGGCCTGCTCGGCGTGTTGTCGCTGGGCCTGCATCAACTGCTGATGCTGCCAGTGTTTTGCGAACAATGCATGCATCACGCCAGCACATCCACCTACTTGCCCGACGTGCTCTATCAGGAAGCCTTCAACTTCCAGCACGTCGGAGTTTTCTGGATTGCAGTGTTGTGTCTGGGCAGTCTGGGCGCCGCCGCCGCGCTGGCCTCGCGCGTCGACGTCAACCTGTTCTCGATCTATCACTTCTACCGTCAGCGCCTGGTGCGCTGCTACCTTGGCGCATCGCGGTGCAAGCTGCGTGTTCCGCATCCTTTCACCGGATTCGACCCGCGCGACGACCTCAAGCTGGCCAGCCTGTGCAACGCACCGCTCGGCAAGCCGCAATGCCAACGCCCCTATCCCATCTTCAACACCGCGATGAATCTGGTCTCCGGCAAGCAACTCGCCTGGCAGCAACGCCGCGCCGCCGCGTTTGCCTTCACGCCGATGGCCACCGGCTACAGCTTCACCCTGCCCGACGAAAAAGGCCTGTTGTTAAGCCATTACCGCCCCACTTCGCAATACATGGAAGGGGTCTGGATGGGATCGGCGATGGCGATCTCGGGCGCTGCCGCCTCGCCCAACATGGGCTATCACAGCTCGCCCGCGCTGACCTTCCTGATGACGGTGTTCAATGTCCGCCTCGGCCACTGGAGCCCGAATCCGGCGAACGACAATGTCTGGACGCTGCACGATCCGCCCTTCGGCGGCAGCTATCTGCTGAGCGAACTGTTCGGCCTGACCCGGTTCACCTCGAAATTCGTCTACCTGTCCGACGGCGGGCATTTCGAGAATCTGGGCATTTACGAACTGGTGCGCCGGCGCTGTGCCTGCATGGTCGTCATCGATGCGGGGCAGGATGGTGAAAACCAGTTCGAAGACTTGGGCAACGCCATCCGCAAGTGCTACGCCGACTTTGGCGTGGTCATCGATATCTGCGCAAACGATCTGGAAAGCGGCTATTCCGCGGTCGGTCGCGTGATGTATCCCGATGCCCCCGATGCCTACCTGATCTACATCAAGCCGCGCCTCACCGGTACCGAGCCGGCCGACCTGCTCAACTACAAATGCACCCACGCCGGCTTTCCGCACGAATCGACCGCTGACCAGTGGTTCGACGAATCGCAGTTCGAAAGCTATCGCAAGCTCGGGCACCTCATCGGCAAAGCGGTTTTCCACGCACCACTTCTCGAAGCGATCCAGCGGCAGGAAATGGCCGGCGAGAGTGGCCCGATCCTGCCGTGGCTGTGCGAAATCCTGCGCGAACAGCGTGACGAGCCTGCCTGATAGCGCCCAATTGTTGACCAAGTTTCAGGGCTGTCCACCCTGAACACAGGAGAGCACCATGAAGACATCGACCTGGTTAGGTTTCTTCAGCATCGCAAGCCTTGCCGTACTGGCATGGTTCACACACCAACCCGATGCCGCGTTCGCTACCGTGCCGCCAACACCCGTCCTTGTGCAATCTGCAACCAGCCCGGCCACAGATGCGCTGCCCGATGCTGCATCGCCCTACAGCGACGCCGGCTTCCACGAAGGCGAAGCCGGCCTGTCGCCGTCGGCACGCGCCGGGCGCGAAATCTGGTTCAAGGCCACGGCCGGTAACGCGCGCTTCCACACCTACACTTTCCAGCAACGCATCACCGCGCTGATCGACTGGTTCGGCGTGCTGCGCAGCGATGCGCGCGACACCCGCTTCAAGACCTGGGGACTGATCAACGATCCGGGATGCTGCAAACCCGGATCGGACGGCTGTCCGGCAAAAAGCTACGCGGAAACCTACGGCTTCGACTGGTGCCCTGGCGATCAGGAATTGCTGAAGTTCGTCGGCAAGCCTGGCTATCGCGACCCCGCCTGCGACTTCGAGGACGCCAGCGTCAACGCCAATGATCCAGAAGGCCACCAGAAAGGCCGCGAAGATAGCTGCAACCTCGCCTTCGGCACCTCCACCGGCGCACTCGGTTTCCGCAAATTTCCCAACCCGCGCTTCGATCCGGCGGCATGGAAACAGGTCAACGGCAACCTCGGCACCTGGGAAGGCTATAACCGCAAACTGTCGAACGATCCGGCACGCGCCGACGCCAAGGTGCGCAAGCTGGCCGACGCCTCGATCGAGCCGCCCTTCCTGATCGGCACCGCGTGCGCCTCGTGCCACGTGGCCTTCAACCCGGCCAAGCCGCCGCTCGATCCCGAACACCCGAAGTGGGAAAACCTCTCCGGCCTGGTCGGCAACCAGTACATCCGTGTCTCCGAAGTGCTGATCTCCGGCATGCCGCACGACGACCTGCTGTGGCAGATTTTCTCCCACGCGCGTCCCGGCACCTCGGACACCTCGGCGATTCCAAACGACCAGGTGAACAACGCCGGCACCATCAATGCGCTCATCAACACCGCGCAGCGGCCCGTTTTCGCCAATGAAAAAGTCAACCGCTGGCGCAAGGCAGCAGCGTGCCCGACCGGCGCGAAAGAATCGACCTGCTGGTGCGAACCCGGCAAACCCGGCAAGTGCTGGGAAAAATCCCTCAAGACTGAAACCGTCCACCACATCCTCAAGGGCGGCGGCGATTCGATCGGCGCGCTCGGCGCGATCCAGCGCGTGTATTTCAACATCGGCTCGTGCTCCGAACAGTGCTGGGTCAACCACCTCACCGACCTGCGCCAGCTCGACCCGCAGGCGCGCAACTTCGGTCAGACGCCGTTCGACATCGGTCAATGCCGGCGCGACTGCCCCAACTTCCGCGCCATCGAAGACCGGCTGCCCAACCTGCTCGATTTCTTCCTGACCGCCCCCGAAGGTCAGGCCAAAGACCTGGTCGAGGCACGCGCGAACCAGAAACAAACACCCTACGTGCAGACCGACCTGGTGCGCGACCTCGAAAGCAATTTCGGCAAGGACGCGGTCTCGCGCGGCCAGCAGGTATTCGTCGCCAACTGCGCGCGTTGCCATTCCAGCGGCAAGCCGCCGTTCGAAACGGTCGACTTCCGCGCCATCGACAGCAAGAGCGGCCTGCGCGCCGACTGGCTGGGCAACGACGTACCGACGCCGGTCACCGAAGTCGGCACCTACCGCTGCCGTTCGCTGCATTCCAACCACCTGCGCGGCCACGTCTGGGAGCAGTTCGCCGACGAGGATTACCACGCGCGCAAGACCGTATCCGGCATCCTCGAACCGCACGACGGCGGGCGCGGCTACTACCGCAACGTCTCGCTGGTCAACCTGTGGGCGCACGCCCCCTTCCTGCACAACAACGCGGTCGGCCCCGAACTGTGCGGCTGGGGCGGTGACAAGACCAACGCCTACGAGTTGTACCGCTCCAGTTATGTGGACACGAGCCAGCCGGGCAATCCGCCGCTGGCAAAGGACAGGCAGCCGGCGTGCTGGAAATACGATCCCTCGGTCGACGGCCGCTTCAAGCTCTACGTCGCGTCGATGCAGGATCTGCTCAACCCGTCGAAACGCATTCCCAAGGCAACCAAGGTGGACGAGGACATCGTGCTCGACATCGGCCCGCGCATCTTCGACGGCCAGGAGGAAAAACGCCTGGTCGGCTTCACTGTGCGGGTGCCGGCGGGCGCAACCGCGGGCAACGTCGGCAACTTCCGCCACAAGGATTTCATCGTCGATCTGGTGCGTGCCAAGCTGAAACCGGCCGAACTCGAAGTGCGGCTCGCCACCGTACTGCCCGCCGCCGAGGCTCAAAAGCTTGCGGCCGAGATGCAGGCCATCGGCAAGGCCATCGTGTCCGATCCCAACCGGCTGGTCGACGTGGTGAAGGAAGCGCGCGCCCGCACACCCGCGCTGTGGCAGGTGTATGCCTCGTGCAGCGCGGAAATCGAAAACGACGGTCACCGCTTCGGCGAAGACTTGAGCGATGCCGACAAGAACGCGCTGATCGCCTTCCTGGCGACGCTGTGAAGGAGAACACGCCATGAACGCACGTATCCTGCTCCTCGCCGCCCTGCTGATCGCGCCTGTATCCGGCTGCGAAAAAATCAGCGACCTGTTTGGCGGCAAACCCGACATCGCCTTCGCGCCCTACGGCGACGACTACGCCAGCAAGCCCGACTTCGCCCAAGTCGAATACGAACACCCCATCCCGCTGAAGAAACTCGTCAAGATCACGCCCAAGTATCTCGCCGGGCTGAACCAGGAGGAACTCGACCAGCTCTACGCACGGCTCGGCTCCGGGCCGATGCCGGATGGTCCCTTCGACGGCGAAATCGTCTTCCCGCGCGGCAGCTCGGGCAAGCTGCGCGCAGCCGAAATCATTGGCGGACTCAAAGGCCTCGGCGTCAACTTCAAGGGCAAGATGCTGGAAACCGCAGGCGAAGCCTTGTGGAAAGGCAAGGTGTTCTACCGTAATGAAAAAGTGCTGCGCAACCGCATCGAAGACCTCGCCGTGCTGCGCCCCGTCATCGGCCCTGGCGAAATCGGCAAGATCGACGTCGACGGCAAGGATGCCTGGCTGCTGTTTCCCGCCAAGCTCTACTGCGGGCAAAGCCTGATCGACTCGCGCCGCGAATCCATCATCATCGACTACGCCTTCACCGACGAAATCCACGGCTACCGCGAAAAACCCGATTTCCTCGCCGGGCGGCGCGGCCTCAAGGTGCGCGACGAAATCCGCATGGTGCGTCCCGGCCTCTATCTCGGCCGCGCCTACATGGACCACGCCTTCATCCTCAACTTCGTGCTCTACAGCAAAGATATCGACAAAGCCGGCCGCGCCGAATTCGAAACCGGCCAGATCAAGGACGACTGCTGGAGTGGCACGCAGAAACGGGTACTGGCGCAGCGCTAGCGCCATGAAATCGGGCTGGATCACGATCATGTTCGCTGCCATGCTGAACACATCCCTGCAGACCACCGCAGACGCCGCCGCACAGGATGACCTCCCCCACATCGGTCGTTCGCGCTTCGATCAGTTGATCGGCCACGCGCCGGTGCCCTATCCGTTTTCAAAACTGGCAAAACAGATCAACGCGCAGATGCAGCCCGACGCTGGCGGCCTGCCGCCGCTGAAAGTCACCCTGATTCCGCTGGGACGCTCCCTGCAAAAAGACGCCGGCGCGCCCGATTTCTTTCACTATCCGCGCGTGGTCGCCGCCGCCGACGGCAGCAACAAACCCGGCGTTCCGCCGCTCAAAGATCGCCTCTTCCTCGGCTATCACGAGAAGGGCGAAGTCGTCGAAGTCATCAGCTACAACGATGCTGCAGGCCGCTTCGAATTCCAGATCGTGCGCGATTATCAAAAAGGCAAGACGCCGCAGGTTTTCTACGCGCGGCGCAGCCTGTGCCTCGCCTGCCACCAGAATGCCGCGCCGATGTTCGCCCGTCCGCTGTGGGATGAGACGCCGGCCAATCCGGCGATTGCCGCGCGCCTGAAAACGGCGCGGCGCGACTTCTACGACGTCAAACTCAGCGGCACCGACATCGCCTATTTCATTGATACGGCGACCGACCGCGCCAATCTGTTCCCGGTCTGGCAATTGCTGTGGCAGCAAGGTTGCGGCGCGGGAGAAACCGGCAACCGCTGCCGCAGGGATGCCTTCGCTGCAGCCCTCGATTACGCCCGCTTCGGCAAGCTGCCCGCACCGGACAGCCTGGCCACGCTTGATCACAACTGGAAAGCCGTCTGGCCACAGGGGCTGCCCATCCCCAATCCCGACCTGCCCAACCGCGACCCACTGGCCGCGCTGCCCGACCCGGCCAGCGACCCCTTGCTCCCGCGTCCGCCGCTGGAAGTCTGGAAAGCGCCGGACAAGACCGCCTTCGTCGTCGGCCTCGCTGGCATGCTCGATCCCGTTGCCGTACGGCAACTGGCGAAGCGCGACCTGAGCGCCGTGCTCGACACCCTGCGCGTTCGCGGCGCACTGGCCGCCCGACCATTCGGCCAGGCGCAACTCGATGCCCTGTCGGCCGAACTCGGCCAGCCGCGCAAAACCGCCATTGCTGTGCTTCCCCCCGCCCGCACCGAACCCCGCCCGGTGGAAGACAGCCGCTTTCGCACCCACTGCGGCGTCTGCCACGACAGCACCTCGAACGAACCGCCGAACTTCCTGCATGGCGATGCGGCCAGCGTCGACGCCCGCCTCGACCATTGCGCCGAACGCATCTTTTATCGCCTCAGCATGGCAAAAACCGCCACGGCGCAGCGCGGCAAATCGCCCATGCCGCCGTCCGCCATCCTCGCCGCGCGCGGTATGGATGCAGAAGCATGGGCGCGCTCGCCCAGCCTGGAAGCGCTGCTGCAGGACATGCGCCTGCGCCTGCACGCCCAGGGCCGCTCGCCCGAAGCGCTGCTTGCCCGGCCTTACGCGCAGCTGCGCGCCTGCCTGCCGCCCGCCACCCCATCCCGAGCAGAAAGGACATCACATGACCCATCCCTTTGATGCCTTCCAGGCTACCCGCCTGGCCAGATGGAACGCCTTTCTCAACCGCATGCAGGGACGCATCGAGGACCTGGGGAGAATGGGCCCGGCCGACCTCAAGCAGCACGCCATCGACCCCTACTTGAAGCTGTGCGAGAAAAATCGCACGGCGAAACCGTTCTGACGCCGCCATGACCCCCGCCCCCACCCCATCGTGCAGCGCCTGCCGTTTCTGGTTGTGGGCGATCGTCCTTCTGGTTCTACTCTTCGCGCTGATCGCCGCAATCCGCTTCCTGCCCGACCGGCCGGTGACCTACGACGACCCGGTCGAACACTTCAAATACGGTTCCACTGGCGGCGAGCGCAACATGGGTTTCCCTTACTGGTTGTTTCAGGTGTTGCCCGACGTCTGCCCCGAGATGCTGCCGGGCAAGGGATACGCATCGCTCGGCTTCATTTTCGAGCCCGGACGCGACCTGCCAGTCGGCATGTCGAAGCGGCGGCATCTGGGCATTGACCGCGTGTTCCTCAACTGCGCCGTGTGCCACACCGCCACCGTGCGCACGTCGCCCACGGCCCAACCCATACTGGTTTCCGGCATGCCGGCGAATCAACTGGATCTGATGCGCTTCCAGAAATTCGTCCAGACCTGCGTCAACGACCGTCGCTTCACCCCCGCGCAGGTGGTGCCGCGCATCGCGGAGAAAGCCGGCGGCCTCGGCCTGCTCGACAAGACCGTGGTCTACCCACTCGGCATTTACCTCATGCGCGACGGCGTCGCCGGCCTGCTCGGACGGCTGCGCTTCATTCATGCGCAGGCCGAGTGGGGGCCGGGGCGCGTCGACACCTTCAATTCGGCGAAGGCCATTTTCGGCGTGCCCTTCGAGCATCTGCCGAAAGAAGAACTCGTCGGCGTATCCGACTTCCCGGCGATCTGGAACCAGGCGAAGAAACAGGGAATGCAGCTGCACTGGGATGGCAACAACAGCCGCGTCGAGGAACGCAATCTCTCCGCCGCCTTCGGTACCGGCGCCACGCCCAAGCTCATCGATCACGCCGCCATCGCGCGCATCGAGGGATGGATCGCCACGGCCACGCCCCCCGCGTTCGGAAAACATTTCCCCATCGACGCCACCCGTGCCGCACGTGGCAAGGCCGTCTACGACGCCACCTGCGCCGCCTGCCACGGCAAATCCGGCAGCGATTTCACGGGCGACTACGTCGGCAAGGTCACGCCGATTGCCGTCATCGGCACCGACCGCGGTCGTCTCGATTCCTACACCCTGCAGCTTGCGCAGAACCAGGGCATGCTGTATTCGGCCGATCCGGATCGACGCTTCCGCCACTTCCGCAAAACCTGGGGCTACGCCAACGCGCCCTTGGACGGCCTCTGGCTGCGCGCGCCTTACCTGCACAACGGTTCGGTGCCCACGCTGTGGGATCTGCTGCAACCCGCAGCGCAGCGTCCGCAAGTTTTCTGGCGCGGCAACGATCTCTACGACCCGAAACACCTCGGCTTCGTCACCGCCGAAGCGCCCGGTCTGTTCCGCTACGACACCGCGATTCCGGGCAACGGCAACGCCGGCCACGAAGGCGCGGCCTACGGCACCACGCTGCCGGCGGCCGACAAGTGGGCGCTGCTGGAATACCTGAAAACCTTCTGAGGACGATGCCATGAAGACGCTTTGCAACTGTCCGCGCTGGCTGAAAATAACCGGCCTCGTCGTGCTGCTCCTCGCCGTCGTGCTCGGCATCGTCGGCTACAACCGCTTGATGCGCGATTACGGCGCGACGGCCTTCGACAACCCGGACGACCGCTTCAAGTACGGCTCGATGGGCGCGGAAAACGACGCCGGCATCCCCTACTGGATTTTCTACGTATTGCCGCGCGTGTTTCCCGACAAACTGCCCAAGCCCGGCGTCGGCTACGCCAGCTTCGGCGTGGTGTGGGAAGAAGGCCGCGAACTGCCGGTGGGATTCTCCAAGCGGCGGATTGGTTTTGATCGCGTCGCCAACACCTGCGCGTCCTGCCACGTGTCGAGTTACCGCACCCAAGCCGACGAAACGCCGACGCTGGTCGTCACCGGCCCTAACCACACGCTCGACCTCGAAGCCTTTTTCCGCTTCCTCGTCGATTGCGCGAAAGACCCGCGTTTCAACGCCGACACGCTGATGGCCGAGATCGAACTCGCTTCCAAACTCGATTTCATCGACCGGATGGCCTATCGCTACCTCATCATCCCCATCACCAAGAAACGGCTCACCGAGCGCGAAGGCCAGTTCCAGTGGCTTTACCGCCACGACTTTCCCGAATGGGGGCGCGGGCGCGACGACGCGATGAACCTGACCAAGTACTTCATGATCCGCTGGCCAATGGACGACAGCTTCGGCCCGACTGACATGCCGTCAGTGTGGAACCTGAAGAAATACCAGCCGGAAAAAGGCCACCGCATGAACTTCGCCGGCGACTCGCACGATCCCTATTCGGTCGTCATCGATTCGGCACTGGGGCTGATGGGCGCGGAACCGAAGGACAAGGACGATTTCCTCGGCCACATCGACTGGCTCGTCGATTACCTGAAGAACAAGCCCGCGCCAAAATATCCCTTCCCCATCGACGCCACCCGCGCCGCGCAGGGCAAGGCAGTGTTCGATGCGAACTGCGCGGCCTGCCACGCCAGCGCACGCACCGGCACCATCGTTCCGCTTGCCGAAATCGGCACCGACCGCGGCCGCATCGACACCTGGGGCAAACCGGCGGCGATCGAGGCCAACAAGGTCGTCAGCGACATGGGCATCCAGCGCAAAGGACTGGTCGAAGCCCCGCTGACAGGTTATGTCGCGCAGTTCCTCGACGGCATCTGGCTGCGCGCCCCCTACCTGCACAACGGCTCGGTGCCGACCCTGTCCGACCTGCTGACGCCGCCCGCGCAGCGGCCGCAAGTCTTCTGGCGCGGCTACGACGTCTACGACCCGGTACGCGTCGGCTTCGTCGTGCAGGGCCCGGCGGCCGAACGCGCGGGCACGCTACTCGACACGCGGCTGCGCGGCAACAGCAATCAGGGGCATGACTTCGGCACGGCCCTACCGGACGCCAGCAAGGCCGCGCTGCTTGAACACCTGAAAACCCTCTGATCCCGAAAGCCTTTACGAAAGGAAGTCGCATGGCCCTCAAGTCCCCCCGCACGCAGTCCGAACCAACGCTCAAAACCAGCGCTGAAAAGGCCACCGGCCAGCGGCTCGACGCCTTTCCCGACCGCATCGACCTGCGCGACTGGTTTTATCAGCCCGCGCTGATCTCACTGCCGGATTCGCTGGTGAGTTGCGCCTTCATCAAGCCGGCGATGATTCTCGACCAGGGCAAGGAAGGCGCCTGTACCGGCTTTGCGCTGGCAGCCGTGGTGAACTTTCTGCGCGCCAAGCAGAAACGGACCGCCGTCGTCAGCCCGCGCATGCTGTACGAACTGGCGCGGCGCTACGACGAATGGCCGGGCGAGGCCTACGAGGGTTCTTCCGCACGCGGCGCGATCAAGGCCTGGTCCAAGCACGGCGTGTGTCTGCGCTCGGCATGGAAAGACGACCAGCATGGCATCACGCACATGAGCGACGCCATCATCCAGCAGGCGATGGCGGCGCCGGGCGGCGCCTATTACCGCATCCGCCCCTACAACGTGCGCGACATGCACACCGCGCTGAGCGAGACCGGCATTCTCTACGCCACACTGATGGTGCATTCGGGCTGGGCCGCTCCGGGCGCTAGCAAGGGCGACAAGCCGGTGCTGGTGAGCTATGTGCACCGCGGCCGCAAGGTCACGCTCAGGCTACCCGTGATCAAGCGCAGCGGCAGCGCCGACGGCGGCCATGCCGTTGCCCTCGTCGGCTACACCCCGCAGGGTTTCATCATCCAGAATTCCTGGGGGCCGGGCTGGGGCGCCGGCGGTTTTGCGCTGCTGCCCTATGAAGACTTCTTGATGCATGCCACCGACGTCTGGGTGGCACAACTCGGCGTGCCAGTCATGATGGACCTGTGGGCGGACGACAAATCCATCGACACCTCCGGCATCCAGCGCGCCAGCCGCACCATTCCGCTGTCCGACATCCGGCCCTACGTCATTGACGTCGCCAACAACGGCGAACTGTCCGATTCCGGTGAATACTGGACCACCGAGTCCGACATCGAACGCCTGTTCTGCGAAACCCTCCCCGCCAAAGCCCGAGGCTGGAAGAAGCGTCGTATCCTGCTGTACCTGCACGGCGGGCTCAACTCCGAATCCGCCTCGGCCAAGCGCATCGTCGCCATGCGCGACGTCATGCTTGAAAACGAGATTTATCCCCTGCACATCATGTGGGAGAGCGACTTCCTCTCCAGCGTCGCGGGCCTGTTCAAGGACCTGTTCACCGAAGCCGACAAGCTCGCCGGCGGCGGCTTCATGGAAAACCTGACCGAGGCCAAGGACCGTGTGCTCGAACTCACCCTCGCCCGCGCAGGCCACCGGTTGTGGGGGGAGATGAAGGAAAACGCCCGGCTGGCGTCCGACCACCCGCACAACATCGGCGCCATCCAGCTTGTCGCGAGTTATGTCGAACTGGCCAAGAAGAAACTGGCCAGCCACGACAAGGCCGGCTGGGAGCTGCACATCGTCGGCCATTCGGCGGGCAGCATCTTCGCCGCCCACGCCATGCCCCTGCTGGCGAACCTGGGCATACCGCTGAAGAGCGTGCAGTTCCTCGCCCCCGCGATCCGCACCGACACTTTCAAGCAACTGCTGCTGCCCGGCCTCGAAGCAGGGCATATCCCGCTGCCGAGCCTCTACATCCTGTCGGACAAGCTGGAACGCGATGACAGCGTGGGGCCCTATGGAAAATCGCTGCTCTACCTCGTCTCCAACGCCTTCGAAGGGATGCGCGAGGTGCCAATCCTGGGGATGAAGGCCTGCATCGACGCCGACAAGACGCTCGCCAAGCTGTTTGATGGAAGCGTCGACGGCCGCCCCGCGCTAGTGGTCTCGGAAGGCATCCCGCTCCATCCCGCCCAGGAAGCCGCCGCCATCAAGCTGGGCGCCTCCGTCAGCCACAGCCACGGCGGCTTCGACAACGACTGCGCCACCATGAATTCAGTGCTCACCCGCGTTCTAGGCAGTGCGCCCAAGCGGCCGTTCACATCGCGTGACCTGAAATACTGAGCCCACGCAGCCGCCAGCCGCGCGCTGCGTTCAACCCAAAGGAGACATCATCATGAAAATCCACGCCGCCATTCACCGTTCATACCCGGCAGTCATGTTGATTGGGTTGGGCCTTGCCGCCCCCTTCGCCCTCGCACAAGCGCCGATTCCCGAGCCGGCACTGACGCAGACTTTCGATGATGCGCAGCTCAAGTGGGGGCCTTGCCCAGCGTTCTTGCCAAAAGGATGTGCGATCGCCGTACTTCACGGCGACCCGGCGCAAGACAATCTCGACGTGTTCTTCAAAGTGCCCGCCGGGTCGACCATCCCACTGCATTGGCATACCTCCGCAGAGCGCATGGTGCTGGTTGCCGGCGAGCTTCATGTCACCTATGACGGGCAGAAGACGGCCATCCTCAAGCCGGGAACCTATGGATACGGCCCGGCCAAACGACCCCACGATGGCTTCTGCGCCAGCAGCGAACCGTGTGTCCTCTTCATTGCGTTTGAGTCGCCGCTGGACGCGGTGCCGGTTGTGAGTACAGGCAGGAACACAGCGAAGTAGCACCCTAAAGAATATCAGCCTGATGGGTAGAAACTCAAACCTGATCTGCAACATCTGTTGCTGGCATGATCATCACGACCGAGGCAATTCTTTCCATTCCGGCAGACAAAGCTGCCACGTGGGCATCAGGCGCGGAAACATTTCTATTCCGGCAAGCTCGCTTTGCAAGCGATTCCAGCGTATCAGATCAAATGAATCCCGATACAGGTATGCCACCCAGTCTGCCAGTAGCACGGCTGCATAGGTTTCCGCATCGCCAGTATCGCAGGTAGAAAGCCCAGCACTGTGCTGGTATCCGGTCACAACGGTTGCCGCGTCATAGCCCCAGCGATGCAGTGCAATCGCTGCTGTGCCTGCAAGAAATGTCACCTCTTCGGGCAAACTCGATTCTGCCGCCGAGGCAACAGGATTGAGTGTTGCCGGAAACTCTGAGAAATGAAGGTTGGCAAACAAGGCTTGAACATGCGCCGCCAGTTCGGGTGTATTCGCCATGTGCCAGAAGTTGAAGACCACGGTTAGTCGTGGCTGGGTAACTTCGGTAACGGCATGATAGGAATCCGCGTGCAGCAGGAAGCCAACGGCTTTGTTGTATTCAGGATTAACACTGAATACGGCTTCGCCCTCTGGCGATGAGAATAATTCCAGCACACCGCCATGTTCAGCTTGCCATTGCTTATTGAGTTGCACGACCAGTCGCGCAATTTCATAGCCCAATAGCGGCCGGTCGCTGTGTATACCAATGACTTGTCCGGGCAGCATTCGTTGAGCCGTGACCAGCACACGATTGACGAGTGGCAAGTCAGTAATCTCGCGCATTCTGGCGAGTATTTCGCTCTGAAACGTTGCTGGAATAGTCTCGCTAACATCGCAAAGAGAACAGCGGTAAAACTCACCGTCCTGATGCTGCCATTCTCCGTCTTGCGAAAATAGCTGCTCAAGCGCAGCGCACTGTTCTTCAGAGAATGCGGCATTCACAAAGAAAAAGGGGAATGGGTAATCGTGGTGCTTGGGCTGTAAGAGCAATGACTGGACTCATCTATGAATGGTATGTGAAAGTTTTCGCACCGATGATTTCCTGAATTCCTTTTTCATTGATTTTTAAAACCTAACAGTTATTCACCAGACCGGTCGGTCTGTATTATTGAAATTCGCAGAACATGCTGATGTACCGGAACTGATTGATTCATCGTCAGTTCGTCGAGGCGGTCTTCCGCATATGTAATGATAATCCGGGCGGAATGTCTGCTGTTGGAGGCGGATTCAACCAGAGAAGCACGACCTGAACATGCACTGTCTGTCAGGTCAAGCCTGAACTTCTACACCTAATGAAATATCAGCATGGCTTGTTGATCAGCCAGGCTCGACAAACTCCAGAGTATTCGCATCCGGGTCGCGGCAGAACAAGGCCGCGCGCCCGGACTGGCTCACGCTGTATTTCACGCCGGCCGCATCAAGCCGGCTTTTCAGCGCATCCATGTTGCTGATCGCCAGCGCGATGTGATGATCGCGCCCACCATGTGCGGGGCGCACCGATGTGGCATCGGGGTTGGGCAGGTTCATCAGGTGCAGCTGCTGGCCAGCGCCCAGTTCATACCATTCACCGGGATACGGCAGGTCGGGACGGTTCGGGTAGCGCGTCAGCCCCAGCACCGATTCGTAGAAGGTTTTCGCACGCGCCAGATCGGACACGAGCAGGCCGGCGTGCAACAAGGCAGCGATCTGGATTGGGGGCAGCTCAGGCATCGCGTTTCTCCTTTATCTGATCGTCTTCCATGTGCCCGGAAAACAGGCTGGCGGTGATGATCATGGCGGCGCCAATCCATTCCTGCAGGCCCATCCGCTCGGCCGACAGGAAATACGCGGCGACGGCGGCGACGACCAGCTCGGACAGAAAAATCACGATGGCCTGGTTGGCCGGCACGCGCGCGAGGCCGAATTGCACGGCGTAGGTCATGCTGCCGATTGCCAGCGCCACGGCGATCACCAGCAGCCAGGTCTGCGTTTCGGCCGCAGCCATGAAATCCAGTTCGGCGGGTTGGAGCAGCAGCCCGACCACGGTGAGGACCACCACCCCCGCCCATACGGTGACGGCCTTGGCGCCTTCTGCCACGCCGTCGAGATGGCGGCTGATGACATTGCTCGCCGCGAACGCCACCCCGGCCGACAGCGCCAGCCATTCGGCCCGATTGGCCGGCAGCGGCCATTCGCCGGGTTGCCACAGCATCGCCAGCGCTCCGCCGGCCGCCAGCGCCATCACGGCCCAGCCCGCACGGTTGAGTTTTTCATGCAGCAGGAGGCGCGAGAACAGCACGGTCCATAGGGGCGACAGATAGAACAGCAGCAGCACCCGCACCACCTCGCCTTCCAGAACCGCCAGCACGTAGGCCAGGTTGGTCCAGCCCGCGGCCAGGCCCAGCGCCGCCAGCCACGCCCACTGTCCGCGCGCGCGCAACAGGGCGCGACCATGCAGCCAGCCCACCAGCAACAGCGGAATGGCGTAGGAGAAGAAACCCGAGGCGATGCCGCCGACGCCCGCCTCGTGCAGCAGGCGATAGGGGTACCAGACCAGACCCCACAGGGTAGCGGCGTAGACCAGACTGGCGATGGCAAAGAAACGATGAGTGGGCATGGGGCTTTATAATGTCGTGGTTTGCAAACTGCTCTGTTTCCAGCCCATTCAATGAATCCGCGTCTCGATCAGCTCCACCCCTACCCGTTTCAGAAGCTGCGCGAACTGTTCGCCGGGGTGACGCCAAATCCCGCGCTGTCGCCAATCAATCTGTCGATCGGCGAACCCAAGCATCCGACGCCCGCTTTCATCAAGGACGCGCTGGTCGCCGGTCTCGGCGGGCTGGCGAATTATCCCATCACTCAGGGTTCGGATGCGCTGCGCGAGGCGATCGCCGCGTGGGCCGGGCGACGCTACGGCGTGAAGCTCGACCCCGCGACCGAAGTGCTGCCGGTCAATGGCTCGCGCGAGGCCCTGTTCGCCTTCGCCCAGGCCAGCGTCGATTCCAGCCGCCATGGCCGCCGCGTGGTGATTTCGCCGAACCCGTTCTATCAGATCTACGAAGGCGCCGCCCTGCTCGCCGGCGCCCGCCCCTTCTTTCTCAACACCCTGCCGGAAAACGACTTCAAGATGGACTGGTCGCGGGTGCCGGAGGATTTGTGGGAGCAGGTGAATCTGGTCTACGTCTGTTCGCCCGGCAACCCCACCGGCAAGGTGATGTCGCTCGACGACTGGAAGGAACTGTTCGAGCTGTCCGATCGGCACGGCTTCGTGATCGCTGCCGACGAATGCTATTCGGAAATCTATTTCAAGGAAGGCCAGCCACCGCTGGGCGCGCTCACCGCCGCTCAGCAACTCGGCCGTGGTCTAAAGAACCTGATCGTGTTCAACTCGCTGTCGAAGCGCTCCAACGTGCCCGGCCTGCGTTCCGGCATGGTGGCCGGTGATGCGGCATTGATGAAGTCCTTCCTGCTCTACCGCACCTACCACGGCAGCGCGATGAGCCCAGCGGTGCAGGCGGCCAGCACCGCCGCCTGGAACGACGAGGCGCACGTGGTCGAGAACCGTCGCCAGTACGCCGAGAAATTCGCCGCCGTGATGCCGCTGCTCAAGGACGTGCTGCAATTCGACGCGCCCGACGCCGCTTTCTACCTGTGGGCGCGGGTACCGGACGGCGACGACGCCGCATTCGCACGCGGCCTGTTTGAGCAGCAGCACGTCACCGTGCTGCCCGGCAGCTTCCTCGCGCGCGACGCCAGCGGCGTCAATCCCGGCAAGGGTTTCGTCCGCATCGCGCTGGTCGACAGCCTCGCCGCCTGCGTCGAGGCGGCCAAACGCATGGCCCAATTCGTCGGCGAAGCCGCCTGAGCGCAACCCTTCACCCAATCATTCACTTTTCACTTTAAGGAAACCCCATGCACGAATTGCAAGCCACCATCGAAGAAGCCTTCGAGCGCCGCGCCGACATCACCCCGCGCAACGTCGAACCCCAGGTCAAGGACGCCGTCATGGCCGTGATCGACCTGCTCGACATGGGTGAACTGCGCGTGGCCGAACGCACGGACGGCCAGAACTGGATCACCCATCAGTGGCTGAAGAAGGCCGTGCTGCTGTCGTTCCGCCTGGAAGACAACCAGTTCATCAAGGGCGGCTACACCAACTACTACGACAAGGTGCCGAGCAAGTTCGCCGACTTCAACTCCAAGGACTTCCGCGAAGGCGGCTTCCGCGTGGTCCCGCCGGCCGCCGTGCGCAAGGGTTCCTACATCGCGAAGAACGTGGTGCTGATGCCCTCCTACGTCAACATCGGCGCTTACGTCGGCGAAGGCACCATGGTCGACACCTGGGCCACGGTCGGTTCCTGCGCGCAGATCGGCAAGAACGTCCACCTGTCCGGCGGCGTCGGCATCGGCGGCGTGCTGGAGCCGGTGCAGGCCAACCCCACCATCATCGGCGACAACTGCTTCATCGGCGCGCGTTCCGAAGTGGTCGAAGGCGTGATCGTCGAAGACAACAGCGTGATCTCGATGGGCGTCTACATCGGCCAGTCGACCAAGATTTACGACCGCGAAACCGGCGAAGTGACCTACGGCCGCATCCCCGCCGGCTCGGTCGTGGTGTCCGGCAACCTGCCGTCCAAGGATGGCAGCTACAGTCTGTATTGCGCGGTGATCGTGAAAAAGGTCGACGCGAAGACGCTGTCCAAGGTCGGCATCAACGAACTGCTGCGCGGCATTTAATTTCAAGGATCAGATCGATGGAAACCACGCCCGACGAAAAACTCGCCAGCCTGAAAACCATGACCACGGTGATTTACGCGCTGTATGCGCTGTCGCTGTTTATCGGCGTCACCGCCATCGTCGCCATCGTGCTGAACTACATCAAGCGCGAAGAGGCTCAGGGCACCTGGCTGGAAAGCCATTTCACCTGGCAGATCCGCACCTTCTGGTGGGGCGTGGTGTGGATGGTACTGGGCGCGCTCACCTGGATCATCCTGATCGGCTGGGTGATCCTGGGCGTGGCCTTCGTCTGGTTCATCTACCGCATCGCCAAGGGCTGGCTCAACCTCAACGACGGCAAGCCGATGCCGCTGTAACGCCACGCTGCAATGGGCCGATGCGCCTGCCCGGCGTATCGGCCCGGATCAGAAGGTGAACTGCCGTTCGAAAAACGCTTCGACCTGGTCGGGCGGCAGAGGCTTCGCCACCACAAAACCCTGAACCTCATCGCAGCCCTGATTTTTCAGGAACGCGAGCTGTTCGGCGGATTCCACGCCTTCGGCGACCACCCGCATGTTCAAGGCATGCGCCAGCTTGATAACAGCATTGACGATTTCCGCACCATCGCTGTCGACCAGCACGTCGTCGATAAAGCTCTTGTCGATTTTCAGCGCATCGATCGGCATCCGCTTCAGCTGCGCCAGATTGGAATGCCCGGTGCCGAAATCATCGATGTAGACATGCAGGCCGCGCTGGCGCAGCGCGTCCAGCATCTCAAATGTCCGCTGCGGGTTTTCCATCGCCGCGCTCTCGGTCACTTCCAGCTGCAGCTGGGCGGCCTCCATCCCGGTCTCGGCCAGAATGGCGTCGATGTCGTCGATCAGGCGCTCGTCGTTGAACTGGCGCGGCGACAGGTTGATGGCGACCGGCGGCGGATTGAGGCCGGCATCGCGCCAGGCGATCCATTGTTCGCACGACGCCCGCGCCACCCAGCGCCCCAGGGGCATGATCAGGCCGGTTTCCTCGGCCACCGGGATGAAGCGATCCGGGCCGATCATCCCGCCTGACCGGGGCAGCCAGCGCGCCAGCGCCTCCAATCCCACCACCCGGCCGCTGCCAAGCGACACCTTGGGCTGATAGGCCAGGGCCAATTCACCGTGATCGAGCGCCTGGCGCAGGCCGTTTTCCAGACTCAATTGCTGCTGCGCGACCGTGTTCAGTTCATCGTTGAAATATTCGAATCCGCTGCGGCGCTGCTTGGCCTGATACATGGCCAGATCGGCCTGGCGCAGCAAGGTGTTGGCATCGAGGCCGTCGTCCGGGTACACGCTGATGCCGATGCTGGCACCCACGGCATACCGCCGGTGTTCCAGCTTGAACGGTTCGGACAGGGTCTTGAGCAGCTTGCGCACCACCCGGCTGGCCGCGCGCGTGGCCGGCGGGTGCACCAGGATGATGGCGAATTCATCCCCGCCCAGACGGGCGACGAAATCGTCGGCGCGCAGTTCATCGTCCAGCCGCTTGCCGACGATGCACAGCACCTGGTCGCCCACTTCGTGGCCCTGCGAGTCGTTGATGTGCTTGAAGCGGTCGAGGTCGATGAACAGCAGGGAAACCTGGCTCTTTTCCCGTTGCGCGCGCGCCAGCGCATGGCCCAGAAAATCCTGGAAATACGAACGGTTGGGCAGGCCCGTCAGCGGGTCGTGATTGGCCAGCATGTCGAGCCGCATTTCGGAATGGCGGCGCTCGGCCAGCGCGGCCGAGACGAACAGGCCGGCCAGCGACATGGCCAGCATGCTGACCTGCAGGGCGAACAGCTCGCGCAGGCTGGTGCTGCTGATTGCGCCGCCCGAGGAAATCACCGCCACCCCCAGCACGATCAGGGCCGAGAGGAAAATGGCCAAGCTTGCCCCGGTCACCGAAAAGCGCAAGGCCGCCCACAGCACGCCGGGCATCAGCACGAACAGCACCACCTCGCTCGGCCGCAGGGGCTGGATGTTGGCCAGCATCGCATACGTCAGCAACAGCATGCTCAGCACCAGCACCAGCCCTTCCAGACGGGCAGCCTTGCTGGTCGGCAGCAAATCCCAGCGCGAGGCCGTGAGCAGCACCGGGGCGATGAGGTAGACCCCGAGCACGTCGCCCAGCCACCAGACCCACAAGCCCTGCACCACCTGGTCGTCTGGCAGCAGGCCGGCAGAATACAGGCTGGTCACCCCGAGCAGGGCGCTTACCCCGTAACCAAGCGGGGCCGCCACCAGGGCGAACTTGGCGACGCTGGGAACCGATTCAAGGGTGGAACTGAAAGGATGAAGATGGCGTGGCAGGTAGCCCATGATCGCCGAACTCGCGGCAGCGCCGAGGGCAAGACGCCAGGCCATATCGATGGATAAAACCTGGCTGATGAGGGCAAATGAACCGAGCGCCACGCCCGTGATGCCGGCCAGCCCGAAACGCAGGCCCGCCATCGCGCCCACACCGGCAGCCAGCCAGACCGCTGCAATCACGCCCGCCACATAGGTGGCGACCTTGAGGCTGATCCATCCGGCCAGCGCGTAAACCAGCGCCGTCAGCGCGGCAGTCAGCGCAAAGCGTCTGACTTCGGCAAAGCTGGGCAGGTCCAGACGCGGCAAGATAAGGAACAGGTCAGGTCGCCGGATCCATCTCGGCGCGTACCGATTCCAGTGCGTCCTTGAGCGTTTCTTCGGACAGACTGTTGAGTTGCTCAGCCAGCATTTCCGCCGCGTCGATGGTGTCGGCTTCGTCCGGCAGGCTGTCGGTATCGAGGTTGGCGACGAATACGGCCGCCGCGCCGGTCACCTGCAGCAGCTGGCGGCGCTCGTTCATCAGCATTTCTATTTCGTCGCGCAGCAGGCCGACGTCGTCTTCCTTGATTGCGTGCACAGTCATTATGTCTATCCCTTTACTGTTCAGCCAAACAGGGTCAGTACCCCGGTGTAGCCATATAAGCGATTGTGTGAAATTTCACCATTGGCAAAAAAACCCACCAGCGGAAACGCGCCCAGGGCATCGCGGATCAGCCCCAGTTCCCGGTTCGGCGCGCCAAACATATGCTCGCCGCGCCCGAGGCAGGAATAATACACGCCGCCCCGGATTGGCGCGTTCAGTTGCGCGCCGATCGCCGTCAGCATGCGCAACAGATCGTCTTCGGCCGTTTGCTGGTCGCGGCGGCAAAACAGCAGCTCGTCGCCCGGCTGCACGTACTCGCCGATCGCCACCAGGTGATTGTGCGGATCGACGCCGAGAATGTTGCGCACCAGGTAGTCGCCGGTGTCGGATCCGCGCACCGGCAAGCCGACGAAGATATAGCCGGCCGCCCGTTGCAGGTCGCGCGCCAGCACCTCGCCGATTTCTTCCTTCATCACCTCCAGCGCCGGGCGGTGATCCAGGCTGCCGACAATATTCTTGTTGGCTGTGGTGATGTGATGCCGCGGACCCAGCGGCGAAATGCCCTGGGTCAGCCGCGTCGCCAGCTTGACGCGTTCGGAAAACAGCACGCCGGACAAGCCACCACTGACCACGCCATCGCTGATCTGCGCCGTTTCGCCGCGTGAACTCGACAACCCGCCGACGACAAACCCGCTCGACACATGCGCGGACAGGCCATCGATCAGTTCCTGCATGCGATTGTTGGCTGGATCGCCGTGCACCAGCGCGAAGTAGGCGTCGGCGGGCTGCGCCTCGATATCCTGCGGCGTGCGCAGCACCGGCAGCATGCTGAAATCCTCGCGCGCGAATTCACCCAGCATCACCGCCATCGCGGGCTCTTCCAGGTATTCCACGCCGGTGGCGCAGATTCCCACGCCCACGCTGCCGGTCCAGTGCGACACGCCGGTGGCGCTTTTGAAAAAATCCAGAATTGCGCCGAGGTCGTCGGCGAACGCATCCGCCACGTACAGAAAACCCAGCGTCGCTGCAGCCGGAATGGCGCCCAGCTGGCCCATGCAGGCTTGCGCAGCCTGGGTCCAGTCGGCGCCTGCGGCATGGGCAGACTTGAAAGGCGCCATCAATAACCCGTTTTTTCGCTGTGCGGCAATTCGCCCTCGCCGAAGAAGTTCCACAGCAGGTGCGCCACCACTTCGGGGGCAATCACGGTGTGCTGGTTATGGGTTTCCTGCAAGGCGACGCGCAATTTCTTGCGCAGTTCGGGATCGCCGGTCAGGTCGAAAATGATGTCAACCTTGGCACCCATCGACACGACTTCCAGCGCATCCTCGAATACCGGCACCCCGTTCTGGATGAAGCCCAGTGCAACCGGCGATTCCAGATTGTGGTGGGCAGCGGCGACGATTTCCACCTGGACATGATCTTCCTGGATTTTTTCCAGGAAATGCTCGGCGAAGGTTTCTCCGACTTCACCCAGCCCCAACAGGGCGACTTTGACAACCTGACTCATGGCAGTACTCCTCATTAATATGTTGTATTGACGGGCAGTTTGCGCCGCCAGACTGCTTCAACGGCATATTCGGCCATGCACTTGAAGAGCATACGTACCCAGCCCCGGTCTGTCGATACGCCATTCGCAGCCGGAGGTTCTTCGTCGCGACCGGAGCAGGCGATATGATTCGACCTTCGAACCCAGGCTCCACTCATGTCCGCAACAATCCCGCTCTACCCGCCCATCGCCCCCTACGCCAGCGGCATGATGGAAACCGGCGGTCTCCACCGCATCTACTGGGAGACTTCCGGCAATCCGGACGGCATTCCGGCGCTGTTCGTGCATGGCGGCCCCGGCTCCGGCACCTCGCCCAGGCAACGACAGTTTTTCGACCCGGCGCGCTACCGCATCATTCTTTTCGACCAGCGCGGCAGCGGCCGCTCGACGCCGCATGGCGAGCTGGCCGACAACACCACCCCGCATCTGATCGCCGACATGGAAGCGCTGCGCGTCCAACTCGGGATCGAACGCTGGCTGGTATTCGGCGGTTCGTGGGGATCAACCCTTGCGCTCGCCTATGCCGAGGTGCACCCGGAACGCTGTCTGGGGCTGGTGCTGCGCGGCATTTTTCTGTGCCGAAAAAGTGAAATCGACTGGTTTCTCGAGGGTATCCGCGCCTTCTTTCCCGAAGCGCAGCGGCAACTGGAATCCTTCATCCCGCAAGCGGAACGCAGCGACCTGCTGACGGCGTATCACCGTCGCCTGATCGACCCCGACCCGACCGTGCATCAGCCTGCCGCCTACCAATGGGCCACCTTCGAGGCGTCATGCTCGACCCTGCTGCCGAGCCCCGAGCTGGTCGCCGCATTCGGCAGCGATCAGACCGCGCTGTCGCTGTCGCGCATCGAGGCGCATTACTTCGTCAACAACATCTTCCTGCCCGACAACAGCCTGCTCGACCATATCGACCGCATCCGCACGATTCCCGCGGTCATCGTGCAGGGCCGCTACGACGCCGTCTGCCCCATCGTCACCGCCGACGCGCTGGCGCGCGCCTGGCCGCAGGCCCGTTATGTGGTGGTGGTAGATGCCGGCCACTCGGCGTTCGAGCCTGGGATTGCGCGCGAACTTATCGCCGCCTGCGACCGCTTTGCCCGCACCGGAACCTTTGATTGATGGCGCCCCTGTCTCCCTACGTCTTCGACGCCAGCGCCGACAATTTCAACCGGCTGGTGCTGGAAAACTCGCACAAGGGCCCGGTGCTGGTGCATTTCTGGACCCCCAAGGCCGGCCCCTGCTTCATCCTGATGCCGCGCCTGGTCAAGCTCGCCGCCGAATACGGCGGCAAGTTCCTGCTGGTGATGCTCAACGCCGACGCACTGCCGGAACTGGCGCGACGCTTCAGCGTGAACTCGGTGCCGACAGTGAAGTTTTTCTGGCGCGGCGAAGTCGCCCACACCATACACGGTGCCGATCCCGACAGCAGTTTCCGTGAAGTGCTCGACCGCTTCATCGCCGGCGACGCTCACCGCGCCCACGCGCTCGGCGTCGCCGCCTGGCAGTCGGGCAAGGTCGAACAGGCGCGCATGCTGCTGGCCAACGCGGCGATGGCTGAACCCGAGAATCTCGCCATCCCGCGCGATCTCGCCAAGCTGCTGTGGTCGCAAGGCGATAGCGAGCAGGCACTGAAGCTGCTCGACAGCCTGCCGCCCGAAGCGCGGCAAGCGCCCGAACTCGCCCATTTGTACGCGCACCTGAATCTGGCCGAGACGGCGCGCCAGGCGCCCGCACTGGAAGCCATCGATGCGCAGCTGGCACAACAGCCCAACGACCTCGCCGCGCATTACCAGCGCGCCGCCGTGCTGCTGGCGCAAGACGACTTCGCAGCGGCGATGAGCGCGCTGCTCTTCATTACCCGCACCGACCGCAACTACCGCCACGAGATCGGCCGCACCAGCCTGTTGGCCCTGTTCGACCTGCTCGGCAGTGCGCATCCGCTGACGCGGCAATTCCGCCAGGCGCTTTCCGAATCCTTGCATTGAACTTCGACCACCCTGCTTTTGCGCCCTACCGGCAGCTGATCGACGCGCTCGATCTGGCCCGCAGCGCACCCTCGCTGGCCGGACTCAACGCACTGGCCAGCGCGTCCGGCACCCTCCAGGCGCGCGATCTGCCGCTGCGCTTTGTCGCGGCCGCGGGGCATCTGTCTGCGCGCGATTACGAAACCCGCATCCTGAAAACCGGCGAGGTACCGACCCGCGCCGAGACCTGGCACGACGTCATGAATGCGCTGGTGTGGCTGCGCTTTCCGTACTTCAAGGCGGCGCTGAACGCGGCACACGGCGCGGCTATCGTGCTGGAGACAGATGCCCTGCGCGGCCGCCGGCGCGACGCGCTGACGGTACTGGATGAGTCGGGGGTGTGGGTGGTCAGCCGCGACCCGGCCTTGCCCACCTTGCTGGCTGAACACGCCTGGCAGAAGCTGTTCTGGGAGCGGCGTCGGCAAGTCGAAACGCGAATGGAATTTGTGGTGGTCGGGCACGCCCTGCTGGAAAAGCTGCTGGCGCCCTACCCGGCCGTGACCGGAAAATGCCTGATGCTGGATGCGGACTCAACCGACAGTGCAATCGAGAATCGGGCTGTCGCCGCCCTCGCCGCCATCACTTCGCCGCGCCAGCTTGCCCCGCTGCCGGTGCAGGGCGTGCCGGGATGGGATGCCGCCAATGCGACGGCGGCGTATTACGCCAACCCGGCCGTGTTCCGGCCGCCGCGCCTCAGAGGCTGAGCGTTTTTCGGCCGTGTTCGAAAGGCCCGTCAAAACGCACTTGACCGAGGCGCAAAGCACAGCCATAGCAAGGCTATGGTGAGTATTTGCAACGACGAGCAAGGGCGTTTTGATGGGTAAGGCGAGCCCGGACGAAAGACTCTCAGCCTCTCAACCCGCCGGCAGCGGCAGATCGCCCCCGGCCAGCCACGCCTGCGCCATGTCCAGATCATCAAACAGATGTATCTCCGCCGACATGAACGAGCGGTTGAGCCACATGCTCCACGCCATCCACTGATCGTCGGTGAGGACGGCGATGCGGCCAAAGTCATTCTTGTGCTCGCGCGAGAATTTCAGTTCTTCCCACGCCACGTCGAGGCTGTACGACAGCATGTCGCGCAGGTCGAACAGCAGATCGACCTTGCCCTGAAACTGGATGCCGTAACACACCGCCTGTTCGAATTCGCGGTAGTCGTCGAGGGTGAACTGGCCCATGACGGAAACTGCAATCTGGTTGTTCTTGATATTGAGGCTGATCATGTTTCGCTCCTGAGGTGAACTCGTTCCACTATAGCGAATCAGCCGGCGCAGCGCTTCGAACTGCCCAGATTCCAGCAATCGCCACCACCGCCATGCCCGTCCATGCCGACAGCGGCAAAGCCTCGCCGAACAGAATCAGGCCGTACAGCGCCGAAAACCCTACCGTGGAATACGCCAGCGCGCCCACGATCAGCGTGCGGCCGCGGTGATAGGCGCGCGTCAGCGCCAGCTGCGCCAGCGTGGCGGTTACGCCGATCCCGATCAGCCACGGCCAGTCTGCCGCATCCGGGCGATGAAACCCGGCCAGCAGCATCCACACCCCGCCGCCAAGCGTCGCCAGCAGGGTGAAATAAAACACCACCCGCCACTCGGGTTCGCCGAGCCGGCCCAGCTGCTTGACGTTGACATACGCCACGGCTGCCAGCATGCCCGACACCAGCCCGGCCAGCGCAGGCAGCCAGGCCTGGTCCTGCACCTGCGGCCGCAGCACCAGCACGATGCCCACGAAGCCCAGCGCCACTGCGCCGAGCAGGCCGCGCCCATGTTTTTCGTGCAGCCACCAGGCCGACAGCGCGGCCAGAAACAGCGGCGCGGTGTAATTCAGCGTTACCGCGGTGGCCAGCGGCAGGCGCGCGATGGCATAGAAGAACAACACCAGCGCCACGAAGCCCGACAGGCCACGCCAGAAATGCGCACGGCGATACGGCGTGGCCAGCGGTTTCAGCAAACTGCCGTGCTGCACGGCGATCACGCCGCCGATTGCCAGCAGGCCGAAGACCGAGCGGTAGAACACCAGCTCCGCGCTCGAAAAATGAATCGAGGCGTGTTTCACCAGTACCCCCATCAGCGCGAACAATGCGGCTGCGACAAGCATCCAGCTGGATTTCATTCGGTTTTACCGGGCGACAGCAACGGAATCAGGATTTCAAAGCGGATTCGCGACCACGGATCGCGCCCTTCGGCCAGACGGCTGATGCGGGCCTCCAGCGCCTGCCCGCGGTCGAGAAAACGCGCGGCATCGGCATTGTCGCGGCGCGGCACGTAACCGATCTTGTGGCCCTGCCATTCGATCCGCACCGCGTTCGCGTCATAGGCATTATTCGGCTCGCGGATCAGCGCGAGCGCGTCGCCTACCCGCATCTGCGGCCACAGCTCCTTGCCGGCGTGGTACTGGAAACCCGCCAGCGGCGAATCCTGCAGCAGGATGCGGGCGGCGACCTGGGCATGGAGCGACGGCGCCCACATGCCCATCGCCAGCAATAGCAGGAGCAGACGGAACATGCCGTTCATTCTACTGAGTCGACGAGGGTAAAGCCGCCGCAACGAGCCGTGATTCGTACCTCCCTCTTCCAAACCGGTTAATTATTGATAACTGTTATCATTTGCAGTACGATTAAACCATTCGTTCACCACAGGATGCTTCAAGCATGAAACTGACCCGCCTTTTGGCCGCCCTGACGCTGGCCGTGACCACTCTCCCCACTCTTGCAGAAGAAGTCGTGGTGTATTCCGCGCGCAACGAACAGCTGATCAAGCCGCTGTTCGACGCCTACACCAGGGACACCGGCGTCGCCGTAAAATTCATCACCGACAAGGAAGGCCCGCTGATGGCGCGCCTCAAGGCCGAAGGCAAGAACACCCCGGCCGACATGCTGCTGACGGTAGACGCGGGCAATTTGTGGCAGGCCTCCGAAGAAGGTCTGTTGCGCCCGATCCAGTCGAAAATCCTGAGCACCAACGTGCCAGCCCACCTGCGCGACCCGAGCAACGAATGGTTCGGCCTGTCGGTACGCGCCCGCACCATCGTCTACAACACGGCCAAGGTCAAACCGGCCGACCTGTCGACCTACGAAGACCTGGCCAATCCGAAATGGAAAGGCCGCCTCTGCCTGCGCACCTCGAAAAAGGTCTACAACCAGAGCCTGGTGGCGATGATGATCACCGAATACGGCGAAGGCAAAACCGAGGACATCGTGCACGGCTGGGTCACCAACCTCGCAACCTCGCCCTTCCCCGACGACACCAAGGCAATGGAAGCCGTGGCGGCCGGACAGTGCGATGTCACCCTGGTCAACACCTATTACTTCGGCCGCCTGATGGAGAAAACACCCAACTTGCCGCTGGCGATTTTCTGGCCCAACCAAAACCTCAAGAACAAGGCCGCCGGCGTGCACGTCAACGTCTCCGGTGCCGGTGTAACAGCCCATGCCAAGAACCCGGCCGGCGCGCAGAAGCTGATCGAATGGCTGTCGTCCGACAAGGCGCAGAACCTGTTCGCCGACGTTAACCTGGAATACCCGGTCAACCCGAAAGTGGCGCCGGACAAGTCCGTGGCAGCCTGGGGCAGCTTCAAGCAGAACCTGATCAACGTCAAAGACGCTGGCAGCCTGCAGGCCAAGGCCGTAAAATTGATGGATCGCGCCGGCTACAAATAAAGTGATTCCTCTTGTCTGATAACGCAGTCGTTCTCGCAAAAACGCCCGCAACGGGCGTTTTTGTTTGGCCGCGCCCCGGCGGCTGGAGGGTGTTCGCCCTCGCAGTGGCCGCACTGGTGCTGGTGCCGGTCGTCGTCACCTTCTCGTCGTTCGCCCAGGTCGAGGGCGACATCCTCGCCCACCTGACCGAATTCGTTCTGCCGGAACTGATCGGCAACACGCTGTGGCTGGTGCTCGGCGTGGCCATCGGCGTCAGCGTGCTGGGGGTGTCGCTGGCCTGGCTGACGGCGATGTGCGAGTTTCCCGGCCGCCGCCTGTTCGACTGGGCCTTGCTGCTGCCGCTGGCGCTGCCCGCCTACGTCACGGCCTTCGTCGCCATCGGCCTGCTGGATTTCACCGGCCCGCTGCAAACCTGGTTGCGCGCAGGCTGGGGCATCACCGGGCTGCCCGAGATCCGCTCGCGCGGCGGCGTCATTCTGGTGATGTCGCTGGCGCTGTATCCCTATGTCTATCTGATCGCGAAGAACGCCTTTGCCACCCAGGGCGCGATCGCGCTGGAGGCCGCGCAGTCGCTCGGCCTCTCCCGCACCCAGGGCTTCTTCCGGGTGGCACTGCCGATGGCGCGACCGTGGATCGCCGCCGGCCTGATGCTGGCGCTGATGGAAACCCTGGCTGATTTCGGCACCATGGCGATCTTCAACTACGACACCTTTACCACCGCCATTTACAAGGCGTGGTACAGCCTGTTCTCGCTGGCGGCGGCGGCGCAGCTGGCGTCGATCCTGATCCTGTTCGTGCTGGTCGCGGTGGTGTTCGAGCAGCGCTCGCGCACGCAGATGCGCTACGGTGCAGTGGGGCGCAGCGCGGCCTCACGTCGCATCAAGCTTTCGCCAGGTCTCGCCACGCTGGTATTCGTTTACGCGGCCACGGTGCTCGCCGTGGCCTTCATCATTCCGGTGACGCAGCTTGCGCTGTGGACGCGCGACGTCATCGCCAGCGATCTCGACAGCCGTTACTGGGGCTTTGCCTGGCATTCGGTGCTGCTGGCCGGCATCGGCGCGCTGATGGTGGTGGCGGTGGCCTTGCTGCTCGCCTACGCCGGGCGTCAGCGCCCCGGCAACGCGATGATGTGGACGCAGCGTCTCGCCACCCTCGGCTACGCCTTTCCCGGCGCGGTATTGGCGGTGGGCCTGTTCATCCCGGTGGCGGCGCTCGACAACTGGCTGATCGACAGCGGCCGCGCCTGGTTCGGTTTCGACGGCACCGAAATCCTCAAGGGCACGCTGCTGGTGATGCTGCTGGCCTATCTGGTGCGTTTTCTCGCAGTCGGTTTCGGCCCCATCGACAGCGGTCTGCACCGCATCAGCCGCAACATCGACGAAGCGGCGAAGAATCTCGGTACCCACACCGCCGGCCTGCTGACGCGGGTACATCTGCCGATGCTGCGCGCCAGTCTGCTGACCGCGGCCGCGCTCACCTTCGTCGACATCATGAAGGAAATGCCGATCACCCTGATGACCCGACCGTTCGGCTGGGACACCCTGGCGATCCGCGTATTCGAGATGACCTCGGAAGGGGAATGGGAACGCGCGGCGCTGCCGTCGCTCGCCATTGTCATCGCCGGTATGATCCCCATCATTCTGCTGACCTGGCGCGGAGGAAATTCCCATGGCTGAACTGGCGCTCGACTCGGTTTCGCAGTCGTACGGCAACCGGCAAATCATCGCCGACCTCACCTTCACCCTGCCCGAAGGCGCGATCGGCTGCCTGCTCGGCCCCTCGGGCTGCGGCAAGACCACGGCACTGCGCTGCATCTCCGGCTTCGAGCCGATCCAGAGCGGTGAAATCCGCATCGGCGGCGAAACCGTCAGCCGCCCCGACTGGATGCTGGCTGCCGAAAAACGCCGCGTCGGCATGGTGTTCCAGGATTACGCGCTGTTTCCGCATCTGACGGTGGCGAACAACGTCGGCTTCGGCCTGCGCGGCGAATCCAGAGCGGCCCGCGAAGCGCGCATCGCCGAATTGCTGGAACTGGTCGGCCTGGCGAAACACGCCGGACAGTTCCCACACCAGCTGTCCGGCGGCCAGCAACAGCGCGTGGCGCTGGCGCGCGCGCTGGCGCCGCGGCCGCGCCTGATCCTGATGGACGAGCCCTTCTCCAACCTCGACGTCGAGCTGCGCGAACGGCTGTCGCTCGAGGTGCGCGACATCCTCAAGCGCGAAGCCACCACCGCGCTCATCGTCACCCACGACCAGCACGAAGCGTTTTCCCTGGCCGACTGGGTCGGCGTCATGCACCAGGGCCGCATCCAGCAGTGGGACACGCCCTACAACCTGTATCACGAACCGGCCAACCGCTTCGTCGCCGACTTCGTCGGCCAGGGTGCGCTGGTCACCGGCGAAGTCATCAACGACCATCAGGTGGAAATCGAGCTTGGCGTGCTCAACGGCCACATCCCGGTCGAGTGCGACGCCAGCGGCTGCGACGAATGCGTGCGCAGCTGCCACGTCGACGTGCTGCTGCGGCCCGACGATATCGTCCACGACGACGACAGCCTGCTGCTGGCCGAAGTCGAAAACAAGGCCTTCCGCGGCGCCGAGTTTCTCTACACGCTCAAGCTGCCGAGCGGCCAGCGCGCGCTGTCGCTGGTGCCCTCGCACCACAACCACGCCATCGGCGAAAGGATCGGCATCAAGCTGGCAGTCGATCACGTCGTTGCCTTCCGGCAGGAACAATCCTAGAAACCGCAGTTGACCGCTCGCCGCCCTCGTACACACCGCATGAACTCAAAATTGAGTGCCTTCAATACCGTTCACCCGTTGGGTGAGTCCGCTACGCATCCGATGGCGCGCCTGCTCGTGCGCCTGCCTTTGTCGCGCCTCCTTGCAGGCCCCGGCCTGCTGCGTCGTTGCTTCGCGGCAGACACCCGATCAGACGCACCCTCGGACGCGTCCAACTACGGTTTCTAGGATAATGCCGCTATCCCCGCTACGCGGCCTGCTGTTCAATGTCGGGCTCGGTTTCACCGTCGCCCTGCTGCTGATGCTGGTGGTGATCGGGCTGGGCGTCACCCAGATGGCGCAGCTCAACAGCGAGCTGGCCAACGTGGTCACCGTCAACAACCTCAAGACCCGCCTTGCTTCGCGCATGCGCGACACCCTGCGCGATCGCGCGGTGCTGATGCACACCATCGTGGTATCGACCGATCCCTGGGAAAAAAACCAGCTGTTCGTGCAATTCATCGAATACGGCGAACGCTACATCAAGGATCGCAACCAGCTGGTCGGCATTCTGCAAACGCCGGAGGAACGCCGGCTGATGGCCGAGCTGGACGACACCACTGCAAGCAACCAGCCGGCCGTATTCAACGTTGTCGAGGCCGCGCTCGCCGACAACAATTACGCCGCTTTGCGCCAGTTACAGCTGGAGGTCATTCCCCTGCAGAACCAGCTGGTGGAAGCGCTCGACAACATGACCAGCCTGCAGCGCGAAGAGAACGAAGCTGCACTCGCACAAACCTACGCCGCCTACCAGGCCACCCGCAAACTGATGCTGGTGCTGGGCGTACTCGCCACCTTGCTGGCGACGCTGGTCGCCGTGCTGGTGGGTCGCTATCTGATGAAGCAGACCCGGCAGCTGGAAACCGAACGCCTCAAATACCAGACCCTGTTCGAATCCAACTCCGACGCCGTCGTCATTCTCAACGACAAGGTGTTCACCGACTGCAACCCGGCCACGCTGGCCCTGTTCGGCATGGATACGGTCAGCGACTTTCTGCGCACGCCGATCCAGCAGCTTGGCACCACCATGCAGGCCGACGGCGCCACCGCGAAAGACCATGCCATGCGCTTCATCAAGCTGGCACATGAACAGGGACATGCGGTGATGGACTGGCAGGGGCGGCGCCAGGACGGCTCGGTGTTCTCCGCCGAAATCGCCCTGCATGCGATGCAGCTGGAAGGCAAGCCGGTGATCCAGGCCATCATGCGGGATGTCTCTGAGCGCCGCGCGGCCGAAGCAGCCAAGGAGGCCGCACGCGAGGCCGAACTCAAAATGGCCAGGTCAAAATCCGAATTCGTCGCCAACGTCAGCCACGAAATTCGCACCCCGATGCACGGCATTCTCGGCATGAGCAGCCTGCTGCTGAAAACCCCGCTCGACGGCCAGCAGCGCGAGTACACCGCCACGCTCAAAAGCTCGGCGGAAAGCCTGCTTACCATCATCAACGACATTCTCGACTTCTCTAAAATCGAGGCCGGCAAACTGGAAATCGAACAGGTTGCGTTCTCGCCGGTGGCGCTGGTGCAGGGCGTGGTCGCCCTGTTTCAGGCGCGCGCGCTGGAAAAAAACCTCAATCTCAAGCTCACCCTGCCCGCTACCGCTCCCGCCGCCCTGCTCGGCGATCCCACCCGCATCCGCCAGATCCTGCTCAATCTGGTCGACAACGCGATCAAGTTCACCCATGCCGGCGAAATCGAGTTGACGGTCAATTTTGAAGCGATCGATGGGTTTATCGATTGCCGCTTCACCGTGCAGGACCACGGCATCGGGATGAGCACCGAAACCCAGAGCCGGCTGTTCCAGGCATTCTCGCAAGCCGATTCGTCGACCACCCGGCGCTTCGGCGGCACCGGGCTCGGGCTTGCAGTGAGCAGCCAGCTGGCGCAGCTGATGGCGGGCCAGCTCAGCGTCGAAAGCACGCCGGGGCAGGGCAGCCGATTCGCCCTCGCGCTGAAGCTGGCACCTACCACCCTGCCCCTGGCCGAGTTGCCCGCACCCACCCTGCTCCAGTTGCAGGGGCGCATCCTGGTTGCCGAGGATCATCCGGTCAACCAGAAAGTCCTGGCGCACCAGCTCAATGCCATGGGCCTGCAGCATGTCATCGTCGCCAGCGGAACCGAGGTGCTGCAACGCCTGGCAAACGAGGATTTCGACCTGGTGCTGATGGACTGGCAGATGCCGGAAATGGACGGCCTGGAAGCCACCCGGCGGATCCGCCAGATGCCGGGCGATACCGGCCGCATCCCCATCGTCGCGCTCACCGCCAATGCCAACACCGATTTCCGCGCGATCTGCCTGGCCGCGGGCGCGAACGATTACCTGGCCAAGCCCTATACCGAATCCGCGCTGGGTGCGCTGCTGACGCAGTGGCTGCCGCGCGACGATGCGCTCATCAAGGCCGGCGCGCCAGCCGCTGCCCCGCTGCTCGACCTGTCCGCCCTCCACGCCCGCTACCCCGGCAATCCCGAGCTGGTGAAGGATCTGGCCAGCCTGTTTCTCAGCACTACCGAAGCCAGCCTCAGCGTGCTCAAACAGGGCATCGAGCAGGCCGATCTCGATACCTGCCGCAAGGAAGCGCACGCACTCAAGGGCGCCGCCGCCAGCGTCACCGCCCGTGCGATTCAGGACGCAGCCGCACGCATCGAAGCCTGTCTGCGCGACCGCGACTTCGCTTGCGCCGCGCGCGAACTCGCCACGCTGGAAGCGACTTTTCGCGCGGGCGCCTGAAGGCCGTTGACGCCTGCTTCATGGCGCGTACGATAGACCCACCTTACGCAGGAGACCCATCATGAAGCGCCTTGTTTCGTTCGCCTTCGCCTGGATGTGCAGCCTGTCGGCCATGGCCACCGAGCCTTCCGCACCCGCCGGGCAGGCCGCCCAACCCGCCCTTGCGGCAAACGGCTGGATCGATCCCACCCAGACCCCCTACGGCCCCGTGATCGTGCAGCAGGCCGCGCCGCCCCCCTACCGCGACTACCAGATGAACCGCATTCTTACCCCCGAGGAAAAAAAGCACTGGCAGCAGCTGGCCATGCCGGTGACGACCCACATGGCGCAAATGGACGCGCGCGAAACGGTCAACCATTTCGTCGTCAAATACAAAGCCAAGCCCGGCATCACGTTCGACGAAGTGGTCGAATCGATGATGCTGCGCGCCAACCAGGTCAACCTGAAACTCGTTGGCAAAAACCTGATGTCGAAAGACTTCAAGGCTGTGCTGAATGACAACGCCGCGCCGCGCATCGAAGTCTTCAGCTTCTGCGACATCGCCGTCGGCCGCGACATGCTGCGGGTGATTCCCGAAATGGTGGTGTTCATGCCCTGCCGCATCGCCGTGATGGAAGACGCCGACAAGAACATCTGGGTGCTGACGCTGGACTGGGACGTGACCGGCATCGATCTGGCCGGCAAGCAGCTGAACATCACACCGGAACTGCGCGATGGCGCGCTCGCCATTCGCGGCAAGCTCGACAGCGTGATGCGTGCAGGCGCCAACGGCGAACTTTGAGCCTAAAAACCGCAGTTGACCGCTTGTCACTTTGAGGAATACCGCATGAATCTGAGTTTTTTGCCTCCGATCACGTTCACCAGCGGGCTCGTCCAACTGCGGTTTCTAGGCTGAACGCGCCCCGCATGCCGGCCACGCCTTCGCCCTTCAGTTCCGCGCCTGCGCTCGAATCCGCCTTCGCCGACCGCCTCACCGCGATGCTGGAAAGCCACCGCAGCCTCGGCGTCTACATCCTGGTGCTGGCTAACGCCGCCTACGACGCCGGCCTGTGGACACAACTCGGCCCCGCCCTGGCAGCACGCCACACCGAACTTGCTGACGCCCTCACCGCAGCCTTGCGGCAAAGCCGCAAGCTGACCGAGCCCGACGACGACATTCTGGTGTTTCTCAAACTGCACGCCATTGGATTTGCCCATCTGCAAACCTTGCAAAGCCGCCGCGCCGGCCCCTGGGAGATGCTGTTCAATCCCATCCGCGCCCTGCGCCCGCCGCGCACCAGCGGACTGCAATTCGACCGCCTGCTGTGCCCGTTCAATCCAGACGGCTTTCACTTCAACCGGCCGTTTCTGGCCAAGGAAATATTCTGGGAAGGCGAACTGGCTGGCAAACCCGCGCGCATTCTCTACAACAAATTCCCGTTCGCCCGTCTGCATGGCCTGCTGGTGCCGGAACCCTTGCACCAACTGCCGCAATACCTGAGCCCCGAACTGCACGGCTGGGCATGGCGACTTTGCGCCGAAGCCAACGTACCCGGCCTCTGCCTCGGCTACAACAGCTACGGCGCAGGCGCATCGGTCAACCACATGCACTTCCAGAGCTTCGTGCAGGCCAGCCCGCTGCCGGTGCAGGACGCGCGCTTCGGCCACAACGGCGGCAGCATCGCCTACCCCCTACCCTGCCAGCGTTTCAGCGATCCGGCCGCCGCCTGGTTCCAGCTCGACCAGCTGCACCAGCACAACATCCCCTATAACCTGATCTACAGCCAGAATTGCCTGCACCTCATCCCCCGCGTCCCGCAGGACAGCAGCCAGCTGAACGCCCAGTGCAGCGGCTATGGCTGGAGCGAAATGGCGGGGGTCGTCACCCTGTTCAGCCGCGACACGTTCGAGGCACTGAGCGCGCAGGCATTTGAGCTGGAACTGGCGGGTTTCGCACTGTAATCCAGGGAATCATTGAAGCCATCCCGGCGTGTCCTAAGCTGAGCCAATGCTTCTCCGGAGAAAGCCGCGATGCCCAGCCTGCTCGATGCTATCCAACAACGCTACGCCTGCCGCCAGTTCGTCGCCGGGCAGACCATCAGCACCCACGAACTCAGTGTATTGCGCGAGGCCGGCCGGCTCGCGCCGTCGGCATTCGGCCTCGAACCCTGGCGATTCATCAGCGTGACGGACGCGACGGAGCGAGCGGCCATCGCCCGTGCCTGCTACGACCAGCCCGCCGCCGCCACGGCCGCCGCTTTCATCGGCATCGTCGCCCTAGTCGACGCACTCGACCCGGATTCGGATTACGTGCGCGCACGTTTCGAAGCCGAAACGCGAGGTCAGGATACGACGTCCATCTATGAATCCTATCGGGCGCTCCATCATGCGGAAGATGTGTCCGCCTGGGCCCGGGGCCAGTGCAACTTCGCCGCCGCGCACATCCTGTTGCAGGCAGCCCATCTGGGCCTGGGCAGTTGCCCGATCGGAGGCTTCGACGATGCCGCGCTCAGGGCCGCGCTGGGCATTCCATCGGGCGAGTCCCCTGCCTTGGTGATTGCTTTGGGTCGGTGCACTTACGCGGCACCGCCGCGGATGCGCAAGGATTTGGATTGAAACCGGTGGTTTGTTCGTTTGCTTAAGCGCGATTTCACATTGACTGCGCCTGGACAGAAACGAGGGGGCGAGCATCCTGATCGAATGTCTCCCTCAACCCCAAAGGCAGACAACTAAAATAACGGAAACCATTCAGGGAATGACCCGGTCGATGCTGATCTGAAGATTCCGGGTTCCCGGCTTGAGCGGGCCGACGCTGCCTTCCAGGTCGCCGCTTTGGGCGCTGGCGTTGCCGCTTTTTGAAATACGGGCAACCACCATAACCGCAGGAAACGCCGACAGTTTCATGCCTGGCGCCATGGCGCTGGAATCATCCAGGCTGAAGCGGGCTGGCAGGTCGCCCGCTTTCAACTGCAGGATGGCCAGCGGCATGCGCGGGCCCTTTTCAGCACGCGCGAAAATGAACACCGTATCCCCGGGCGCCACTTTGGCCGCCAGCGCTGGCGCCAGCTTGACCTCGCCACCGACCTGCCCCCCAGCGGCAGCGGCGGGGGCAGCCGCTTCCACTGCTGCGGGCATGATGTTCGGCAGCGCGGCGGTCGGGGTGCGTCCTTCAGCCAGGGCACGCGCTTCATCCAGGCTGGCTTGCACCGACTGGGTGAATTCCGAATCAGCCGGAGCCGTCTGCACCACTTTTTCCCAGTAAGCAATTGCGCCCTTGTAGTCCTTGCGATCGAAGGAGGCAGTGCCCATCAGCGCCAGTGCCTTGAAGTTGGCGGGGTCGATTTTCAGGGCACGCTGAAGCAAGGCCAGCGGCTCGCCTTCGAGCGACTGCCCCTGCGACATCGCCAGCGCATCGGCATGGTCGGTCAGCAGCTGGGCATCGGGCGGCAGCAGTTTTTCGGCACGGGCATAGGCGTCAGCCGCTTCGACAAAGCGGCCCAGCACGTTGTAGGAACGCGCCAGCATGGCCCAGCCCGCCCCATCGTCCGGCTTGTCTTTCAGGCTGGCCGCAAGTTTCTCGGCCATGGCCCGGATGCTGTCAAAGGAGGTACTGTGCGGACTACCGCCCTGCGCGCTGGCAGGCGCGGCGTTCGCATCCTGCGTGGGCGACGCCAGCGGTGCGATGGCCTCGGGCGTACCGACCTTGAGATACAGGCCCACGGCGGCGACCGGAATCAGCACGGCCAGCGCAACCGGCGCCCAACGGCCGCGCCCGGACGGCATCGGGGTGCTGTCGTTGACCGCGGCCAGGGTGTCTTCCAGGGCGCGCTTTTCCAGTTCACGCCGACCGACCGTATGCTG
>JAGVGD010000023.1 GCA_020057245.1 Thiobacillus sp. | reverse complement strand
GGCGAGACCAACGCGGTCGAGCCAGTGGGCGGCGCGCTCGCGCGCATCGGGGCGGCCCGCCAGTTCCAGCGGCAGCAGGATGTTTTCCAGCGCGGTGAGCGCAGGCAGCAATTGAAACGACTGGAACACGAAGCCGATGCGCCCGGCGCGCAGACGGGCGCGGGCGTCTTCGTCGAGCGCGTTCAGGTTCTGGCCGAGCAGGAACAGTTCGCCGCTGCTGGGCTGGTCGAGTCCCGCCAGCAGCCCGAGCAGGGTCGATTTTCCGGAGCCGGACGCGCCGGTGATGGCCAGCGTCTCGCCCGCTTTGACGGCAAGCTCGACTTCGCTGAGGATGATGAGCGGGCCGTCAGCAGTCGCGACGCGGTGCGACAGGGTGCGTGCTGCGACGATGGGGAACTGGGCGGGATCGGTCGGGGTCATCAGGCGGGCGTCGGATAAAAGGTGAGTGGATGAATTATCGCGTGTGGATGCTGTTGTGGATGGGTTTGCTGGCCATGCCGGGCTGGGCGCATGCCGCATCGTGCACCCTGTTGATCGTCGGAGACAGCTTGAGTTCCGGATATGGTCTGGAAACGGGCACCAGCTGGGTGGCGAAACTTGACGCGCGGCTGCAAAAATCTGCGCCTGACTGGCGCGTGGTCAACGCCAGCGTCAGCGGCGATACCACGCAAAACGGACTGCAACGGCTGCAGCCTGCGCTGCAACGGCAGCATCCGCAAGGCGTGCTGATCGAACTCGGCGGCAACGACGCGCTGCGCGGCATTCCGCCGGCGGAGATCAAGCGCAACCTGCGGGCGATGATCCGCCAGGCCAAAGCGGCGGGCGCCTGGGTGGTGCTGTTCGACGTGCCCGTGCTGCCGAATTACGGCAAACCCTATGCGGATGCGATTTCCCGGATCTATGCGGAGCTGGCGCGCGAGGAAAAACTCACGCGCATCCCGTGTTTCGTGTGCGGCGTCGGCGTCACGTCTGGCCTGATGCAGGCCGATGGTATCCACCCGAACGAGGCGGCGCAGGCACAGATGCTCGATGCGGTATGGCCGCATCTCCAGCCGAAGCTGCGTTGCCCGGTGAAAAAACCATGAGCGACGCGATCTGTCCGTGTGGTTCGGGGCGCACGCTGGCAGCATGCTGCGGCCGTTATCACGGCGGCGAACTGGCGCCGGATGCCGATACCCTGATGCGCTCGCGCTACAGCGCGTATGTGCTGGGGCTGGAGACGTACTTGAAGGCAACCTGGCACCCCCGCACCTGTCCCGCAAACCTGGAACTCGATGCCACGCCGCGCCCGCAATGGCTGGGGCTGGCGGTCAAGTCGCACACGCCGCTGGATGCGCAGCACGCCACGGTGGAATTCGTGGCACGCTACAAGCTGAATGGCCGCGCGTTCAAACTGCACGAACTGAGCCGCTTCGAAAAAGTGGATGGTCGCTGGCTGTACGTCGCTGGCGAGATGCTTGACTGAGGGCGCATCGGTCGGGATACAGTCTTGGTATGCACGTAAAAAAGCCCGCATCGGCGGGCTTTTTTACGACTGCGAATAAGTGGGGTGGACGATGGGGCTCGAACCCACGACAACAGGAATCACAATCCTGGACTCTACCAACTGAGCTACGTCCACCACTGTTACTACTCAAACAAAACCTTGGTCTGCCCGACAGGAATCGAACCTGTAACCCCCAGCTTAGAAGGCTGGTGCTCTATCCGGTTGAGCTACGGGCAGAGCGTTACTGAATCCTGCGGGCGCCATCTTTTAATTATTGGGGTGGTCGGGGTGAGGGGATTCGAACTCCTGACATCCTGCTCCCAAAGCAGGCGCGCTACCGGGCTGCGCTACACCCCGAAATCCTGTAAATGCTGACCCACTGCATTTCGGAGAAGCGAGATGATACATGGGCGAAGCGGCTGCGGTCAATTTTAGCTTGAGTAAAGGGGGGGGTTTCCGGGAAAATCACCTATTTGCATCAGGGTGGATTGAATGAGCGCACGTATTCTCGACGGCAAGGCCATGGCTGACACCATTCTCGCCGTGGTTCACGACAAGGTCGCCGAACGCGAAGCGCAAGGTAAACGCCCGCCCGGCCTGGCGGTGATTCTGGTAGGCGACGATGCGGCTTCGGCGGTGTACGTGCGCAACAAGAAACGCGCCTGCGAGCGCGCCGGCGTGACCAGCGTCGCACATGACCTGCCGAGCGCGACGACGCAGCAGCAGGTGCTGGCGCTGATCGATCAGCTGAATGCCGATCCGGCCATCGACGGCATTCTGGTACAGCTGCCCCTGCCCGCGCATATCGACACCGAAACGGTGATCGAGCGTATCCGTCCGGACAAGGACGTCGATGGCTTCCACCCCTACAACATCGGCCGCCTGGCGGTGAAAATGCCCACCCTGCGGCCGTCCACGCCGCGCGGCATCATGACGCTGCTGCGCGCGACCAACGAGGAGCTGCGCGGCAAGAACGCGGTGATGGTCGGCGCGTCGAATATCGTCGGGCGGCCGATGAGCCTGGAACTGCTGCTTGCCGGTTGCACCATCACGGTGTGTCACAGCGCGACGCGCGATCTGGAAAGCTTTGTACGTTCAGCCGAAATTCTGGTGGTGGGAGTGGGGCGGCCGCAGATGATCCCCGGCGAGTGGATCCGCGAAGGCGCGATCGTGATCGACGTCGGCATCAACCGTCTGCCGGACGGCAAGCTGGTCGGTGACGTTGATTTCGATTCCGCGAAGACGCGCGCCAGCTGGATCACGCCGGTGCCCGGCGGCGTCGGTCCGATGACCGTCGCGACCCTGCTGGAAAACACCCTGGAAGCGGCCTTGATGCACAACCCCTGACGGGGCCTGCGGTCAGAGTTGGTGGAGCGCCTTGAGATAGGCCACATCGACAAACGACCGCTCCAGATCGGGGCCGGCGATCAGCTGGTTGGGTTCGCCGGGGTCGCCCAGATCGGACAACACCACCGAAGCGCCGCTGAAGTCATGATCGAGCGTGTAATCGTTGACCGTGACCAGCGTTTTCAGGTCTGCGCCGAGGCTGGCGCGCAGGCCGTTCTCGGAATCTTCGAAGGCCATGCAGTCGGTGGCCGGCAGACCCATTTTCTCCAGCGCGTAAAAGTAGATATCGGGCGCCGGCTTTTTGGCGGGCACGATGTCGCCTGCGGCAATCACCTCGAACCAGTTCTGGGTACCGGCGCCGAGGCTGTGTTCCAGCAGCACGGTGACGTTTTCCGGCGTGGTGGTGGTGGCGATCGCCAGCCGCAGCCCGGCGGCGCGCGCCTCGATCAGCAGACGCTTGATCCCGGGACGGATCGGGATGCCGCCGTGCGCAGCGAGCGTCGCGTAATGGCGGGTTTTGTTTTTGTGCAGCTCGGCCACCATCTCGTCGAAATTGGCAGGCTTCTGGTAATCCGGACGAAACTGCTCGACGTAGTATTTCATGCGTTCCTTGCCGCCCGTCACGGCAAGCAGCTTGCCGTAGAGGGCGACGTCCCAGTTCCAGTCGAGGCCGGCATCGGAAAAGGCCTGGTTGAATGCGGGACGATGGCCGTCGCGCTCGGTATCGGCAAGGGTGCCATCGACGTCGAAAATAAGGGCTTGTAAGGTCATATCGGTTGCGGTTCTAGGGGGTTTTGTTATTTAATCGGACTCAATTTTACTGAATGTTGCAGAAACTGCGGGATAGTTGAACATTGGCTCGATCCCGGCCGTTTCACTGAACGACCGAAGAATACCTCAACGTATTCGGCGTCCGTGTTTTGCTGACGCACTTCCATCCGCTTCAATACAGGTTCGTACCATGGCAGATACCGACGAATTCGACCGTTATTACAATGGCCTGCTCTATAGCGTGATGCGCTGGGATCAATTGACGGCGTTCTGGCAAAAACTCGACGCCGGGGCTGGCTGGTATCTGTATGCCGTCGGTCAGCCGGTCCCGACCGCGCCTTCTGACGCCGACAGGGTGCAACGCTTCATGGCTGAAATGGACGAACTGCTGCGGCGCGAACATCACGAAGATTACTGCGCGATTGTGTACGCCGATAATCTCGATGCACCCAACTTCATCAAGATTTACGACCCCAACCATCTGGGCAGTTCGTGTGGATCGAGTGCGACCAAGTCGTCCATCGTTCCGGGCTGGCTGATGAGCAAAACGCCACCGCGCGAGCTGGAAATGAACGGCGTGGTCACGGGCCAGCGCAAACGCTGGTGGCAGACGTTTTTGGGTGAGCTGGCCTGAATCGCGGTATGTGCACACAATAAAAAACGCGCCGGATGGCGCGTTTTTTATTGTCCCGGCTCGCGCTAACGCAGGCCGGGCGCGGCTACAGAGGATCAGCTGGCCTGTTCGTCCGTGGCTTCCGGCGCAGGCGCTGCGGGCGCATCCAGCAAGGCCTTCATCGACAGACGCAGACGGCCTTTTTCGTCGGCTTCCAGGATCTTCACCCGCACAACCTGGCCTTCTTTCAGGTGGTCGCCGATGGCGTTGACGCGCTCGTGGGCGATCTGCGAGATGTGCAGCAGGCCATCGCGGCCCGGCAGCACGTTGACGATCGCACCGAAGTCCAGCAGCTTGATGACCGGGCCTTCGTAGACCTTGCCGACTTCGACTTCGGCGGTGATTTCCTCGATCCGCTTCTTCGCCAGTTCGCCGGCTTCCATGCTGGTGCAGGCGATTTTTACCGTGCCGTCTTCCTGGATGTCGATCTGGGTGCCGGTTTCCTCGGTCAACGCGCGGATGACGGCGCCGCCCTTGCCGATGACGTCGCGGATTTTTTCCGGGTTGATCTTCATCGCGATGATGCGCGGCGCGTAGGCCGACATTTCGTGCGCACCCGTCGATACCGAAGCTTTCATGATTTCAAGGATGTGCAGGCGGCCTTCCTTGGCCTGCTTCAGCGCGGCGTCCATGATCTCGGCGGTGATGCCCTGGATCTTGATATCCATCTGCAGCGCGGTGACGCCTTTTTCGGTGCCCGCGACCTTGAAGTCCATGTCGCCGAGGTGATCTTCGTCGCCGAGGATGTCGGTCAGCACGGCGAACTTGCCGCCTTCCTTGATCAGGCCCATGGCGATGCCGGCGACGTGCGCTTTCAGCGGCGCGCCAGCGTCCATCAGCGACAGGCAGCCGCCGCATACCGAAGCCATCGACGACGAACCGTTGGATTCGGTGATTTCGGAGACCACGCGCATGGTGTAGCCGAATTCTTCCTTGGACGGCAGCACCGCCATCAGCGCGCGCTTGGCCAGACGGCCGTGGCCGACTTCGCGGCGCTTGGGTGCGCCCACGCGCCCGGTTTCGCCGGTGGCGTAGGGCGGCATGTTGTACTGCATCATGAAGCGGTCGGAGTAGCTGCCTTCGAGCGCGTCGATGGTTTGCTCGTCACGCCCGGTGCCGAGCGTGGTGATGACCAGCGCCTGGGTTTCGCCACGCGTGAACAGGGCGGAGCCGTGGGTGCGCGGCAGCACGCCGGTGCGGATGGTGATCGGGCGCACGGTGCGGGTGTCGCGACCGTCGATGCGCGGCTGACCGGACAGGATGCGGTTGCGCACCACGCTGGCTTCCAGGCGGTGGAACGAGTCCTTGACGTGGTTGGCAGCGACGGTGTCCATGTCGGCAGTGATCAGTTCGGCGAAGGCCTTGTTGCGCACGTCGTCGACCGCAGTCATGCGCGCCTGTTTTTGCTTGATGTTGTAAGCCTGCTGCAGGCCGTCTTCGGCCAGTGTTTTCAGGCGTTCCACCATCGCGGCATCTTCGGCGGGCGCTTGCCAGTCCCATGCGTCCGCACCGGCTTCATCGGCCAGTTCGTTGATCGCGTTGATCACCGCACGCATCTGGGTGTGGCCGAACACCACCGCGCCCAGCATGATGTCTTCCGGCAATTCCATCGCTTCGGATTCCACCATCAGCACGGCCGATTCGGTACCTGCAACCACCAGGTCGAGTGCGGAGTCCTTGAGTTCGGACAGCGTCGGGTTCAGCACGTATTCGCCGTTGATGAAACCGACGCGCGCAGCGCCAACCGGGCCGTCGAACGGCAGGCCGGACAGCGACAGCGCAGCGGACGCGCCAATCAGCGCAGGAATGTCGGCGCTGATTTCGGGGTTGGACGACATCACCGTGGCGATGATCTGCACTTCGTTGAAGAAACCATCCGGGAACAGCGGGCGGATCGGGCGGTCGATCAGGCGGCAAATCAGAATTTCGCCGTCGGACGCGCGGCTCTCGCGTTTGAGGAAGCCACCGGGAATGCGGCCGGCAGCGTAGGTTTTTTCCTGATAGTCGACAGTCAGCGGAAAGAAGTCCTGACCAGGCTTGACTTCGTTCTTGGCGACGACGGTGACGAGCACTACGGTGTCTTCAATGTTGACGATGACTGCGCCGCCTGCCTGGCGAGCGATTTCGCCGGTTTCCAGGGTGACCTGATGGCGGCCGTAGGTGAATGTTTTCTTGATAGCGCTCACACGAGTTCCTTTCAAATGAAAACGCCCCGCGAGTGCGGGGCGAGTGAAATTCAGGGGGTCAGACGCCCCGCCAACTGTGCCGATGCAGCAATAAGCTGTGTCATCACAGTGGCTTTGCCGGGCTTACTTACGCAGGCTCAGGCGTTCGATCAGGGTCTTGTAGCCTTCGAGATTGGTGCGCTTCAGGTAGTCCAGCAGCTTGCGGCGGCGGCTCACCATCTTCAGCAGACCGCGACGCGAGTGGTGATCCTTCATGTTGGCCTTGAAGTGGCCGGTCAGGTCGTTGATGCGGGCCGTCAGCAGGGCAACCTGCACTTCGGGGGAGCCGGTGTCGGCGGCGGCACGCTGGTAATTGGTGACGATTTCAGCTTTTTGAGCGACGGTAACAGCCATGGTGTACTCCTTCTAAATCGCGTGGCCTGCGGCTGAGCGGGACACGTTCTGGGAAAACCGTGCATTTTACGCGAAAAAGGGGATATGACTCAAGCGCGTGATCGCGCGTGGACTGGCAGGCGGGCAGGGCAAGACGAATACAGGCAGGAGGGTACATCGCTGGCTGATCCGGCCTACTAAAGCCGCAAATACTGGACTGCCAAAACCGCTCGCTTTCGACCCGTTGGGGACAGCCGCGACGGTCTGCGCGAGTGCTCACAATGTGTCGCTTACAGTCATTCGATCAGAGGGGTCCACCGTGACCCCGATCAGATGGGGGGCAACGTCGCGTACCGCAATGGCAAGCAAAAGGCCAAAGTATGGCGAAGTGGTTTACTTCTTCGGATGAGCCTTGAAGAAGTCCCAGATCAATTCGGACGCCGCCAGATCGGCAGGAGGCGAATTGTCACCCTCGCGGATGCTCGTCCCTGGCCATGTGTGCCCAGCGTCGCTGATGAACTGGATGGTTGCCGCGGTACAGTCTCGATAGGTTACTCGCTGTACGTGCGGCGTAATCTGCACTGTTTCCGGCGTCCCCGAGCAACCGTTCGAATGAGCCCATTTCTGCATAACGGTGACGGCGCCCGGGTAGTTTCCCAATACCAGAACGTGGCCGCCCCCGAACGGAATGGTCGAGTCTGCCTTGCCGTGAAACTCCATGATCGGAATGGGCGCGCAGCCTTCAGTCGGCTCATACATTCCAGAGACCGGCGCGATCGCCGCCACGATGTCGGATGCGACACAGCCGAGCCAACTCGACATGAACCCGCCCTGCGATTTCCCGGCAGCAAAGATCCGCTTGGGATCGACGCACAGGTCAGCACTCACGCTTGCTACGACATCGCGCACAAACGCCGTATTGGCGTCGCGGGACGACTGCATGAAGCGCCACCCAATGCCGCCATCGGGAGTTGCCAGAATGAAGCCCTCCCGGTCGCTCATAGACTCGAATGTGCTGGCCGCATTCTGCGTTTCAGGGTTGCTGAGAAATCCGTGGAAATTCAACACCACGGGCGCAGGCCTTGTGGCGTCGTAGTTGGCCGGCACATGCACCAAATAGGACCGATTACTTCCACCAGAGGTGATGGTCCGGGAGGTCGTCTTTCCGGCTACCAGATTCGCCGCGAGGGGCTTCCCACATCCGGAACTCCCAGTCACGGGTACCGCGTCCGGTGAGACTGGTTCTGCTCCGAGCGCGAGCAAAGGGATGCTCATAATGATGATAGCGGCCACAAGATGGGCAAAAATAGGTTTCATGACAGTCCCTCTCCCCCGAAGATAGTGCGCACGTCCCCACCTTTCTGGCGACCGATAATCAGTCACTACAGTAAAACTGTGAATCGCGAATATTAGTAGCCGCTTCAGCGGTGTGCGCATAAAAAACGTAAATTCGTAAATGGCGATCACATTCCGGCTGACCGGTTTGGCCAAACACCAGTCCCACAAACCACACCAGACAACCGACCGCTATTGGCCGAACCGAGACGGTCGATTCATTGGCAGACGTTCAATCGGAATGGGTGACGGATTTTAGATTGGACGTATTGGCTGGTTTTACCAGAATACGCATTTGAAAATCTATTAGTCTGTTTACAACTTCAATCAGTCGGAACACTGGCTCTTCACGGTTAAGGGAGCAACGCCGCTTGTATGCCCTGAGAGCAAAAGTGCTCGACTGGATTGTGGGGGGGCTATCAGGCGCCTGCCTGGGCGTGAGCGGCTCGATCTGCCGTATTGCAGAGTCGGCGCGGAACAAGTTGCCCCGCGCCGGCTTCTGCCAAACCAATAAAGTCGTTTCCTGGCGCGTATAGGCGAACCAGACCTTGCTGTTGAAGCGCGAACGGCACGCTGCGGCCTTGTATCAGGGCCATCGTTTCGTCGGCAGATAAATCAACAACCGGGAGGTGCGTCAGCATGGCATCCAGCGGCAGCAAGACGTTTGTGCGTTCGGCGGCAGGGAGGGCTTCCAGCGCAGTCAGGCTATGCGCTTGTGCGAGCTGGAATCCGCCAACCGCTGTACGGGTCAGGCCAGTGAGGTGGGCGCCGCATCCAAGGGCTGCGCCGATGTCCTGCGCCAGGGTGCGGATATAGGTGCCGGCGCTGCACTGCACATCGAACACGACAACCGGAGGAGAGCATTCGACGAGGTCGAGCGCGTTGATTTTCACTTTACGGGGTGGGCGCTCGATTTCGATGCCGGCACGCGCATATTCGTAAAGCGGGCGCCCCTGGTGCTTGAGTGCCGAATGCATGGGCGGGATTTGTTCGATTTCACCCCTGAAACGGGGCAGGACAGCACGAATGTCGTCGCAGCCTGACGCAACCGGGCGCTCGGCTAGAATTTCGCCTTCTGGATCGCCGGTCGTGGTGGTGATGCCGAGCCGCATGGTTGCGCGATAGTGTTTGTCGGCGTCGAGCAGATAGGCGGAAAACTTGGTGGCTTCGCCAAAACACAGCGGCAGCAGGCCGTCGGCAAACGGGTCGAGGGTGCCGGTATGGCCGGCCTTTTTGGCGTTGAGCAGCCACTTGGCTTTTTGCAGTGCGGCGTTGGAGGTGATGCCGACCGGCTTGTTCAGCAGCAGCACGCCGTCTATTGGTTGGCGGGTGGACTTCACTCGCTGAGCGGTTTGGGATCTACGCTGGCGCCAGCTTCTTCGGTGGAAGCGGGCGTGTTCTTGGCATCTTCAGCGACGGCCGCTTCAATCAGGTGGGTGAGTTGCATCCCGTATTCGACCGAGCGGTCGTAGACGAAGGTGAGTTTGGGCACCACGCGCAGTTGCATGCGATGCGACAGCTGAGAGCGCAGAAAACCACTGGCCCGCTGCAGGCCCTGCAGGCAGGCGGCATGCTCGGGCTCGCCGCCCAGGGTGGTAAAAAACACCTTGGCGAATTCCATGTCGCGGTTGACCTCCACCTCGGTGATGGTCAGCATGCCGACGCGCGGGTCCTTCACTTCCTGCCGGATCAATTCCGGCAGTTCGCGCTGGATCTGGTCGGCGACGCGGCGTGCCCTTGGAAAATCCTTGGGCATTACAGCGAGCGCGCGACTTCCACGACTTCGAATACTTCCAGATGGTCGCCCACCTGGATGTCGTTGAAGTTCTTCAGGCTGAGGCCGCATTCGAAGTTGGCTTTGACTTCCTTGACGTCATCCTTGAAGCGCTTCAGCGAGTCGAGTTCGCCTTGATGGATCACCGTGTTGTTGCGGATTACACGGATGCCGGCATTGCGCTTGATGACGCCGTCGAGTACGTAGCAGCCGGCAATCGAGCCGACCTTGGAAATCACGAAGACCTGGCGGATTTCCACGGTGCCGATCACGCTCTCGCGTTTTTCGGGCGCCAGCATGCCGGACAGTGCGGCTTTCACTTCGTCCACGGCTTCGTAGATGATGTTGTAGTAGCGCAGGTCGACCCCGCTGGATTCGGCCAGCTTGCGCGCCAATGCGTCGGCGCGCACGTTGAAGCCGATCAGTACAGCTTTGGAAGCGAGCGCCAGATTGACATCGGATTCGGTGATGGCGCCGACTGCGCTGTGGATGATGTTGACCTTGACTTCTTCGGTCGACAGCTTGGTGAGCGCGTGCGCCAGACCTTCGTAGGAGCCCTGCATGTCGGCCTTGAGGATGATCGGCAGTTGCTGCACTTCCTCCTTGCCGATCTGGCCGAACATCGTTTCCATCTTCGACGCCTGTTTTTTGGCCAGTTGCACATCACGGAACTTGCCCTGACGGAACAGCGCGATTTCGCGCGCCTTGCGTTCGTCGGGCAGCACCATCATGTCTTCACCAGCCTGAGGCACGTCCGACAGACCCTGAATTTCGACCGGGATCGACGGGCCGGCTTCGGCAACCGGTTTGCCGGTTTCGTCGAGCATGGCGCGGACGCGGCCAAATACCTGGCCTGCCAGCACCATGTCGCCGCGGCGCAGGGTGCCGGATTGCACCAGCAGCGTGGCCACCGGACCCTTGCCCTTGTCCAGACGGGCTTCGATCACGATGCCCCTGGCCGAGCCGGCGCCGGCAGCCTTCAATTCCAGGACTTCGGCTTGCAGCTGGATCGCGTCGAGCAGGCCGTCGATATTGGTGTTGGCTTTGGCCGATACTTCGACAAACTGCGTATCGCCGCCCCATTCTTCGGGGGTGACGCCCTGCGCGACCAGTTCCTGGCGGATGCGCTCGGGGTTGGCGTCGGGCTTGTCGATCTTGTTCACGGCCACCACGATGGGTACACCGGCCGCCTTGGCGTGGTGGATGGCCTCGATGGTTTGCGGCATCACGCCGTCGTCAGCCGCCACTACCAGCACGACGATGTCGGTCGCTTTCGCGCCGCGCGCCCGCATCGCGGTAAACGCTTCGTGACCCGGGGTGTCGAGGAAGGTGATGAAGCCTTTTTCGGTGTCGACGTGATAGGCGCCGATGTGCTGGGTAATGCCGCCCGCTTCGCCACTGGCCACACGGGTGCGGCGGATGGTGTCGAGCAGCGAGGTCTTACCGTGGTCGACGTGGCCCATCACGGTCACCACCGGGGCACGCGTCAGCACTTCGAACTCGGCCTGTTCGCCGGCATCGATCAGGAAGGCTTCCGGCGTATCGAGCGCAGCCGGTTTGCCGATGTGGCCCATTTCCTCGACCACGATGATCGCGGTTTCCTGGTCGAGCACCTGGTTGATCGACACCATGCTGCCCAGCTTCATCAAGGTCTTGATGACTTCGGCGGCCTTGACCGACATCTTGTGGGCCAGTTCGGCCACGGTGATGGTTTCGGGAACCAGCACCTCGCGCACGACCATTTCGGTCGGTTCGATGAAGTTGGTGTCGTCCTGACCCGAGCGTGATTTGCCCTTGCGGCCACGCCATCCGGTATCGGGTGCGGCGCCGCCTCGAGTTTTGAGCTCGCCCTTGCGGCGCGAGTTGTCATCCTTCCAGCTGCCCGCGGGTTTCTTGTCGGGGCCTTTGGCGGCTTTGCCCGCGCTGGGCTTGTCGGGCTTGTGCAGGGTTTTTTCAGTGGGGGCAGCAGGTGCGGCTGGTTCGGCGGCCTTCTGGGCGGCGGCAAGCTTGGCGGCTTCGCGCGCGGCTTCGGCCTGCTTGCGCATGACTTCACGTTCCATGCGCGCCTTGGAGTCGGCGGCCTGGCGTTCCTGCAAGGCGGTATGACGGCGGGATTCTTCTTCGCGCGCCTTGACCTCGGCCTCGTTCAGGATCGAGGCCTTCTTGATGATGCGGGTGGCTTTCTTGACGACCGGAGCGGCTTCGGCCGATTCGATGGCTTCAGCTGCCGCAGGCGCTGCTGCTTCGGCTACGGGTTCGGCAACGACCGGCTCGACGGGCGCGGGTGGCGCTTCGGGCGGAACCGCAACGGCTTCGATGACCGGCTCGGGCTCAGGGGCCGCGATCGGCGCAGCTTCGGCCACGGCCTCGACCGCAGGTGGAAGCGCTTCCTCGATCGGCGCAACCGGCAACGCTTCTTCGACCACCTCGGCAACCGGCTGGGCCTCAGCCGTCGCCGCGCTGACATCGCGTTTGACGTAGGTGCGGGACTTGCGCGTTTCGACCTGAATCGTACGCGACTTGCCGGTGCTGTCCGTTTTGCGGATCTCGCCAGTCTGTTTGCGCGTGATGGTGATCTTGGTTTTGCTGACTTCAGCTCCGCCGCCATGCACCTTGCGCAGATAGTCGAGCAAATGCGATTTATCTGCCTCCGACATGGTGTCGGCGATATCGGTCTTGCTGACACCTGCCGCCTTAAGCTGCTCAAGCAGCAGAAGGGGGGGCAGTTTCAGTTCCTGGGCGAATTGTTCAACGTTCATGCAATCCTCGTGACTCTCAGCCTTGGGCGATCATCGGCGCACGTGCGGCCATGATCAATTGATTGGCGCGTTCGGTTTCCATTTCAACCAGCTCGATCAGTTCATCGCTTGCGAGATCGGCCAGGTCTTCGGTGGTGTGAATGCCTTTGCTGGCAAGCAGGCGGGCGGTTTCCGCATCCATGCCTTCGAGCGACAGCAGATCGCCTGCCGAGGCTTCGACTTCTTCTTCGCCCACGATGGCCGCAGTCAGCAGGGCATTGCGTGCACGGGTGCGCAGTTCGTTGACCAGGTCCTGATCGAACGCTTCGATTTCGAGCATTTCGTTGAGCGGCACGTAGGCGACTTCTTCCAGCGTGGAGAAACCTTCGTCCACCAGAATCTGGGCCACTTCTTCGTCGACATCGAGTTTCGCGATGAACAGGGCCAGCGTCTTGCCGCTTTCGGCATGCTGCTTTTCTTCCGCCGCTTCGCGCGACAGGATGTTGAGATCCCAGCCGGTCAGTTCGGACGCCAGGCGCACGTTCTGGCCGCCACGGCCGATGGCCATGGCCAGCTGTTCTTCTTCCACCACCACGTCCATGCTGTGCTTGTCTTCGTCCACCACGATGGAGCTGACTTCGGCAGGGGCCAGCGCGTTGATCACATACTGCGCCGGCTCGGCCGACCAGTGAATGATGTCGACGCGCTCGCCGGCCAGTTCATTGGTGACCGAGGTGACGCGTGAACCGCGCAGGCCGATACAGGTACCGATCGGATCGATGCGCGGGTCGTGCGACACCACGGCGATCTTGGAACGCAGACCCGGATCGCGGGCGGCGGCCTTGATTTCGATCAGGCCCTCCTCGATCTCCGGCACTTCCAGCTCGAACAGCTTCATGATGAATTCGGGCGCAGTGCGCGACAGCACCACCTGTGGGCCGCGCACGCCGCGGTCGATGCGCAGCAGGTAGGCCCGCACGCGGTCGCCGACACGCAGGTTCTCGCGCGGGATCATCTGGTCGCGATGCAGATAACCTTCGACCCGGCCGGATTCGATGATGGCGTTGCCGCGGTCGATGCGCTTCACCACGCCATTGACCAGATGTTCCTTGCGGTCGAGGAAATCGCTGATGATCTGTTCGCGTTCGGCATCGCGGATTTTCTGCAGGATTACCTGTTTGGCGGCCTGCGCACCGATGCGGCCGAACTCGATGTTTTCGAGCGGCTCTTCGATGTAATCGCCGATTTCGATGTCCGGATGCTTGTCCTGCGCGTCGATCAGCAGGATCTGGTAGCCCTCGGATTCGAGGTCGGCTTCGGACACAACCTGCCAGCGGCGGAAGGATTCGTAATCGCCGGTATCACGATCGATCGATACGCGCACGTCGGATTCGTCCTTGAAGCGCTTTTTGGTGGCGGAGGCGAGCGCCTGTTCCAGCGCATCGAACACCACTTCCTTGTCTACGTTTTTTTCGCGTGCCAGCGCATCGGCCAGCATCAACATTTCACGGCTCATATTTTCTCCAGCCAGCTGTGCCTAGACCAGGGGCCTGAGGCGGGCAGCATCTACATTCCTTAAATCAACCGATACTTCCGTGCCATCGACGATCAGCTTTACCGCATCGTTTTCCAGCCCGACCAACTGTCCATTGAGGCGCCGCCGATTATTCAGCGGCACCCGCAGCTTGAGCGTGACCTGTTCGCCGGCAAACCGGACATAGTCCTGAGGTTTGACCAACGGCCGGTCCAGTCCGGGCGAGGAGACTTCCAGTCTGTCATAGTCGATGTTCTCGACCGTGAACAGGTGGGTCAGGTGATTGCTCACCGCGACGCAGTCATCAATCGTGATGCCGCCCGGCTTGTCGATGAACAGACGCAATTGACCGCGGCCGGCACGCTCCAGCAAGACCAGCTCGTAACCGAGTCCGGCAAGCACGGGTTCCAGGCGGGTGGGCAAATCCATCATCGACAATCCACTGTTGTGCCGGTGCGCGAAGCGCTACGGCAAGCTGCGAACAAAAAATGCAAATAAAAAATGGGCGAAACGCCCATTGATGCAAAACAATCAAACAAATAATCAAGCGGCGAAATTATACCACCTGAACCACGAGACCAAAAGGGAGATGGTGCCCGGAACCGGAATCGAACCGGTACGCCATCGCTGGCGAGGGATTTTAAGTCCCTTGTGTCTACCAATTTCACCATCCGGGCGAATCGGGTAGTCAGCATCGAATCTGGAGGCGCGAGCCGGAGTCGAACCGACCTACACGGATTTGCAATCCGGTGCATAACCGCTTTGCTATCGCGCCAAATACCGCTTAATTCTAGTTGCTAATTGAAAAGGGGAAAACGTCCGGACTTGTCCTTCTGTTTTCCCCGGAATGCTGGAGCGGGAAAGGAGGTTCGAACTCCCGACCTCGACCTTGGCAAGGTCGCGCTCTACCAGCTGAGCTATTCCCGCGTTGAAGGCTGCGCATTATGGGGATTCGGGTTTTTTCTGTCAACAGGTTTGCCCGAACTTTCGTTAATTATTTTGCAGTGCGCGCGCAGCCATCATCAGGTAATACGCCATCGAAACCAGGGTGAGCAGCGCAGCGACCCAGATCAGCAGGGTGCCGATACGTGCAATGGGTAGGCCAGCGACCGGAAAGGCATAGAGCAGGAGCACGATGGCGATCATTTGCGCGGCGGTTTTCAGCTTGCCGACGAAGGACACCGCAACGCTGGCCGATTTGCCGGCCTTGGCCATCCACTCGCGCAGGGCGGAAATGGTGATTTCGCGGCCGATGATGATGAGCGCGATCAGCGGCGCCACGCGGCCGAGGTCGACCAGCACGATCAACGCGGCTGCGACCATCAGCTTGTCGGCCACCGGGTCGAGAAATGCGCCGAAGGCCGAGGTCTGGCCGAGCGCGCGTGCCAGATAGCCGTCGAGCCAGTCGGTCAGGGCGGCTACGCCAAAAAACAGCGCGGCCAGCAGGTTCGCCTCGAATGGCGTCACCCAGCCAGGCGGCAAATAGAACACCCCGGCCATGACCGGGATGAGAAGAATGCGCAGCCAGGTGAGCAGATTGGGGAGATTGAGGGGCATCAATGCAAGGCGCGATAAATGGTTTCCGCCAATTCTCGGCTGATACCGTTGACAGTAGCAAGTGCGTCGACACCGGCATCGCGCACACCCTGCAGCCCGCCGAAGTGTTCGAGCAGCTGTTTGCGGCGCTTGGGGCCGATTCCCGCGATGTCTTCGAGCGTGGATTGCAGGCGTGCTTTGCCGCGTTTGGCGCGGTGTCCGGTGATGGCGAAGCGGTGCGCTTCGTCGCGTATCTGCTGGATCAGATGAAAGCCGGGATGGTCCTTGGCCAGGTTCAGTTCGCGGCCATCGGCAAAAATCAGGGTCTCCAGACCGGGCTTGCGCGCTTCGCCCTTGGCCACGCCGAGCAGCAGGACCTCGCCCAGCCCCAGTTCGTTCATGGCCGCAACGGCCGTGCTGATTTGTCCCTTGCCGCCGTCGATGAGCAGCAAATCGGGCAGCACGCCGTTTTCTTCCACGCTCTTTTGAAAGCGCTTGACCAGGGCAGCGTGCATTGCGGCGTAGTCGTCGCCCGGAGTGATGCCGCTGATGTTGTAGCGCCGGTAGTCGGATTTCTTGAGATCGTCGCCTTCGTATACCACGCACGAGGCGATGGTTGCCTCGCCCAGGGTGTGTGAAATGTCGAAACATTCGATGCGTTTGAGCGCGGGCAGGTCGAGCGTGTCGCGTAGTGCGGCAAGCCGTTGCGACTGGTTGCTGCGCTCGGTGCTGCGGCGCTCGGCTGACAGGCGCGCGTTGGCCTCGGCCATGCTGAGCCACACTTTGCGCTGGGCGGTGACGCGGTGCTGCAGACTGACTTTTTTCTGCGCGTGCTCGGACAGCAGCACTTCCAGAGCGTCGGTATCGATCGCTTCGCTGATCAGGATGCGCGAGGGCGTGGGATGGTCGAGGTAATGCTGGGCAATGAAGGCTTCCAGTGCTTCGGCCAGCGTGGCGCCTTCGCCGTGCTGCGGGAAAAAGCTGCGGTCGCCCAGGTGGCGTCCGCCGCGGATCATGGTCAGGTTGAGCGCGATCACGCCGGCGACCTCGGCCACCGCGATGACATCGGCATCGGCTTCGCTGCCGGTGGTGTCGACGAACTGCTTTTCGCGCACGGTGGCCAGCATGCGCAGGCGGTCGCGCAGATGGGCGGCGGTTTCAAAATCGAGCGCGGCGGCGGCGGCGTTCATCTGCGCGGTGATCTGCTCGGTCAGGGTGTTGGCCGCACCGTGCAGCAGCTGGGCCGCGGCTTCGACGTCCTGTGCATAGGCTTCCGGCGTGATGCGCTTGACGCACGGCGCGGTGCAGCGCTTGATCTGGTGCAGCAGGCAGGGCCGCGAGCGGTTGGCGAACACCGTGTCTTCGCAGCTGCGCAGTTGAAACACTTTTTGTAGCAGCTGGATGCTTTCGCGTACCGCGTAGGAATTGGGGTAGGGGCCGAATGCCTGATCCTGCTTTTTCGGCGTGCCGCGAAAATACGCCAGGCGCGGAAAGCGATGCCCGGTCAGCAGCAGGTAGGGGTAAGACTTGTCGTCGCGGAACAGGATGTTGAAACGCGGCTTCAGCCCCTTGATCAGGTTGTTTTCCAGCAGCAGCGCCTCGGCCTCGGTGCGCGTCACCGTGGTGTCGATATGGTCGACGCTTTTTAGCATCAGGCGGATGCGCGGGCTCTGGTCGCTTTTCTGGAAATAGCTGGAAACCCGTTTTTTCAGGTCCTTGGCCTTGCCGACATAGAGCACCGCATTGGCGGCGTCGATCATGCGGTAGACGCCTGGCAGGGTGGGCAGCGAGGCGAGAAAGGATTTGTCGACGCTCAAAGCTCAGTCGTCTTCATCGAGCAGCTTGCCGGCGATCGCCCAGTTTTCGTATGGCAGTTCTTCGAACGCGATATAGGTGTACGACGCCGGTTTGCCGGCGTGGCGTTCGAGCGTGGCAGTAATTTCTTCGGCGACTTTCTGTTTTTGCTCGCGGCTCAGCGTGCCGGCGAGCTTGATGGTGACGACGGGCATGGTCAGACCTCGGTGGGTTAAGGCGTGCTCTGGATTTGCGCGAAAACGGCCGCGAACATCTCCGGGGTGAGGCGGCGCGTCTGGGTATTGTAGCGGGAGCAATGGTAGCTGCTGACCAGCCGCCGGCCGTCGGGCAGGCGGTAGTCGCTGGCGTGGCTGAAGGGATAATCCTTGAGCTTGAGGCCGAGCGCGCGCAGGACCGCCTGGTGCGCGATCAGGCCGAGCGCGAGGATGCTGGCATGGCTGGGCAAGCCCGCCACTTCGGCGGCCAGAAAGCGATTGCATGCGCGGATTTCTGCGGGTTCCGGCTTGTTGGCGGGCGGCAGGCATTTCACCGCATTGGTGATGCGGCAAGCGATGAGCTGCAAGCCATCGTCGGCGGACAGCGATTGCGGCGCGCTGGCGTAGCCGAACTGGTGCAGGGTCTGGTACAGCAATATCCCGGCATGGTCGCCGGTGAAGGGACGCCCGCTGCGGTTGGCGCCGTGCATCCCGGGCGCGAGGCCAACGATCAGCAGGTGTGGTGCCGAGTCGCCGAAGGGCGCGACCGGGCGCGCATGGTAATCGGGGTGCTGCACGCGAACTTCGTCGAGAAACTCGGCAAGACGCGGGCAGGCGCGGCAATCAGGGTCGAAACAGCTGGGGGCGATAGGGGCGGACATACGCGAGGCCGGATACGGGAGGTGAGATTGTACGGGGGCAAATTAAAGTGAAGCGTCAAAAATGCCGTTTCGTACTGTGTGCCAGTGTAAGTGGCGTGCAGCCACTTGGTTCAGCCCGAGGAGGGTAAAGATGTCGCAGCATTCGAAAGGTCTGGCGGAATGGCTTGCTTACTTGGGGCAGGCAGAGATTCCCGTGCTGAAAAGCAGCGCGCGTGAACTGGAACGTCTGCGGGCCGACGAGTCCTTGCTCAACCCGCGCAGCATTGCCAATGTCGTGACCGACGACCCGCTGATGACGGTGAAACTGTTGCGCTTCATGCAGAGCCACAAGCACCGCAACCAGAAATATGAATTGGTCGACGTGAAGCAGGCTTTGCTGATGCTGGGAGTCGATACTTTCTTCCGTGAAGTGCCGGCCGCCCCGGTCGTGGAAGACATGCTGCAGGGGCATATCGAGGCGTTGGTGCAGCTGCTGCAGACGGTGCGCCGCGCGCAGCGTTCGGCTTATTACGCCTATGACTGGGCCTTGCGTCTACACGATCTGCATGCGGAAGAAGTGCATGTATCCACCCTGCTTGCCCATGTGACCGAGATGCTGATGTGGTGCTTCAGCCCGGTGCAAATGCTGGACATACGGCGGCTCCAGCGAGCCGATGCGTCCTTGCGCAGTTCCGATGCGCAAAAGCGCGTGCTGGGTTTTACCGGAGTGGAGTTGCAGCGCCAACTGGCCATCGATTGGCATTTGCCGGAGCTGCTGCAAAATGTGCTCGATCCGGCGCTGGCGAAAACGTCGCGGGTGCGTAATGTCACCCTGGCGGTCAATTTGGCGCGACATTCAGCGCAAGGCTGGGATAACGCGGCCTTGCCGGATGATTATCGGGACATCGGCGATCTGCTGAGGATGGAGCCGGAACGGGTGATGGCGCTGGTGCAGACCACGCCGGCGCCGCGCTAACCCGCTTTACGAAAAAGGCTGCTGCAGCCGCCTTCAGGCGGCGCGGGGAATCACGCTGTCTTCCAGATTGCGGGCCAGCTGGGTGAGCGCCATGCCAGCGGGGCAGCCGGGCGTGGCCTGCATCATCAACTGGCGTCGCATGATGGCCTGGCGCACTTCGGGATCAACCGGGATATCGCCCAGGTGAACGAGGCGAATCGGCTGGTTGAGCCCGGTCACGACGAAACGGTCGAGCACCTGCTGCAGCTGGTTGGTGATCGCCGCACCGCTGCCCGGGCGGGTGGCCTGGTTGATGATGACGCGGATGATCTGCCGCTGCTGCTGCCCCACCAGCACCTTGATGGTGGCGTAGGCGTCGGTGAGCGAGGTGGGTTCGGGGGTGGCCACCATCAGCACTTCGGACGCCAGCGAGACGGCAAACAGCACGACGTCGGAAATGCCTGCGCCGGTATCCAGTATCACCACATCGTAATTCGGCACCAGACTGTTCATCACGCGCAGGAATTCGTTGCGGACTTCGGATGTCAGGCGCGAATACTCGACCATTCCCGAGCCGGCCAGCAGCACGGAAAACCCGCCCGGCGCCGGCAGGATCGCCTCGTCCAGGCGGGCCTTGCCGGTAAAGACGTCATGCAGGGTGATTTTGGGATAGAGGTTGAGCACCACATCGAGATTCGCCAGCCCGAGGTCGGCATCGAGCACCAGCACTTTGTGGCCCCGCTTGGCGAGCGCGGCCGCCAGATTGGCCGAAACAAAGGTTTTGCCCACGCCGCCCTTGCCGCTGGTGACGGCGAGCACCTTGCCCAGCGGCTTGAGCGGCACCTGGGCAGCGTCCGGATTTTGCGTGGGGGGGGTCAGTACATCGTTCATGCGTTTACTCGGTTTGTGACATTGCCCGGACCGGACTCAAACGGGTTCGCGTTGTCCACGGCAAGATGGCTGAACAGCAAGCCTTTTTCTTCCGCGCTTACCGAAAGTTCCTGGGGTTGATCGATACAGGCCTGATTGCGGCCATTGGATTTGGCGCGATAAAGCTGGTTGTCGGCGCGCTCGATCCAGAGCTCGGTGGTGGAGCGTACCCATTCCGGGGCATAGGCGCCGCCGATGCTGATCGTGGCCTGGAGGTTGAGCAGGGGGCTGACCGGCACCGAAAGCCCGGCAACCGTCCGCCGGATACGTTCGGCCAGGGCCAGCCCGAACAGCGGGCGGCAGTTGGGCAGAATGATGGCGAATTCCTCGCCGCCATAGCGGGCGACCGTGTCCACCGGGCGCACGCAGCCTGCCAGGCAGTGCGCAATTGCCCGCAATACCTGGTCCCCCGCCAGATGGCCGTGGGTGTCGTTGATGCTTTTGAAATGGTCGATATCCAGCATCAGCAGCAGGACCGATTCGCCGGAGCGCGCAACCGTTTCGATCTGGCGTTCGAGTGCGGCATGAAAATGCCGGCGGTTGCCTAGACCGGTCAAGGGGTCCTTGAGGGAGAGTTCGCACAGGCTGTCAATCACCCGCTGCAAATATTCGGTAGGCGATTCGTCGCGCTGGAGCTCGCTGTTTTTGCCATCGTGCGCGAGCAGTGCGCTGGCGTCATCAAGTCGCAGGTCGGGCAGTTCGATCATTGAAGTGCTGGGAGGCGCCACAGTGGATTTCAATATGGTTGGATTTCAATACGGCGTAGTGGAATCGGGCCAAAAAACCAGTCGAGAACGCTCAACTGCCTGTGCGCCGAGTATGTGGGGATTTGTGGCTTTGGGCAAGGGGCGGCCGGCATCCAGTCGCCGTTTCACGGTCGACTGGATGCCTCGCCGCAACAAGTGCAGCCGATTAATCACTCCAGCGGTGGGGCCGGGCGCGGCGGAATGCCCTTGCGGATTGCGCTGGAAAAGTCGCTGTCCAGCGGCACGGCCTGCGCGCGCGGGTTGATGTAGCTCAGCGACTTGAGCTCGGCAAAGGGCAGGGTCCGGTTGATCACGCCTTCTTCGTAGAGCAGGGAGTCCAGGTAGCCGTTTGCCAGCCAGCGCCAGTCAAGCGGGATTGCGCTGATGGCGTTGCCCGCGTGCAGGCGGATGGTGGTGGTGCAGTTGTGGCTGAAGGCGTTGTACCACTCGGGCTCATTGGACAGCCGGTTGACTGTCTTCAGATAGTCCAGCAACAGTGCGCGGGCGCGGGCGGGCGGGGTGCGCAGGCGATACAGGTAGACGTCTTCGCGCCGGTGGTTGGTGCGCAGGCCGACCACGTCGCGCTCATCGGCGATGACGTAGTAAAGCTCGAACTGGCGAAAGAACCCACGCACGGCAGAATAGCTTTCGCCGGTTTCAGTGCGGGTTTCGATGGAGGCGGCCAGATGCTGGCCGTCGTCGAATTGCCAGCTGAGGATGGTGTGGGCAATGCTGGGCGAGCCCCAGTAGATGACGTAGAGGTCCAGCCCGCGCAGTTTCGACAGGTCGTAGGTGCGGGTTTCCCAGTGTGGGGTGAAGTCGGTTTCGGAGCGGTAATCAAAATTGCGCAGGTTACGGACAGTGACGATGTTGCCCTGGATGCGGGCTGAAGGCGGATTGGCCACATTCGGCAGCCAGTTGCGTGCATTGCTGGGGGGAATGGCGAGCCACCAGCCGAGCAGAATGGCAAACAGGATCAGGCTGGCCAGCATCCCGCGCCGTTGGGGACGGATCAGAACCGGCAATGCCAGCATGCTCAGCGCATAGACCAGCGCAAGCAGGCCGGCCAGCGGACGCGCTGCCGGGCCGTCAAACCACAGGGCGGCGCAGCCCCAGGCGGTGAGGGCAAACAAAGCAGTCCACAGGCCCAGGCGGCCGATCAGTTTGAGAAATCGAATCATGGCGAGACGCTGGCGGGTAGGAAAATTAAGCCGGATTGTACTTTGAGCCAACATGGCGGTCATGGTGGGGACCTATAATCGGCGTCATTCGAGCCCTGACTTTTTCACCATGTTTAACTGCTACGTCTTATCCCGTTCACGACCGCTGGCGTCCGTTGCGCTGGCTGCTGTTGTTTCGCTGGCTACGCTGTCTGGTCCCGTCGAGGCCGCTTCCGCGCAGCAGGCAACCCCGGTCGGGCAGTCGGGCAAGCCCGTGCCGCAGGCATCCAATCCGGCGCAGCGCCCCAAGATCGGCTTGGTACTGGGCGGCGGCGGTGCGCGCGGCTCGGCGCATGTGGGTGTATTGAAGGTGCTGGAAGAGTTGCATATCCCGATTGATTACATTGCCGGCAACAGCATGGGCGCGATTGTTGGCGGGCTCTATGCGGCGGGCTTCACGCCCGACGAAATCGGACACGAGCTGAAGACCATCGACTGGGACGATACCTTTCTCGACGAGCCGCAACGCACCGACCGTTCGTTTCGCCGCAAGCTGGACGACAACCTGTACATGGTCAAGCCCAGGTTGGGGTTAAGCGACGAAGGCGAGGTGAAGACACCGCTGGCCTACATTCACGGTCAGAAATTCGATTTGCAGCTGAGCCGCCTCACCGTGCGTGCGGCGAATATCCACGACTTCAACAAACTGCCGATTCCATTCCACGCGGTCGCCACCGATCTCGAAACGGGTCGGGCGGTGGTCTTGAAATCCGGCGAACTGGCACGCGCCATTCGCGCCAGCATGGCGGTGCCGGGCGCATTTGACCCGGTGGAAATCGATGGCAGGCTGCTGGTGGACGGGTTGGTGGCCAACAACGTGCCGGTAAACGTGGCACGCGACATGGGCGCGGATATCGTGATCGTGGTCGATGTCGGCAGCGGCCTGTATTCGCGCGATCAAATCAAGGGCGCGCTTGATGTCGTGGCTCAGCTCACCAATGTCCTCTCCGAGCGCAACGTGGAGGAGCAGCTGGCCACGCTGAAACCGACCGATATTCTGATCAAGCCCCAACTGGGGGATTTGGGTAGCGGTGATTTCAATCGGGCGGGCGAGGGCATCGTGATCGGTGAAGCTGCGGCGCGCAGTCAATTGGCTGCGCTGCAGAAGCTGTCAGTCAGCAGCACGCAGTTCGAGGCCAGGCAGGGAGTCCCTGACAAACAGCCCATCATTGATTTCGTGCGGCTGGACAATCAGTCGCAAATCAGCGACGCGGTCATTCTGTCGCACATTCGCCTGAAGCCAGGGCAGGCGCTGAACAGCGCGCAGCTCGATAAGGATATCAACGAGGTTTATGGTCTCGACGTGTTCGAGAGCGTGCGCTACGAAGTGGTGGAAGAGGGCGGTAAAACCGGTCTGGTTTTGCACGCCCGGGAAAAGTCATGGGGCCCCAACTACCTGCAGTTCGGCATGGAACTGGCTTCCGATTTCAATAACGAAAGCACCTACAACCTTGGCGTACTCTATACCCGTACGGCGATCAATTCGCTGAACGGCGAGATTCGACTCGCTCTGCAGGTCGGCCAGAGCCCGGCAATTGCCGCCGAGTGGTATCAGCCGCTTGATTCTGCTTCGCGTTACTTCATCAATCCTCGTATTGGCTGGTCCAGCAATCAGTTCAATGTCTATAACGGCAACGATGCAATAGCTCAGTACGATGTTTCAAGCGCTGTGCTTGATCTTGGTTTTGGCCGTGAATTCGGCACCTGGGGACAGGCCCGGATTGGCTTTCTCTGGAGCGAGGGGGACGTGGATATCGTCATTGGCCCGCCTGGCCTGGAGGGCGACTTTCAGCTTGGGCAGCTTTATGCACGGCTCGCGGTAGACCGACTGGATAGTCTTTACTTTCCGGGTAGCGGCCACAAAGGGGCGATCGGTCTGATCGCCAGCCAGGAATCGCTGGGCGCGGATCAAGACTTCAATCAAGTGCTTATGTCGTATACCCAGGCCTATACGAAGGGTCGCAACCGTTTTATTGGTTCGTTTCGTCTGGATTCCACGGTTGACGACGACGCACCGCTGGAGAGCCGATTCCGCACCGGCGGCTTCCTCAATCTTTCGGGTTTTCGCCCCGACCAGTTGAGCGGACAGCATGTCGGCGTTGCCAGCCTGGTTTACTACCGGCGCATCCTGGATACCAAGATCCTGCCCGGTTACGTGGGGGGATCGATCGAGTTCGGCAACGCCTGGCAGAGGAGCAGCGACGTCAGTTTCAGCAGCGGACTGTTCAATGGCAGCGTGTTCTTTGGCGCGGACACCCCGATTGGTCCTTTGTATCTCGGGTTGGGGTTTGCCGAAGGCGGAACCGGCACGGCCTTCCTGCGCCTGGGTCCGATGTTTTAAATCGGGCGATCCGGACGGAACCGCCTGAAACCGGGTGCGGGCGCTACCCGCTCGAACGATGATGTGATGGAGGGACGTATGGGTTGCAACTTCATGATGCGCTGCAAAGGCTTCCGCGAACTGAGCCTGTGGGCCTGCATGGGGCTGCTGGTCGCAGGCCTGTGCGGGCCGCTTATGGCCCGTGCGGCAGAAGCAGAGGCCGTTCCCCCGCCATCGCCCCCGACCGTGACGGAAGCGCCGGTCATCGTCGACGGTGTGGATCTGTTTGACGTAAGCGGCATCCATGCCTTTCCGGCCAAAGACCGTGCCAGAGGAATTCAGGCACGGATCGAGGCATTTGCAGAGAATCCTGCCCTGTCATCCAGGGCGCTGACCGTTACCGAGACAGCCGACGGCTCGCGTATCGCGCTGGGCGAGCAGTTCATCATGGTTGTGTCCGACCTGGATGCCCAAATGGAGGATGTGAATCGTCCGCTCCTCGCACGCCTGTACGTCAAGCGCATAGGCGAGGCAATCGAAACCTACCGGCGCGATCGCACCAGCGAATACCTGCTGCGCAGCGCGGGGCAGGTGCTGATCGCAACGCTGGCCTTGCTGCTGTTCATCTGGCTCGGGAAACGCGCAGTGCGGCGCATCGACCAGGAGCTTGACGGCCGCGTCAAGGACCAGCTGGCCGGGCTGGAACACCGCTCCCTGCGGCTGATCAGCGCATCACATCTATGGAGTGCCTTGCGCGGGGCGCGGAAGCTTGTCTGGACCCTGGCGACCGTTGCTGCAGGCATTTTTTACCTGGACTATGCGCTGCACCTGTTTCCGTGGACGCGGCTGTTTGCCACGCAACTGTGGACGCTGCTGGTCGATCCGCTGCGTTCCATGGGCAACAGCGTGTTGGCGGCGATTCCCGATCTGATCTTCCTGGTCATTCTGGTCTTCGTGACGCGCTATCTGCTGAAGACAATCCGCCTGTTCTTCCTGGCATTGGCGGAAGGCACCACCCCGCTGGTGCATTTCGAACGGGACTGGGCCTGGCCCACCTACCGGCTGGTGCGGTTTTTCGTGATCGCATTCGCACTGGTGGTGGCCTACCCCTATATTCCGGGTTCACAGTCGGATGCGTTCAAGGGCATTTCCCTGTTTCTCGGGGTGATCGTTTCACTCGGCTCATCGTCGGTCATCGGCAACATCATTGCCGGCTACACCATGATCTACCGCCGCGCGTTCCGCGTCGGCGACCGCGTCAAGATCGAGGACTACGTGGGCGATATCACCGAGTCGCGCTTGCTGGTCACCCATTTGCGCACGCCGAAGAACGAAGAAATCGTCATTCCCAATTCGGTCATTCTCAACAACAGCGTGGTGAACTACAGCACGCTGGCACGCAAGGGGCAGCTGATCCTGCATGCAACGGTCGGGATCGGTTACGAAACGCCGTGGCGCCAGGTGGAGGCGATGTTGCTGCAGGCAGCCGAGCGTACCGACGGCCTGCTCAAGGAACCGAAACCTTTCGTGCTGCAGAAACAGCTGGGCAGTTTCGACGTCACATATGAAGTCAACGTGTATTGCGACGACGCCCAGGCGATGAACCGGCTGTACGCGCAACTGCACCGGAATATTCTCGATGCGTTCAACGAATACGGCGTACAGATCATGACCCCGGCCTACGAAGGTGACCCCGAGCAGGCCAAGGTAGTGCCGCGCGATCAGTGGTATGCCGCCCCCGCCATGGCGCCCGATACATCGCCGCGCTAGTTCCTTTTCGCCGCGCTGCAAAAAGCCCGCACCGGCTGAGCGAGTTTCGCGCCGGGTTCGCGGATAATCCGGCCGCATGAAAGCAGTTCCCTACTGGCGGCTGTCCGGTTTCTATTTTTTCTACTTTGCCTTCGTCGGTGCGATGTCGCCGTTCTGGGGGCTGTATCTGCAATCGCTGGCGTTCAACGCATTCCAGATCGGCGTGCTGATGTCGTTGCTGCAGGTGATGCGGATATTCGCGCCGAATATCTGGGGGCATATCGCCGACCAGACCGGCAGGCGCACCTCCATTGTGCAGATCGCAGCGGCAGGCAGCGTGGTGGTGTTCGCCGGCGTGTTCGTCAGCGACAGTTTCTGGTGGCTGTTCGCGGTCATGGCGGCGCTGAGTTTTTTCTGGAGCGCGTCGTTGCCGCTGGTCGAGGCGATGACACTGTCGCATCTGGGTGAGCGCAGCGATGCCTACGGCCGCATTCGGCTATGGGGCTCGGTCGGTTTCATCATGATGGTGGTGGGGCTGGGCTACGCTTTCGACACGATTTCGATCCGCTGGCTGCCGTGGGCGGTGCTGGCGGTGATGCTGGGCATCGTCGTGTCGGCGCGCACCATCCCCGAGTCCGAGATTTTGCCGCACCCCAGCGACGATCACTCGGTGTGGATGATCGTGAGGCGACCCGAGGTGGCTTCCTTATTGGCCGCCTGCCTGTTGATGGCGGTGACGCACGGGCCTTACTACACCTTTTACTCCATCTATCTGGTGGATCACGGCTACGACAAGTCCACCGTCGGCTGGTTGTGGGCGCTGGGTGTGCTGTGCGAGATCGGCATTTTCCTGATCATTCCGCGCATTTTTGCGCGGGTGACGCCGCGCCAGCTGATTCTGGCGAGTTTCGCGCTGGCGGCGCTGCGCTTCCTGATCATCGCCTGGGGCGTGCAGTCGGCCTGGCTGGTGTGGGGCGCGCAGACGCTGCACGCGTTCAGTTTCGGCACCTATCATGCGGCGGCGGTGGCGCTGATCCACCAGCACTTTCGCGGCCGCCACCAGGCGCGCGGGCAGGCCTTGTACACCAGTTTGTCCTACGGCGTCGGCGGCACCATTGGCGGCCTGGCCAGCGGGCTGACCTGGGAGTCGATCGGATCGGCCTGGACGTTTACCCTGGCCGCGATAAGCGCGGCGCTGGCGTGGGCGGTCTACGCCGTATGGGGTAAATCAAAATAGCGGAAGTCGAAATGGCGTCAAACAAAAGCCGTGCCAGCCGCACTGAACCTATGAAATAATCAGCGTTTAACGCGCGTTAGCCAATATTCCGCATGCCCGGACTCACCTTATTCCAGAAATTGTGGGACGCCCATGTCGTCCATGTCGAAGCGGACGGCACCACCCTGTTGTACATCGACCGCCATCTGGTGCATGAAGTCACCAGCCCGCAGGCGTTCGAAGGCCTGAAGCTGGCGCACCGCCTGCCGCGCCGCGTCGATGCGGCGATCGCCGTGCCCGACCATAACGTACCGACTACCGACCGCAGTCAGGGCATCGCCGATCCGGTGTCGCGCCTGCAGGTGGAAACGCTCGACGCCAACTGCGCCGAGTTCGGCATCACCGAATTCAAGATGGACGATATCCGTCAGGGCATCGTCCACGTCATCGGTCCGGAAGAGGGCCTGACCCTGCCGGGCATGACCGTGGTGTGCGGCGATTCGCATACCTCGACCCACGGGGCATTCGGCGCGCTGGCGTTCGGCATCGGCACTTCCGAAGTCGAGCACGTGCTGGCGACGCAATGCCTGTGGCAGAAGCCGTCGAAAACCCTGCTGGTGAAAGTCGAGGGCGTGCTGGGCAAGGGCGTCACCGCCAAGGATATCGCGCTCGCCATCATCGGCGAGATCGGCACGGCCGGCGGCACCGGCTTTGCCCTGGAGTTCGGCGGCAGCGCGATTCGTGCGCTGACGATGGAGGGCCGCATGACGCTGTGCAACATGGCGATCGAAGCGGGTGCCCGCGCCGGCATGGTGGCCGTTGACCAGACCACGATCGATTACGTCAAGGGCCGTCCTTACTCGCCCAAGGGCGCTGCCTGGGACAAGGCCGTCGCCTGGTGGAACACCCTGCATTCGGATGCTGACGCCGTGTTTGATCGCGTAGTCGAACTCGACGCGGCCCGCATCGAGCCGCAGGTCACCTGGGGCACTTCGCCCGAGATGGTGACGACGATCAACGGTCGCGTGCCGAATCCGGCCACCGCGCCGAGCGAAACCAAGCGGCATGACTGGATCCGCGCGCTGGAGTATATGGGTCTGCAGGCGGGTACGCCGCTGGCCGAGATTGCAGTGGACAAGGTGTTTATTGGCTCGTGTACCAACTCGCGGATAGAAGACTTGCGCGAAGCCGCCAGCGTGGCCAAAGGCCGCAAGGTCGCGCCCAACGTCAAGCTGGCGATGGTGGTGCCGGGTTCAGGTCTGGTCAAACAGCAGGCTGAGGCTGAAGGACTGGACAAAGTTTTTGTCGCAGCAGGATTCGAGTGGCGCGAGCCCGGTTGCTCGATGTGCCTCGCGATGAATGCCGACCGGCTGGAGCCGGGCGAGCGTTGTGCTTCCACATCCAACCGCAATTTCGAAGGGCGGCAGGGGCAGGGCGGTAGAACGCATTTGGTGAGTCCGGCGATGGCTGCAGCCGCAGCGTGTGCCGGGCATTTTGTTGATGTTCGTAACTTTTAAGGAAACCCTCATGAAACCAATGATTGCTATTTTGATTGCCGCTGCGCTGACCCTGGCTGGATGTAACACGATGGAGGGCTTTGGTCAGGACGTCCAGAAAGCGGGCGACTCGATCGAACAAGCCGGCAGCAAGGCCGGCAACTGATAGGCATGCAGGCTTTTACGACCCTGGATGGGTTGGTGGTGCCGCTCGACCGTGCCAACGTCGACACCGATGCCATCATTCCCAAGCAGTTCCTGAAATCGGTCAAGCGCAGCGGTTTCGGCCCTAACCTGTTCGACGAGTGGCGTTATCTGGACCACGGCGAGCCGGGCAAGTCGAATCACGATCGCCCGCTGAACCCCGATTTCGTGCTGAACCAGCCGCGCTATCAGGGCGCCTCCGTGCTGCTGGCACGCGACAATTTCGGTTGCGGATCGAGTCGCGAGCATGCGCCGTGGGCGCTTGAAGATGCGGGCTTTCGCGCCATCATTGCGCCGTCGTTCGCCGATATCTTCTTCAACAACTGTTTCAAGAACGGCATCCTGCCCATCGTGCTGGATGCCGCCATCGTGGACCGGCTGTTCAAGGAATGCGAAGCCAGCGAGGGCTATGCGTTGACGGTGGATCTGGGCAAGCAAACCGTCACCACGCCCACCGGTGAAGTCATTCCCTTTGCCGTGGATGCGGGACGCAAGCATCGCTTGTTCAATGGTCTGGACGATATCGGCTTGACGCTGTTGCAGGCGGACAAAATCACAACCTACGAAGCGCAGCGCAGGATCGAAGCGCCGTGGCTGTTTGCTTAACAAGGATTCCCCGCAGCGTGGTGGGCGGTGAGTAAGGTTTACTTATGAAAATTGCAGTTCTCCCCGGCGACGGGATCGGTCCGGAAATTGTCGCGCAAGCGGTCAAGGTGCTCAATGTCCTGAAAAGCGACGGCGCGAAAATCGAAATGGAAACCGCGCCCATCGGCGGTGCGGGCTACGACGCGGCGGGCGATCCGCTGCCGGAGGCGACGCTGACGCTCG
>JAGVGD010000150.1 GCA_020057245.1 Thiobacillus sp. | reverse complement strand
TGTCGAAGCAGACGCTGGCCGAGTTCATCGAGCCGCGCATGGAAGAACTGTATTCGCTGGTGCAGGCCGAACTGCGCCGCTCCGGTTTCGAAGAGCTGCTGTCCTCCGGCATCGTCATCACCGGCGGTTCGGCCGGCATGCAGGGCATGGTTGAGCTCGGCGAAGAGGTGTTCCACATGCCGGTGCGCATGGGCTGGCCGCGCTACGAAGGCGGGCTGTCGGACGTCATGCACAACCCGCGCTACGCCACCTGCATGGGCTTGTTGCTGGCCGGGCTGGAAGCGCGCGGACGCGATGCGCCGAAGCTGTCGGGCAGCAGCCTGAAGGACATTCTGGAACGCATGAAAAGCTGGTTCAAGGGGAATTTCTGACGCCGCCGCGTGATCCACGCGCGCGACGTTGAAACGGGATTTGGCGGTTGTGCCGGATGCAGACAAACCATCCAGGCAGACACACCAAAGGATTTGGGGTTTTTGATTAGCAATAAGGAGGAAGCACGATGTTTGAATTGATGGATGTAGATACCCAGGATGCAGTGATCAAGGTGATTGGCGTCGGCGGCTGCGGCGGCAACGCCGTCGATCACATGATCAGCTCGGGTTTGACCGGCGTGGAATTCATCGCCATCAACACCGACGCGCAGGCGCTCAACCGCAACCAGGCCAAGCTGCAACTGCAACTCGGCAATGGCGTGACCAAGGGTCTGGGCGCAGGCGCGAACCCGGATATCGGCCGTGAAGCCGCACTGGAAGACCGCGAGCGCATCGCCGAACTGATCGACGGCGCCGACATGCTGTTCATCACCGCCGGCATGGGCGGCGGCACCGGCACCGGTGCCGCCCCCGTGGTGGCCGAAGTCGCCAAGGAACTCGGCATCCTGACCGTGGCGGTCGTCACCAAGCCCTTCATGTTCGAAGGCAAGCGCGTGCGCGCCGCCAACGCCGGCATCGAGGCGCTGTCCAGGCACGTCGATTCGCTGATCATCATCCCCAACGAAAAGCTGATGCAGGTGCTGGGCGACGACGTGTCGATGCTCGATGCCTTCAAGGCCGCCAACAACGTGCTGCACGGCGCTGTCGGTGGCATCGCCGAAGTCATCAACTGCCCCGGTCTGGTCAACGTCGACTTTGCCGACGTGCGCACCGTGATGTCTGAGATGGGCATGGCGATGATGGGCTCGGCTCAGGCCAGCGGTGAAAACCGCGCCCGCATTGCCGCCGAACAGGCCGTCGCCAGCCCGCTGCTGGAAGACGTGAATCTGGCCGGCGCGCGCGGCGTGCTGGTCAACATCACCGCATCGAGCACGGTGAAGATGCGTGAAATCCACGAAGTGATGAACACCATCAAGGCCTTCACCGCAGAAGAAGCCACCGTCATCGTCGGCCAGGTGCTCGACGACAGCATGGAAGATGCGCTGCGCGTCACCATGGTCGCCACCGGCCTCGGCAGCCCGGTCGCCCGCCAGCAGACCCGTCCGATGCAGATCATCCGCACCGGCACCGACGATGCTGTGATGACGCTCGGCAGCGATGAGGAGTTGCCCAGCGTCATGACCACCCGCCGCACCCGGGTTCAGGCGATGAGCGATTCCGGCGTCGACCACCTGGACATCCCGGCCTTCCTGCGTCGCCAGGCAGACTGAGCGTGGTTGTTGCCGCATACGATTCCACCTGGGCTTCAGCCCATAGTGGATCGGAGTCCTTCAGGGCTTTAGCGGCTTTACAACCACGGCCTGCCCTTTATGCCCTTCGGGTGCTTGCGGGTAGAGATGGCCTGCGACGGCTGCAACCTGGCACGCCATGCGTGCCAGGCCGGGATCGTTCGCCCCCAAAGTGATTAAAATGACGAGATGATCAAGCAACGCACATTGAAATCGTCGGTCAAGGCTGCCGGCGTGGGCCTGCATTCCGGCGTCAAGGTCGAGATGACGCTGCGCCCGGCTGCGCCCAATACCGGCATCGTGTTCCGCCGCATCGACCTCGATCCGCCGGCCGAACTCAAGGCCGACCCTTATCTCGTCACCGACACCCGGCTGTGTTCCATGCTCGAATCGGGCGCAGCCAAAGTGTCCACCGTCGAGCACCTGATGTCCGCCCTCGCCGGGCTGGGCATCGACAACCTGCTGGTCGATCTCACCGGCCCCGAAATTCCCATCATGGACGGCTCCTCCGCGCCTTTCGTGTTTTTACTGCAATCCGCCGGCATCGTCGAACAGGATGCGGCGAAGCAATACGTACGTATCAAGCAACCGATCGAAGTGCGCGACGGCGACAAGTGGGCGCGCTTCGTACCGCACAACGGTTTCAAGGTCGAGTTCACCATCGACTTCAAGCACCCCGTATTCGACAAGAGCGGCAAGACCGTCACCATCGATTTTGCCGACAGCGCCTATACCAAGGAAGTCGCGCGTGTGCGCACCTTCGGCTTCATGCACGAAGTCGAATACCTGCGCAACAACGGCCTGGCGCTCGGCGGCTCACTCGACAACGCCATCGTCATGGACGAATTCCGCGTGCTGAACCAGGACGGCCTGCGCTACGACGACGAGTTCGTCAAACACAAAGTGCTCGACGCCATCGGCGACATCTACCTGCTGGGCCATCCCATCATCGGCGCCTTCGAAGCCTACAAATCGGGGCATGCGCTGAACAACGCGCTGCTGCGCGAACTGCTGCAGCACCAGGAGTCGTGGGAATACGTCAGCTTCGAACGCGACGAAGAGGTTCCCCCCGCCTTCCTCCGCCTGCATCCCCTCGCCGCCGCATGATCGTCCTGCGCCTGCTGATCGTCGCCCTCGTCGTTGCAGTGGTGGCGCTCGGGCTGGCGTGGCTGTTCACCGGCAACCGCAAATACCTCGGGTATATCGGCCGCGTACTGCGCTTCGCGCTGGTGGTCGGCCTGATCTCGGCCTTGCTGTTTGTGGTGGAGCGGGTGGTGTTGCGGTGAGGTGGTGGAAAGATGAGCGCTAGGTTTCTCAAATGGCGTCCGCACATCCCGGCTTTCGTATCTTTGTCCTAGGAGCAGGCTTTTCCAGGTTGGCGGGCTTGCCACTTGCTTCGCAGCTCTTCCCATTGGTCAAAGCAGTGATTGAGCGTCGGCATGGTCATGATACCAAGTTCCAGCGGGACCTTGATGCCTACATCCGCTATAGGCGCATCGCAGACGGCGTTAATATCTTCGAGCACACTGTAGACCTTGAAGCGTTCCTTTCGTACCTCGACATCGAACACTTCTTAGAATTGCGCGGCAGCGACACATGGAGTCAGGAAGGGAACGAATCTCAACTCATGATTCGTGCCGCGATCGGCGAAGTTATTCAGTCCCACACGCCGCCCGCCGACCAACTTCCAGCTGCCTACTATCGCTTCGCCGAGAACCTGTCTGTTCATGACTGGATACTGACCTTCAACTACGACGTGTTGCTCGAACGGGCCCTTGAACACGTTGGCAAGCCCTACAGGCTCTTCCCGCATCGATTCGCGAGCATCGGAAAGCACTCCAATACGGTCGACTCTCAGCGCGAAGAGGTAGTGCTGTTGAAGATGCACGGGTCAGTCGACTGGTTCCACGACAAGCAGTATCGGACACTGCGTGCCTCCTTGGGTCCACGCAAACAGGATGGCCCCGTCCTTCACTCCATCTTTGACTTTCCAGATCGATACGAAGTCACCACTTTGGTCGAGGGCCCTCGTGGCGCAGATGATCCGTTGCAGTACTTGCATAGGATCAAGCACGTTGATCGTTATTACTGTCGGGATCGTGGTCTTGAGGCACCGTTCTTACTATCGCCCTCGCATGTGAAGTTCGTCTATGCTGAGCCGCTGTTGAGCTTCTGGAACGGTATGGGTCGTTCAGGTGGCATGAATCTCGGCGTTAACGTCATCGGCTTTTCTTTGCCGTCGCACGATGAGTACATCCGCATTGGCTTGTACCAAATGATTCGCAACTACCAAGGCTACTCCTGGGACACCCATTGGCTTGATCGCACGCTCAAAGACTATGTGAAGTTCGTCGACTTCCGCGACTCTGACGGAGGTGTAGCCGACTACAAGCAGCGATATGGTTTTGCGGACTCATCAAAGTCAAAGTTCTTGTTTTCGGGTTTTGGGGATGAGGCAATCGAATTCCTGTTTACGTTGCAAAGAGAAACCTAACCCCACGCACTAAGCGCAGGCGACGCCTATTTGTCTGCATGCCCCTAGTAGCGGTGGCTCATCGGTGCCCAGCCCCGCCAAGGCAATAATTAAGAATATGCTTATATTATCAATGGCTTAAAGTAGTACAAAACAACTATTTTCTATTGGTACATTCATTAAAGTCCGGTTAGCATCCGCCGTTACTGGTCAGCCAGCGCCGCAAACACCTGTTCGCTGGCCGTCTCAATCACGGGGAGTTGCCATGCGCGCTACGCAAAACCGGAATGCCCGACACGCATTTGGCGTTGTTGCGTCTTTTCGTCTGGACAAGCTGCCGCAGCGAGGCCAGACGGTGCCTGTTCACGGGATTTCGGCGGTCCTCGATGCATTGGGCAGGCTGGAAAATGTGGTGGCGATGCAATGCGTCAAAAGCCCGGATGCCCTGACGCCTGATGGCATTACGTCGTATGCGCTGGCTTTGCTGAACTTGCGCGAATGTGCCGGTGCCGCGCGGTTCGACCGCCTGATCAAAGCATGCGATGCCTTGGCGGTGACCGTGTCACGGCTGATCGAGGACAAAAGCTGCGCCAGCCCCGATAACTGCGAAGCGCTGGCGCGCTTTACCGCACATGCGCGGGCGATGATCCAGCTACATGCCGGCGACGTGGCCCTGCGTGCTGTCCCGACGCCCTTCCCGACCAATTAACACTCCCCACATACTCGCTTGATGCTCCGCCAAGTGCGGGGGTTTCAAGCGCGCCCCGCCTGTTCCCGCAGCGCTTCGAGCAGGTGCGTTTGCGACCTGCGGCCCAGCGCCAGCGCATAAATCCGCTGCAGGTCTTCTTCGCTGACGTCGATGAAGGTGTCGAGCTGGGACAGCGCATACACCAGATCGCTGTGCGAAATCATGCGTTCATTGGCCGCCTCGGGCAGCGCTTCGGCAGCTGTCTGCGCTTCAACCGACTCACGCCACCAGGCCTGCGGATAGCGTCGCCAGGCAAAAGGAAAATTGAACAGCACCGCAACAATCAGCAAAACCGTAACGTTCAACAGCACCGGTACAAAAAGATAGTCGTACCCCAGCGCCAGGATCGGTTCGCCGCCCATCACCGCAAACAGGGCCGTGGCCCCGCCCGGCGGATGCAGGCAGCGCAGCCCGTACATCAAACCGATGGACAGCGCGACTGCGATGGCAGCCGCCAGCATCGGTTCAGCAATCCATTGCGTGCAGGTGACGCCGACTGCCGCCGAAATCAGGTGGCCACCCACCACGGGCCACGGCTGCGACAAGGCGCCATGCGGCGCGGCGAACAGCAGCACCGCCGATGCGCCCATCGAGGCCACGGCCAGGGTCCCGGCGTGGTCGCCCAGCAGGGCGTGGCTCACCCACAGCACCGCCAGAATGCCGAGCAGGCCGCCTGCCGCCGATATCCAGTGCTCACGCTCCGAAACGGAATACGCCAGTTTGCGCACCATGCGTACGCTCCCGTCTAGCCCGTGCTCCAGGCGCGCGGGCGCCGCATGCCGGCAATCTTGCATGCCTGCTTGACGTAACCGTAAGGGAACAGCACGAACAGGTGCTTCTGCGCCTCGCGCCCCATGCGCTCGGCCAGATGCTTGATGACGAAGCGGGCATCGGCCGCTACCTGGTGCTCCTCGTAGAATTCCCGCATGAAACGCAACACGTCCCAATGGTCGTCGTTCAGAGCAATATTTTCGTCCTGCGCCAAGGCCCGTGCCACGTCCTCGTTCCAGTCGCCGGGCTCGATCAGATAACCCTCGGCATCGCGCTCGGGCATCACAGTCTGGGTCATTGCATCCATTTCAGTCCCCTGAAATTCACGATGCGCCCAGTTTAGGGATTCCCTAACCATCCATCCAACGATATATTTTGCTATCTAATATCGATAAACCCGATGGAAAGCCATGGATACCGAACTCGCCCGCACCTTTCTGATGGTTGCCGCCACCGGCAATTTTGTCGCCGCCGCGAGCCGTCTGCACGTCACCCAGTCCACTGTGAGTGCGCGCATACACTCGCTGGAAACATCGCTTGGCGGACGGTTGTTCCAGCGCGGCCGCAACGGCGCGGAGCTGACGCCGGCCGGCAAACGCTTTCTGCGCCACGCCAAAAACCTGGTGCGCACGGTCGAGCAGGCGCACCACGACGTCGGCCTGCCGCAGGGTTTTCGCGACGTGCTGACGCTGTCCGGCCGCATCGCGTTGTGGGAAGGCTTTCTGCCGCACTGGGTGGCGTGGATGCGCGAAGCCGCGCCGGATGTCTCGCTGCGACTGGAAATCGGCTTCGAGCCCGACATCATGCAGGGTCTGATCGAAGGCACGGTGGACATCGGCGTGATGTACACCCCCACCTCGCGCAGCGGGCTGGTAGTCGAACCCCTGTTCGACGAAACCCTGCTGCTGGTGACCAGCGACCTCAAGCGCGGCTGGCCCGATAGCGGCTACATCCACATCGACTGGGGACCGGAATTTCATGCCCAGTTCAGCGATCACTTTGCCGAGGCCGGCCCGCCCGCGCTGATTGCGAATATCGGCTGGTTGGGTGTGCAGCAACTGCTTGCCTACGGCGGCAGCGGCTATTTTCCGCAGCGTCTGGTGCGGCAATACCTTGAAGCCGGACAATTGTGGCGCCTGCCAGACGCGCCACAATTCAAGCTACCCGCCTGGATGGTGTACCCACGCGACAGCGACAACCCCACCTTGAAACTTGCACTGGACGGCTTGCGTGAACTGGCCCGCGCAGAGAAGACACAGAGCGATTGACTGAGGTCGGTAAACGCATCGCCCCAACATCCTCCGCCAGCAAATGCCTTGGGATTTCCTATCATTCCAGCAAGGCGTAGAAACGGGGGCATATCGTGACCTCATAACGTGCTACCCGTCATCGCAGCAAGTGGCCGATTGGTATGAACATCGCTGCGATGGCCTTTGACCCACCAGGAGGACAGACATGCGCTACCTGTTACTTGTTTTGTCGATGCTGCTTTTTCCGACAACCGCAGCTCACGCCGAGGTCAGTGTCGGGATCGGCATCAGCGTTCCCGGCATCCGCATCGGGATCAACCTGCCAGCCTATCCGAGGCTTGTTCCGGTGCCCGGCTATCCGGTGTACTACGACCCCCACATCAATTCGAATTATTTCTTTTACGACGGCCTGTACTGGGTGTTCTATGGCGACGGCTGGTATGTCAGCAGCTGGTATAACGGACCGTGGGATTGGGTGGATCGTGCTTATGTGCCGCTGTATGTGCTGCGCGTTCCGGTGCGCTACTACCGCAGGCCCCCGCCGTATTTCCATGGCTGGCGCCCCGACGCGCCGCCACGCTGGGGGGATCGCTGGGGCCCCGACTGGGAGCAGCATAGAAGCGATTGGAACAAAGGCGCACGCCAGGCTGCCCCGGCACCGGCGCCGGCACCGCTGCCCAGCTACCAGCGCCAATACTCAGGGGATCGGTATCCCCAAAAAGTGGAGCAGCAGCATGAGCTCCAACAGCAGCACTACCGTTATCAGCCGCGTGACCCCATGGTGCAGAAACACTATGAAGAACGGGGCAAAGGCCAGGGCCAGGGCCAGGGCCAGGACCAGGACAAAGGCAAGGGGCGCAATGATTAACATCCAGACCGCGCCGACCGCCATCCTCACCGCGGGATCGGCAGCACCGCATTTGCGGCTTATTAAGCTGGCTTAAATCCGCAGCCTTGCCCGCGCAATCGCCGCACGCACCTGCCGGGGCGCGGTGCCGCCGATATGGTCGCGCGCGGCCAGCGAGCCTTCCAGCGTCAGCACGGCATAGACGCCTTCGTCAATCATCGGGCTGAACGCCTGCAACTCAGCCAGTGACAAATCAGCCAGATCGCGCCCGCTGGTGTCGGCGGCGCGCACCGCGCGCGCGACGACTTCGTGCGCATCACGGAAGGGCAGGCCTTTTTTCACGAGGTAGTCGGCCAGATCGGTGGCGGTGGCGAAGCCCTGCAGCACGGCGGCGCGCATCGCGTCGGGCTTGACGGTGACGCCGGTGAGCATGTCGGCGTAGATCGCCAGGGTGTCATTCAACGTGTCGACGGTGTCAAACAGCGGTTCTTTGTCTTCCTGATTGTCCTTGTTGTAGGCCAGCGGCTGGCCTTTCATCAGGGTCAGCAGGGCAACCAAGTGGCCGTTGACGCGACCGGTCTTGCCACGCACCAGTTCGGGCACGTCGGGGTTTTTCTTCTGCGGCATGATGCTGGAGCCGGTGCAAAAGCGGTCGGCCAGATCGATGAAGCCGAAGCGCGGGCTCATCCACAGGATCAGCTCTTCCGACAGGCGCGACAGATGCGTCATCACCAGCGCAGCAGCGGCGCTAAATTCTATGGCGAAGTCGCGGTCGGAGACGGCGTCGAGCGAGTTTTCGCATACGGCTTCAAACCCGAGTTCGCGCGCGACATATTCGCGGTCGATCGGGTAGCTGGTGCCGGCCAGCGCGGCGGCGCCCAGCGGCAAGCGGTTGACGCGGCGGCGGCAGTCGATCATGCGCTCGACATCGCGTGCCAGCATTTCGAAGTAGGCCAACAGGTGGTGACCGAAGGTGACTGGCTGCGCGACCTGCAGGTGGGTGAAGCCGGGCATCACGGTGTCGGCATGCTGTTCGGCCAGGTCGATCAGCGAAGTCTGGCAGGCCTTGAGCCCCGCCACGATGCGGTCGATGGCGTCGCGCAGATACAGGCGGATATCGGTTGCCACCTGATCGTTGCGCGAGCGCCCGGTGTGTAGGCGCTTACCTGCATCACCAATTTTGGCGGTGAGCGCGGCTTCGATGTTGAGGTGAACGTCTTCTTTGTCGAGCGACCAGGCAAAGCCGCCGGCACGAATTTCGTCCAGCAACTCGGCCATGCCGCGCTGGATCGCCGCCAGATCGTCCTTGGACAGGACGCCCACGTGATGCAACATGGCTGCGTGTGCGAGCGAACCCTGAATATCGAACTCGGCCAGCCGATAATCGAAGGGAATCGACGCGGTATAGCGTTTGACGATTTCGGAAACGGGCTCGGAAAACCGGCCCGACCACGCGGCTGGCGGCGTCGATGGCGTGCTCATGGGGCAAATGACAGGGTATGAAAAGAAAGAATCATAACAACCGGCTGGTTGAATTACCGAACTTCTGCCATTTGGGGGTGAACCTGCGCATTGCGCTGACGGTGGAAGCCGCGCTGGCGGCCGGGGCCGTGGCGCGGGCGTCGAATGCGGCAGACTTCCAGGCGGAGTTCATCGCATTGTCGGCACTGGCGCAGCCGGCCCTGCTACTGAGCCTGCTGGCGCTGTGTCTGGCGGGGCGCTGGCTGCGCCGCCTGCCTTATCGCTGGGGGGCGAGCGCCGCGCTGGCCATCGGCGCCATCGTGCCAGTGCTGGTGTGGTCCTGGTTCAACCCCTTGCTGACCGGATCGACTGCTTTTTCGCCGGCCGGGGTCGCGCTGTTTTCGCTGGCGGTCGGAGCAGGCCTGCTGGCGTATTTCAACCTGCGCGCACGCGCGTTGTCGCCCGCCATTACCGAGGCGCGGCTGCAGGCCTTGCAGGCGCGGATCCGCCCGCACTTTCTGTTCAACAGCCTCAATGCCGTGCTGTCGCTGGTGCGCAGCGACCCGCGCCGCGCCGAGCACGCGCTGGAAAACATGGCCGACCTGTTCCGCGCACTGATGAACGATGCCCGCCAGCTGGCGCCGCTGGAAGACGAGGTCGCGCTGACCCGCGCCTATCTGGAACTGGAACAGCTGCGCCTGGGCGACCGCCTGCAGGTGGTCTGGCACATCGGCAAAATGCCGGGCGAAGCGCTGATTCCCCCGCTGGTGATCCAGCCACTGGTGGAAAACGCGGTTTACCACGGCATCGAACCGCTGCCCGCGGGCGGCGAAATCAGCCTCAACATCTACCGCAGCGGTGACAAGGTGCATATCGTGGTGCGCAACCCCATTGCCGCCGAAGCCAGCCACCACAAGGGCAACCGCATCGCGCTGGAAAACATCCGCGAGCGCCTGTTGCTGCATTTCGACCTCGACGCGCAACTCAAGTTGGAACCGCTGGGCGCCGTTTACCAGGTGAGCATCGTGATCCCCTATACCCGTGAACACACCACCCAGCCCGCCCCTGCGCGTCCTGATCGTCGATGACGAGGCGCCCGCGCGGCACCGTCTGCGCGATCTGCTGACCGACTGCGCGGACCAACTCGCGGTCGATGTCGTCGCCGAAGCCGACAACGGTCTCGACGCACTGGAACAGGCCCAGCGGCAGCCGGTCGACGTGGTGTTGCTCGACATCCGCATGCCCGGCATGGACGGACTCGAATGCGCCGCCCATCTCAACCGCCTGGCCCCGCCCCCGGCCATCATTTTCAGCACCGCCTACGACGCCTATGCCTGCCAGGCCTTCGACCTCAACGCAGTCGATTACCTGCTGAAACCGGTGCGCGCAGAGCGGCTGGTGCGCGCGCTGTCGCGGGCCCACCGCCTCAACCACGGCGCGCTCGACCAGTTGCGCGACGCCCACCCCAAGGCCCGCACCCATTTGTCGCTCAATGAAAAGGGCCGCATCGTGCTGATCCCAGTAGACGACATCCTGTATCTCAAGGCCGAACTGAAATACGTCACGGTACGCACCGCCGCGCGCGAATTCCTGATCGAGGAATCGCTGACCCATCTGGAAACCGAGTTCGACCCGGTTTTCCTGCGCATCCACCGCAACTGCCTGGTCGCCAGTGCGCGCATCCGCGAAATCGGCAAGCTGCCCGGCGACGAAGACGGCCATTTTTTGCGCCTGGACGGGCTGGACGAGCGATTAATGGTCAGCCGGCGCCAGTACTCCGCCCTTCGCGAAAAATTAAAATCAATATAAACAGCTGGTTACAATCCGACTACAACTAAAGTTGTATATCAAATTTTTGCCCGGCTTCTTAAGATGGCTTCGCTTGTAGTTTGCGCTGCAGGCAGAAGTTCTCCGCTGAGGAGTCTTACTCCTCGATTCGCCGGGTTCGCAAGAACCCGGCTTTTTTTTGCCCGCGCTGGGTATCATGGCGTGCATGAAAATCGACGATCCCATCTCCCTCACCGAAACCACGCTGACCAGCGAAACCGTCTTCCAGGGACGGCTGATGCACGTCAAGCGCGACCATGTGCGCTTGCCCAACGGCGGCGAATCCACCCGCGAATACATCGTCCACCCGGGCGCCGTGGTCATCATCCCGGTTTTCGATAATGGCGACGTGCTGCTGGAACGCCAGCACCGCTATCCGCTGCACCGCGACTTCATCGAATTTCCGGCCGGCAAGATCGATGCCGGCGAAGCCGACCTGGTGTGCGCCAAACGCGAGCTGGAAGAAGAAACCGGCTACACCGCCAGCGAGTGGCGCGAAGTCACCACCATCTACCCGTGCATCGGCTATTCCGACGAGCGGCTGGCGTTTTATCTGGCGCGCGGCCTCACCCTCGGCGACCACGCGCGCGACCCCGACGAGTTTCTGGAAGTGTTCCGCCTGCCGTTCGGCGAAGCGATGGATTGGGTGCGCGATGGCCGCATCTGCGAAACTAAAACGGTGATCGGTTTGTTCTGGCTGGAAAAGCTGCTCGAACAAGGCTGGTAGCAAGCCCGCCGGCAGATTCGCGAATCAAACAGGGTGGTGAAATGATCGAAATTATCAAGAATCTAACGTCCGCAAGCCTTCTTTGCTTGGTTTCTACCAGCGCCTTGTCTGATCAACTCATATATTTGGACTATTCAGATCGACCTAACCAAACAGTGCGGGTAACGCTCAATTCCAGTTCAGAACTCGAACTGGACTTAAAAGGCGATGAGGAGCTAATCGAAAAGAACCGACTGCGTGGCGTTACCTTCCCGTTCAAGTTCTCGTCCTATAAAACGCAAAAGATTTTGACCAAGACCGGCAACCTCGATCCGGAGGGCAGTTTCCCCTTCGAACGGATATTCGAGGATGCGGCTGTTTATTCGGAAGACCGAATGGGCAATCGGATACAACTCCCCGATCATGTGAACAATATGGTCGGGTTGGTAGTAAAAGGCATAAGCAACAGGCAGGGAAAACCCCGGGTCGATAGTGTGGAAGGGGGAAATCTCGACGCGCAAAAACGAGAAGCCGTAAAGTCCATATTCGCTTCTACTCTTCTGAATGACACAGCCCCCTCACAGCCGCTCAAGGTCGGGGACGGATACAGCATTGAGGTACCCTTTGACATGCCAGTCCCTGGGCAATCGCCCATCAAGGTAAATTCAAAAGCCCACTATGTGCTGAAGAAAATCGAAGGTGAACGAGCAATCTTTGATATGACGATGACTTTTAGGATGAGCAAAGATCCAGGGGGAGCGCAGCTAACAGCGAATGGAAAAGGCTTCGGCATGATGGTTTACAACATCAAAGCTAAGCTGAAAGAAAGCGAAGCTAGTGAAATGACAATGGAAATGCGGCTTCAGGCGGGCAACCTCGTTATTACCTCGAAGATTCACGACAAAAATTCCATGGAGCAGTCCGTCATTCATGAGACCCCAGACGGCCCCGAGCCGAACAGTAATGAACGCTCAGGTGTCGTCGGTTGAAACAGTTGTACTTGAAAGCATAAGCCGGCTTGGATCAACTCGGTTGGTAGGCCAGATTCGGCGCCAGCCAGCGTTCCGCCGTCGCCAGATCCCAGCCCTTGCGTCGCGCGTAATCCGCGACCTGGTCCTTTTCCAGTTTGGCCACCGCAAAGTACTGGCTGTCGGGATGCGACAGGTAAAACCCTGACACCGCTGCGCCGGGCCACATGGCGTAGTTCTCGGTCAGCACCACGCCGATGTTGTTCGTCGCGTCGAGCACCTCGAACAAGGCCGCTTTTTCGCTGTGTTCGGGGCAGGCAGGATAGCCGGGGGCGGGGCGAATACCCTGGTATTTCTCCGCGATCAGCTCGTCATTGGCGAGCGCTTCCTCACCGGCATAGCCCCAGAATTCACGGCGTACGCGCAGATGCAGGTGCTCGGCGAAGGCTTCGGCGAGGCGGTCGCACAGCGACTTGAACAGGATCGCCGAGTAGTCGTCGTGGGCGGCTTCGAAGGCCTTGGCGCGTTCGTCTTCGCCGATGCCTGCGGTCACCACAAATGCGCCGAGGTAGTCGGCGACACCGGATGCACGCGGCGCGACGAAATCGGCCAGACACAGATTGGCGCGGCCTTCGGGCTTTTTCATCTGCTGGCGCAGGTTGTGCCAGGTCATCAGCGTCTGTTGGCGCGATTCGTCGGTGTAAACGGCGATGTCGTCGTCGTTGACGCTGTTAGCGGGGAACAGGCCGAACACGGCGCGGGCTTCGATCCAGTTCTCGGCGATCATTTTCGCCAGCATCGCCTTGGCGTCGTTGTAGAGCTTGGTGGCTTCGACGCCGACCACTTCGTCGTCGAGAATCTTCGGGAATTTGCCGTGCAATTCCCACGAGGCGAAGAACGGCGTCCAGTCGATGACATCGACCAGCTTCTGCAGGTCGTAGGCTTTCAGCACGTGCACGCCGGGCTGCGCGGGCTTGGGCGGGGAGTAGGCCGTCCAGTCGATGGCGAATTTGTGCGCGCGGGCTTCGTTGATCGACAGACGCACGGTGTCGGACTTGTGCTTGAGGTGGCGCTCGCGGGTTTGTGCGTAGTCGGCTTTGACCTCCGCAACAAAGGCGTCGCGCAGATCGTTCGACAGCAGCTGGGTGCAGACGCCAACCGCGCGCGAGGCATCCTTCACGTAGACCACCGGGTGTTCATAGTTCGGCTCGATCTTGACCGCGGTGTGCGCGAGCGAAGTCGTCGCGCCGCCGATCAGCAGCGGAATCGTGAAGCCCTGACGCTGCATTTCCCTGGCGACGTGCGCCATTTCTTCGAGCGAGGGCGTGATCAGCCCGGAAAGCCCGATGATGTCGGCCTTGTGTTCGCGCGCGGCGTCGAGGATTTTCTGCGCCGGCACCATCACGCCAAGGTCGACAATCTCGTAGCCGTTGCAGCCCAGCACGACGCCGACGATGTTCTTGCCGATGTCATGCACGTCGCCTTTGACCGTCGCCATGATGATCTTGCCCGCGCTTTGCGCGTCGCCGGCCTGCTTGTCGGCTTCGATGTAGGGCAGCAGATGCGCCACCGCCTGCTTCATCACCCGCGCGGATTTCACCACCTGCGGCAGGAACATTTTGCCGGCGCCGAACAGGTCGCCGACGACGTTCATGCCGGCCATCAGCGGGCCTTCGATGACGTGCAGCGGGCGAACGGACTCGAGCCGCGCGGCTTCGGTGTCTTCGACAATGAATTCGGTGATGCCCTGTACCAGCGCGTGGCTCAGGCGCTCACTGACTGGCAGTTGCCGCCAGGCGAGATCGACGACGTTTTCCTTCGCGCCGCTTTTCACGCCTTCGGCAAACGTCACCAGCCGCTCGGTGGAATCTTCCCGGCGATTGAGCAGCACATCCTCGACGCGCTCGCGCAATTCCGGATCGAGGTTGGCATAGACGCCCAGTTGCCCGGCGTTGACGATGCCCATGTCCATCCCGGCCTGAATCGCGTGATAGAGGAAGGCGGTGTGAATCGCCTCGCGCACGCCGTCGTTGCCACGGAACGAAAAGCTGACGTTCGACACGCCGCCGGAAATGTGGGCGTGCGGCAGGTTCTGGCGGATCCAGCGGGTGGCTTCGATGAAGTCGACCGCGTAGTTGGCGTGTTCCTCGATGCCGGTGGCGACCGCGAAAATGTTCGGGTCGAAGATGATGTCTTCGGCCGGGAAGCCGACGGTTTCGGTCAAGAGCTTGTAGGCGCGCGCGCAGATTTCGGTCTTGCGCGCGTAGGTGTCGGCCTGGCCGGCTTCGTCGAACGCCATCACGATCACCGCTGCGCCGTAGCGGCGGCACAGTTTGGCGCGCTCGATGAATTCGGCTTCGCCTTCCTTCATGGAGATGGAATTGACGATGCCCTTGCCCTGAATGCATTTCAGCCCAGATTCAATGACGCTCCACTTCGACGAGTCGAGCATGATTGGCACTTTGGAAATATCGGGCTCCGATGCGATCAGCAGCAGGAAGCGCACCATCGCCGCCTCGGCGTCGAGCATGCCCTCGTCCATGTTGATGTCGATCACCTGCGCGCCGTTTTCGACCTGCTGGCGCGCGACCGAGAGCGCGTCGTCGTAGCGCCCTTCCAGAATCATCTTGGCAAACGCGCGCGAGCCGGTGACGTTGGTGCGCTCGCCGACGTTCACAAACAACGAATCCTTGCCGACATTGAACGGTTCCAGCCCGGATAGCCGCATCGCCGGTTCCAGCACCGGCGGTACGCGCGGGGCGACGCCTTCGACCGCCTTGGCAATCGCCGCGATGTGCGCTGGTGAGGTGCCACAGCAGCCACCGACGATGTTCAGCAATCCGGAGCGTGCCCATTCGCCGATGTGCACCGCCATCTCCGCTCCGTCCATGTCGTATTCGCCGAAAGCGTTCGGCAGGCCGGCATTCGGGTGGGCGGAAATGAACGCGTCGGCCTTGGCCGACAGTTCGGCAACGTATTGGCGCAACAGGTCGGGGCCGAGCGCGCAGTTGAGGCCGATGGATAAAGGCTGGGCGTGGCGCACCGAGTTCCAGAACGCTTCGCCGGTCTGGCCCGAGAGCGTGCGGCCAGAGGCGTCGGTAATGGTGCCGGAGATCATCACCGGCAGGCGCAGGGCTTCGCGCTCGAAATACTCTTCAATCGCAAATAACGCGGCTTTGGCGTTGAGCGTGTCGAAAATCGTCTCGACCATCAGGATGTCGGCGCCGCCCTTGACCAGCCCGTCGATCGCTTCCAGATAGGCTACGCGCAACTGGTCGAAGGTGACATTGCGGAAGCCGGGGTCGTTGACGTCCGGCGAAATCGTGGCGGTGCGCGAGGTGGGGCCGAGCACGCCGGCGACGAAGCGCGGCTTGTCAGGGTTCGCCGCGGTCGCCTCGTCGGCGGCCTCGCGCGCCAGCCGGGCGGCGGCGAAGTTGAGCTCCGGCACCAGGAATTCCATGTGGTAATCCGCCATGGAAATCGAGGTGGCGTTGAAGCTGTTGGTCTCCAGGATATCAGCGCCCGCCGCCAGATACTTGGCGTGGATTTCCTTGATGATCGCAGGCGCAGTCAGGCACAGCAGGTCGTTGTTGCCCTTGAGGTCGTGCGCGAAATCGGCGAAGCGGGTGCCGCGATAGTCGGCCTCGCCGAGCGTGTACGACTGGATCATCGTCCCCATCGCACCGTCGAGCACGAGGATGCGTTGGGCAAGCAGGGATTGCAGCAGGGCAAGGCGGGACATGGCGATTGGAAAAAGCGGGGAACGCGGCATTATATAAGGTCTGCAACCCGATACCCGGACGGCTTGCGCGTGCCGCAGCACAGTCGAGGATTAATGAATTCCCGACATACCCGTTCAACCCTCGACAGCCAGACCGGCTTGCCCTGGCCTGCCGGCGGCGGCGCTCCGGCCACGCGTGACGGGCAGCGCTGGTATGGTGCACGCCGGTACAAAACTTGCGAAAGATCGGGTACCGACGGAAGCGAACGATCCGTCATCGATTCCGCATCCAATACAAATGAGCCGCTGATTTCATGCTGAAACCCTATCTCCTGGCTGGCCTGCTGGCCGGCGCGTGCCTGTCCCCGCTGGCACTGGCCGACCGCGCCGAGGATGCCTCGCGCTATTACGAAAATGCCCTGACCCGCTACGACCGCCACGACGACGCCGGCGCCATCATTCAGCTGAAGAATGCACTGAAGGAAGACCCGCGCATGCTGCCGGCCCTGGTGCTGCTGGGCCAGGCTTATACGCGCCGCGGTGAATTCGCCGCGGCCGAACGGGTGTTCGCCGACGCCGAGCGGCTGGGGGCGGCGCGCGCCAGCATCGTGACGTTCCAGGCAAAAGCGTATTTCGACCAGGGCAAATATCAGGCGCTACTCGAAAAGTTTGGCGACCAGGGCCTGCCCTCTGCCCAGCGCCTGGAAATCCTGCTGCTGCGTGCGCAGTCGCAGATGGCGCTGAGCCAGTTCGACGCCGCCATGCGCACGGCACAGCTCGCCGAACAGGTGCCAGGCGGGGCGGCACGCGCACTGGCCCTGCAGTCGCGCATCCATCTCAATGCCGGGCAGCCTCAGGAGGCGAGCGCCAGCGTGGCGCGTGCGCTGCAACTGGCGCCGCGCGATGCCGATGCCTGGAACATGCAGGCATCGATCGCGCATTTGAGCGGCAACCTGAATCAGGCCGTTGCGGATTACACGCGTGCGCTGAGCTTCCATCCCGACCATCTGGAAGCGCGCCTGGCACGCGCCGGACTGCTGCTCGATCTCAAACGCGACGCCGAAGCCAAGGTCGATCTCGATTACCTGCAGAAGCGGTTTGCCTATGACCCACGCGGCGCCTATCTGCGCGCGCTCTATTACGGCCGGCGCGGAGACAGCAAGAACGGACGCGAAGCGCTGATCGAGGTCACCCGCACGCTGTCGCAGCTGTCGCCGGAATTCGTCGCCAACCGCGAACAACTGCAGTTGCTTGGCGGCCTTGCATATTACGCACTGAATGAATTCGAACGCGCCAAGGGCTACCTGGTGCAGTATCTCAAGAAGCGCCCGCGCGAGGCAGGTGCCCGCAAAGTGCTGGGTGCGATCTATCTGGCCGAAAAACAATACGACCGCGCCATCGCCATCCTCGAACCGGCCCTGAAGGCGCAGCCAGGCGATGCCGACACACTGTCCATGCTCGGCTCGGCGCACATGGGCAAGGGCAATCACGTCAAGGCTTCCAGCCTGTTTCAGGAAGCTGCACAAGCCAAAGACAGTCCGAATGTCCAGTTGGGCCTAGGCCTGAGCCTGATCGGACGCGGCCAGCAGGATGCCGGTTTTGCCGCCCTGCAACGCGCCTATCAAAAAAGCCCGGGACAGGAGCAGACCGGCGCGCCGCTGGCGATCACCTACCTCAAGCGCAACGAGCCGAAGAAAGCCGTGGCTGTGATGGAGGCCGTGCTGAAACGCGAGCCCGCCAACCTGTCCGCGCGCAACCTGCTGGGGGTGGCCAAACTGGCAGCGGGCGATCGCGCGGGCGCGCGGGCCGCCTACGAAACCGTCATCAAGGCCGATCCGGCATTCCACGCCGCCCAGCTCAATCTGGCGCGGCTGGACGAGGCCGACGGGCCGCCCGCGCAGGCACGCCAGCGCTACCTCGGCGTCCTCAAGGCCGACCCCACGCACGTCAGCGCCATGCTCGAACTGGCGCGCCTGGAAGAAACCACCGGCCGGCCCAACGAGGCGATCCGCTGGCTGGAGAAAGCGCGCAGCCTGCAGCCCAACGACCTGCGCCCCCTGCTGGCGCTGAGCAGCCTGTATCTGCGCCAGGGCAACGCGCAACTGGCGCTCAACACCGCCAAGGATGCGCAGGCCATCGCACCCGATCAACCCAACACCCTGATGACGCTGGCCATGGCGCAAATTGCCGTCGGCAATGCCGAGCTGGCGCGCGTTTCCCTGCGCCGCATCAGCCAGCTCGCCACCTTCGATCCCGTCTGGCTGAACCGCGTCGCCGACCAGCAGATGCGCATCGGCGACACCGAAGCCGCCCGCTACACCCTGAGCAAGCTATTGCTGGCCGATCCGCACGCCCTGCCCGCGCTGGTACTGCAGATCCGCATCGACCTGCAAACCGGCAAGCTGGCCGATGCCGACAAGCGCATTGCAGAACTCATGGCCCGCCCCGATGCCCGCAGTCAGGCGCAAGGCTTGCTGGGCGAGCTGAGGATGCAGCAGAAACGCTATGCCGAAGCACGCCAGGCCTTCCAGATCGCGCATGCCAGCCAGAACAACAGCGACAGCCTGTTCAACCTGTACCGCGCCCTGCTGGCCACCAACCAGATCAACGAAGCCGCAGCCTTGATGGCATCCTGGAGCAAGCAGCACCCGCAGGACCGGGTCGCCCGCCATGCCCTGGGCGAAGCCTGTCTGCAACTCAAGGACTGGCCGCGCGCCCACGCCGTGTTCGCCGAACTGGTGCGCAGCGACCCGAATGACGCGCGCGCCCACAACAATCTGGCCAATGTGCTGCTGCAGCAACGCGAACTGGCTGCCGCACTCAGCCATGCCGAGCGCGCCCGTGCCCTTGCGCCGAATGTCCCGCAGGTCAACGACACCCTGGGATGGGTGCTGGTGCAACAGGGACAAACCGAAAAAGGCCTGCGCTATCTACGCGAAGCCGCTTTGCGCGCGCCGGACAATCGTGAAATCCAGTCCCACCTGAACACGGCTTTGGTCAAACTGGGCAAGCGTTAACCGCCCCTGACTGTCGGGTTTTTTTACACAAGATCTCGTCGTCATGGACGGAATTTATTTAAACAATTGATTCCATGCATGTTTTTGTTTCTGGTATCAATGTTGCTTATTTACTAGGCAACGACCTATACAGTTTCAGGAGTAAAAAATGAAAATGATGCGGATTCAATCCCTTTCCCACCTGCTGGCCGCTGCCGCACTCTGCGCAGCCGGCAGCGCCGGTGCCGCCACCTGGACTTTCTCCGGTGACTTGGAGCTTCCTGCCGGATATGGCGCGGCGCAAGACACAGCCGGCAGCGTAACCGCTACGGCGACCGCATGGGCGAATACCGCCAATGGCTCAGATGGCAGCAATACCGTACTGGCAAGTGCTTATCTGAAATCCTGGTCCGGTGGCTTGGGCGTGCAGCATGACGACGGCGAAAGCACCAGCTCGCCGCAACATGCCATGGATAACAACGGCCGCGAGGAATCTATCCTGTTTAGCTTTGCCGGCGACAAGGTCAATCTCACTGCCAGCGATTTCGGCTGGATCTCCGGCGACTCAGATTTCTCCGTTTATGCCTATACCGGCGCAGGCGCAGGGTCCGTGGCTGGACTGACCTATGACAACCTCACCAGCAATGGCTGGACGCTGATCAGCCACTCCAACGAGACCAGCAACAACAACGACAAGGACTTCGCCAACAGCATTTACTCCAGCTACTGGCTGATTGGTGCCTACAACGGCGCTGGCGCCGACTCGGCCTACGATTATTTCAAGCTGAAAGCCGTCTCGGGCCTCACCTGTACCGACAACCCCGGTGGCAACGGTTGCGGCGGCAACAGCAACAACCCCGTCCCCGAACCCGGCACCATGCTGCTGCTGGGCGCGGGCCTGTTGGGCCTGACCCGTATGACGAGCCGCCGCCCCGCGGTTTAAGTCTTCCTGCCAAGAAAAACCCCGCCAGTGCGGGGTTTTTTTATGCCGCGACGTTTCAAACCGCTCGGCCTCGCTGCTATGGTGTAAACCTGATCCTGAAGGAGCCGCACATGAAACAGTTCAGTCCAGCCGAAGCCCATGCCTTTGTGCAATCGCACCCCGAAGCCGTGTTCATCGACTGCCGCTCGGAAATTGAATACCTGTTTGTGGGCCACCCGGTCGGCGCGATCCACATTGCCTGGCAGGATGGTCCCGACTGGGACGTAAACCCCGATTTTCTCGGTCACTCGCGCAAGGCCGCCTCGGTCAATCGCCCGGTGGTGCTGATCTGCCGCTCCGGACGACGCTCGATGGAAGCCGGGCGCTACCTTGAAAAATACGGTTTTCCCGAGGTCTACAACGTCACCCACGGATTTGAGGGCGACATGGACGAACATCGCCACCGTTGCACCCGAAACGGCTGGAAATTCGACGGGCTGCCGTGGGAACAGACCTGAAGCAGGCATCAAGACAGTTCCCCGGCCTGCCAGGCAGGCGTAAAACGGGGCCGCCATTCAAGGGGTTGGGCCTTCTTTAGTTTTCAACCCCATAAACCGTAAACCTGTTGTGATCAAGCGTTCCCCCCAATTCATGGAGTGCGACTTGCAGCATGGTTTAAGCATCAAGCTGATCGGTTATGTCATGGCGGGTGTTTTGCTGACCTCTGCCGCCATCGGCGTGCTCCGAGTTCAGAACGAGCGCGGCTCGCTCAATGCACTGATCGACGAAGTGGGACAGAGCGTTGCCACGGCCACGGCCTCTGGTGCCGCCTCGCTGGTCGCCGGTTATGACTATGGCAACCTGGAAATCCTGGCAGCCAATGTCGCCAAACAGGCCAACGTGATCCGCGTCACCATCCGCAACAAGGACAACCGCCTGATGACACAGTCCACCGGCAAACAAGCGAGGAGCTTCAAACATTTCGAATCACCGGTTGTGCTCGACGGCCAGACCATTGGCAGCGCGTCTGTCGACATCTCCAACGACACACTGGAAAAGGCGCTCAGCGCACTCTATTGGCGGGTCTTTTTTGAACAGGTCGCTTTTGGCGCCTTTCTCGGCTTGATTGTTTATCTATTTACCGCGAGAGGCATCGTCTCGCCGATTCACAAGCTGACAATGGCCATGGAAGAAGCGGTAGAAAAAGGCGACTCATTTATCGCGCGTGATCTGCAGATCAAAAGCCGGGACGAGATCGGGCGACTGGTGTCGGTGTTCAACACGCTGAATCAATCACTCGCCAGTTATCACCGCCAACTGCAAAGCAAAATTGATTTTGCCAACGAGGAACTCAGGAACAAAAACATCCAGCTCGGCGGGCGCACCCTGGAACTTGAACAAGCGCTCGATTTGCTTAGCACCATGGCGACGACAGACTGGTTGACCGAGCTGCCGAATCGCCGCAAATTTGACGAAACCCTGTCGCAAATGTTTCATCAGTCCGAGCGTTATGGCGATCCCATCTCGCTGGTGCTATTCGATATCGATCATTTCAAGCAGATCAACGACAGCCATGGTCACGGCGCGGGCGATGAAGTGTTACGGGACATCAGCACCCTCTTGCGCCTGCAAGCCCGCAAATCCGATCAGCCAGCACGGCTCGGAGGCGATGAATTCGGCATTATTCTGCACCACACGAATGCCTCGCAGGCCGAGGCATTCGTCAAATCATTTATGACCAGCGTGCAGGACCAAGTATTTGACTACGATGGATTCCGCTTGGAAATAGGCATCAGCGTGGGCGTTGCGCAGTACGATGCCGGCATGAAATCGCCCCAGGAACTCTACTATGCGGCCGACAAAGCCCTATATCAGTCCAAAAATGCCGGGCGTAACTGTTATCACGTATTTTCCTAGGCTTCCTGTTCGGTGACCCGCATGATGAACCCACCAAAACTTGGTCAGGCGCTGCTGGCGCTGTGCATGATGGGCATGGCCCCCATCCAGGCAGCGCCCGTCCCTGGCAATCAAGCCGCCGAAGTGACCATGGGGTCTGTGGCCATGGATATTCCGGTCGAAATGATCAAACGGATGAGCGCACTGACTGATTATCTTGGGCGGAACACCAAGCTCAACGCCAGCTTTCGGCCCTCGCCCAATCTCGATTCGACAGTGGACGACCTGGGCACCGGGCGGACGCAAATCGCCTATCTCACGCCGGTGGCCTACATCGAGGCACGCAAGAAATACGGGGTGATCCCGCTGGTTGCACCGACGACGCAGGGACGTCCCTATTTTTCACTGGTGATCGGCGTGAAAGCCGGATCCAGCATTAATACGCCCGTCGAGCTCAAGGGCAAGCGCTTTGCCTATGGCGATGAAAAAGCCTTGCTGCAGAAGGCGGCGGTTGAGTCGATGGGACTGAAATCCAGCGATTTTTCGAAATTTGCCTATCTGAAACATTACGACAATATTGCCAAGGCGGTACTGGCAGGTGATTTTGACGGCGGCATCCTCAAGGACTCCGTCGCCGATGACTTCAAGAACAAGGGGATCGCCGTGATTGGCAGCACAGCACCGTTGCCTTCATACCTCTTCGCGGTGCATCCCAACATGCCGGTGGCGGTACGTGACCAGTTGCGCGATGCCTTGCTGGCACTGAAAAAGACCACGCCCGACCGGACAGCCACGCTGGACGCGTTTGATAGAAGTTGCGACGGCTTTATGGTTGTTGACGATGCGGCCTATGATTCGGTGCGCAAACTGATCCTGTCTTACCAAAAATAAGCCCATCAGGCCTTTCGGTGATGCTTCAACAGCCGATTTAACGCCTCCTTTAGCGGCCCCTCTTCGATTTCGGCATTCAAGTGGGCCAGCCCATCCAGCGCAGCGGGCGGCAAGCCGGTTTTCTCGACGGGATGGGCATAACGCGCCATCAGCTCGGGATTGACGCTGACGCGCACGGACGCAACGGCGATGCCGCGTTTGACGAGACTGACGACCAGCGTGTCGGCTAGCTGGCGCAGCCGGCTGGCGACCGCGCCGCTGTCGCAGGCGACACTCAACACGCTGCTTTCCAGCTGCATGACGCGGACGTGGCCTGCCAGCGCCGCCGGCAAGGCGCGATCCAGTGCCACCTGGGTATTGAGCAATACCCGGGCGCGCACGGCCAGCCCCGGTGGCAACTGGTTTGCAAGCAGATCGGCGAGGCTGGTTGAGCTCATGGACGTGTCACGTGAACGTCGCAGGAAGCCGCGATCGCTATGTTAAAATCGAACGATTTACCGCGTCCTGCGGACATTTCGGATTCCCCATGCTGCAATCCATTTTCAAAAAAGTTTTCGGTAGCCGCAACGACCGGCTGGTCAAACAATACCTGCAAAAGGTCAAAGCGATCAATGCGCTGGAACCGGCCATGGAACAATTGTCCGACAGCGAGCTGGCCGGCAAGACCGCCGAGTTCAAATCGCGGCTGGAACAGGCTGGCGCGGACAAGATGGGCGAAACGCTCGACAAGCTGTTGCCCGAAGCCTTTGCGGTGGTACGCGAAGCCTCGAAGCGGGTGATGGGCATGCGCCATTTCGATGTGCAGATGGTGGGCGGCATGGTATTGCACGACGGCAAGATCGCCGAGATGCGCACCGGCGAGGGCAAAACGCTGATGGCGACCCTGCCCGCCTACCTGAATGCGCTGACCGGCAAGGGCGTGCACGTGGTGACCGTGAACGATTACCTCGCCAGCCGCGACGCCGAGGCGATGGGGCGGATTTATGGCTTCCTCGGTCTCAGCACCGGAGTGAACCTGTCGCAGATGCCGCACGACGCCAAGCAGGCCGCGTATGCCGCCGACATCACCTACGGCACCAACAACGAATACGGCTTCGACCTGTTGCGCGACAACATGGTCCACCAGATGAGCGAGAAAGTGCAGCGTCCGCTGGCTTTCGGCATCATCGACGAGGTCGACTCGATCCTGATCGACGAGGCGCGCACGCCGCTGATCATTTCCGGCCAGTCGGAAGAAAACACCGCGCTGTACCAGCAGGTCAACCAAGTGCCGCCGCGTCTGGTGCGGCAGGACAAGGAAGACAGCGAAGGCGACTATTCGGTTGACGAAAAATCCCGCCAGGTGCTGCTGTCGGAGGCCGGACACGAAAAAATCGAGGCCATCCTCACCGAAATGGGCTTGCTGCCCGAGGGCGGCAGCCTGTACGAGCCGGCCAACATCATGCTGATGCATCACGTGTACGCTGCCTTGCGCGCGCACGCGCTGTTTTTCCGCGATCAGCATTACGTGGTGCAAAACAACGAAGTCATCATCGTCGACGAATTCACCGGCCGCCTGATGAGCGGCCGCCGCTGGTCGGAAGGCCTGCACCAGGCCGTCGAAGCAAAGGAAGGCGTGGCGATCCAGAAGGAAAACCAGACGCTGGCCTCGATCACCTTCCAGAACTATTTCCGCATCTATCAAAAACTGTCGGGCATGACCGGTACGGCCGATACCGAAGCCTTCGAATTCCAGAGCATCTACGGCCTGGAAACCGTGGTCATCCCGACCCACAACCCGATGATCCGCAAGGACGAGCACGACCAGGTCTACCGCACCGCAGGTGAGCGCGACCAGGCGGTGATCAACGACATCCGCGCGCGCCATGCCAACGGCCAGCCGGTACTGGTCGGCACCACCTCGATCGAGGCCAACGAACACCTATCGGCCGAACTGAAGAAAGCCGGCCTGCCGCACAACGTGCTGAACGCTAAGCAGCACGAGCGCGAAGCCGAAGTGATCGCGCAGGCGGGCATGCCGGGCGGCATCACCATTGCCACCAACATGGCCGGCCGCGGCACCGACATCGTGCTGGGCGGCAGCATCCAGAAGGAAATCGACGCCATCCAGTATGACGCAGCCCTGTCGGACAGCGACAAGGCCAGCCGCACCGCTGCGCTCAAGGCCGACTGGCAGGTGCGCCACGATGCCGTTCTGGCCTCGGGCGGCTTGCACATCATCGGCACCGAGCGTCACGAATCGCGCCGCGTCGACAACCAGCTGCGCGGCCGTTCCGGGCGCCAAGGCGACCCCGGCTCCAGCCGCTTCTTCCTGTCGCTGGAAGATCCGCTGCTGCGCATTTTTGCTTCCGACCGCGTCGCCGCCATCATGGATCGCCTGAAAATGCCAGAGGGCGAAGCGATCGAACATCCGTGGGTCACCCGCGCAATCGAGAACGCGCAGCGCAAGGTGGAACAGCGCAACTTCGACATCCGCAAGCAACTGCTCGAATACGACGACGTGTCGAACGACCAGCGCAAGGTGATCTACGAACAGCGCAATGAAGTGCTGGCGAGCGCGGACATCGCCGACACCATCCGCGCCATGCGCGACGACGTGCTGCACGAAACCATCAGCCTGCACATTGTGCCGGGCAGCATGGACGAACAATGGGACGTGCCTGGTCTGGAAAAAGCCCTGGCAGCGCAGTTCAGCCTCGACCTGCCGCTGACGCAATGGCTGGAAGGCGACAAGACCCTGAACGAAGACGGCTTGCGCACCAAAATCTGCGAAGCCGCCGACGCGCTGTACCGCGAGAAGGAAGCCATCGTCGGCGCAGAAGGGCTGCGCCAGTTCGAGCGCGCGGTGATGCTGCAGAGCATGGACAGCCACTGGCGCGAACACCTGTCGGCGCTGGATCACCTGCGCCAGGGCATCCACCTGCGCAGCTATGCGCAAAAGCAGCCGAAGCAGGAATACAAGCGCGAAGCGTTCGAACTGTTTTCTGCCATGCTCACCGGCATCAAGGCCGAAGTGACCCAGACCACCACCACCGTGCAGGTGCGCATTCCCGAGGATGTGCAGGCTGTCGAGCTGGACGCGTTGTCCAACTTGCAGTTCGAGCACGCCGGGTTCGACGAAGCACAGGACTTTGCCGCAGCGGCAGCCGAAATCGCCGGGCTGGATTTATCCAAGGTCGGGCGCAACGATCCTTGCCCCTGCGGTTCGGGCAAAAAGTTCAAGCAGTGCCACGGCAAGTTGAACTGAGCTTAATCAAACCAAGGAATAGCCATGCCGTATTACGTTTTCCGTCTGGGCATGTTCAAAGTGCTCGAAAAGCAGGGCGAATGGACAACGTTCAAGGAAGCCAAGGCGCAGACCAATGAACTGCGCAAAACGCTCAACCCCAAAACCGGCGACAAGTACAAAATGATCTTCGCCGACGACGAAATCGCGGCGCAGGAAACCCTGACGGCGGAGCGCGAGCTGGAAAAAACGCTGTCAGGCGACGACTGGTAAGCCTGAGTCGTCCACGCCGGGCCTCGAACCGGCACACGGACCCCGTCCAGCATGGCTGAATACAACGAAGACGCCTACAAACTGGCCCGCAAGGCCTACATCGAACACAGCTGTCCATTCGAACGCGCGCTGCTGTCGCGTTGCGTCGGCTGCAGCCGTTCACGCAAGCTCAATCTGGCCGAGCGCGAAGCGATCGCCTGCGGCGATGCGGCGGTGCGCGAACACTGTCTGACGTTTTACCGCGCGCTGCATGACAACGCGCAGTTCGCCCTCAGGATCAACCCCGATGCCCCCTGGCCGTTCGGCAAGGAAATCCGCGCCCAGTGCGGCGGTGTGCGCGGTCTGGCCGAAACGGTGGGCGCCCTCGGCGATACCGACACCGACACCGACATCGCCGCCACTGTGCTGCTGGCCAACAGCCGCTTCGGCAGCAGCGATGCCTTCCCGTATTCGGAAATCATGCGCGCCGTGGTGCATTACGAGCCGCGCAAGCGGCGCCCCTGAGCCGCCAGGCCGGGAACCCACAGCGGATCAAGCGGTCTTCCCAACACTGCATCCTTTTGCCTACACTGACAGCGTGCGCGCCTCCCTCCACCGATTCCTGCTGATGTTGCTGCTGCTGGTCCTGCCCTTGCAGGCGCTGGCGGCGACGTCCATGCCCGGTTGCGCCCTGAATTCCATTGCCGTCCCGCCCGCAGCCGAGACCATGCAAATGGCGGGCTGCCACGAAGAGCCTGCCGCCGGCGACACCTCTGCCCCGCATGACTGCACCCACTGCGCCGCCTGTGTGCTGGCGACGGCTTGTCCCATTCCACTCCACCCCGGTTTGACACTGGTATCTGCACTGCAGTGCTTCATGCCGCACGCTGCCGCAATTTTCAGCGGCTTCATCCCCAGCGGCCCGGAACGGCCACCTCGACTCTCACTCGCCTGAATCCCGCGCCGCGCTTGCGGTGCGCACCCTTGTTCCGTGATTCTGCGCGCGGCTCAACGCCGCGCGTTTGCGAGGTTCATCATGAAAGATTCGAAAGTTGACCATGCTGCACCCGGCGGGCGAGCGTCTGCAACAAGCAGGCGCGCACTTGCGCTGCTCTGCACCGCCTTGCTCGGCGGCTGCGCAAGTTTTTCACCCGACGGCGGTTTTGCGCCGGTGCAAAACGCCACCCAGTCACATATCCAGAAGGAGGTGGTCTGGGCGCGCGACGACGCCAGCCGCAGCCAATTGCAAACCCGCGTTGACGCCTTGCTCAGCCAACCGCTCAGTGCAGACGACGCGGTGCAGCTTGCGCTGCTGAACAACCCGGGTCTGCAAGCAAGCTACTTTGAGCTGGGCATGGCCGAAGCCGACTGGGTTCAGGCGCAGACGCTGCCCAATCCCGGGGTCACGCTGGGCCGCCTGACCCGGGGCGCAGAGGTGGAATGGGATGCCGAACTGCATCTGTTTCTGCTGCAGATCCTGACCCTGCCGCTACGCAGCCAGATCGAGCAGCGCCTGTTCGAGCAAACCCGCACCGGCGTCACGCTGACGGTGCTGCGGCTGGCCGCCGATACCCGCAAGGCCTACTTCGCGGCGATTGCGGCCGACGAAACCGTGCGCTACATGCGGCAAGCCATGGACGCGGCCGATGCCGGCGCCGAACTGGGCCGGCGCATGGCGCAGGCCGGCAACTGGAGCCGGTTGAAGGAGGCGCGCGAGCAAGCCTTCTATGCGGACACCGTGGTCGCGCTGGCACGCGCAGAGCAGGCAAGCGTGCAAGCGCACGAGCAGCTGGTCCGGCTGCTGGGGCTGGAGAACGCAGCGCGCCTGCGCCTGCCCGAACGCCTGCCCGCCTTACCCGACGCGCTTGCCGAACTGCCCGACATCGAGCAGCAGGCGCTGGACCAGCGGCTGGACCTGCAGATGCAGCGCCTCGCTGCTACGGCATTGGCCGACAACCTGGGGCTCACGCGTCAAACCCGCGTGATCAACGTGCTCGAGCTGGGCCTGATCCAGTCCGACTCCAACCTCGAACCCACGCAGCGCGGGTTCGAACTGCGTTTCGAACTGCCGCTGTTCGACTGGGGGCAGGCACGGGTCGCGCGTGCCGAAGCCATTTACATGCAGACGCTGCAGCGCACCGCCGCGCTGGCCATCGATGCCCGCTCCGAGGTCCGCGCGTCCTATGCCGCCTACCGCAACCAGTACGCCATCGCCCGGCATTACCGTGACGAGATCGTGCCGCTGCAGAAGCGCATTTCGGATGAAAACCTGTTGCGTTACAACGGCATGCTGATTGGCGTTTTCGAGTTGCTGGCTGATGCCCGCTCGCAAATCGCCAGCGTCAACGCCGCCATCCTTGCCCAGCGCGATTTCTGGATGGCGCAAAGCGACATGCAGATGGCCCTGCTCGGCTCACCAGGCCGAACCGCCCTACCCCCCGCGATTGTCTCTGCTCCCGCCGCCGCGGGCGGCCACTGAAAGGATGTTCCATGAACTCACGTCGTGATTTCTTCAAACTCGGCGGCGCCCTCGCGGCCGCCAGCGTCAGCCCGGCTGCCCTCGCGGCCCTGCCCGAAATCATCAGCATCGATACGCCTGACACCCAGCCCCCGCTGACGCCCCCCAACGGGCGCCCTTACAACCCGGTGGTGACCCTGAATGGCTGGACCCTGCCCTGGCGCATGCGGGACGGGGTCAAGGAATTCCATCTGGTGGCCGAACCGGTGCTACGCGAAATCGCGCCCGGGATGAAAGCCCGTCTGTGGGGATACAACGGCCAGAGCCCCGGCCCCACCATCGAAGTAGTCGAAGGCGATCGCGTGCGCATATACGTCACCAACCGACTGCCCGAGCACACCACCATCCACTGGCACGGCCAGCGGCTGCCCAACGGCATGGACGGCGTGGGCGGCCTCACGCAGCCGCAAATCAAGCCGGGCAAGACCTTCGTCTACGAATTCACCGCACGCCGCCCGGGTACGTTCATGTATCACCCGCACGCCGATGAAATGACCCAGATGGCCATGGGCATGATGGGTTTCTGGGTCACACACCCCAAGGCCAGGCACCCGCATATCGCACAGGTCGACCGCGATTTCTGCTTCCTGCTCAATGCCTACGATATCGAGCCCGGCAGCGCCACGCCCAGCATCATGACCATGCTCGATTTCAACCTGTGGACCTGGAACAGCCGCGCCTTTCCCGGCATCGACAGCCTCAACGTGCGTCTGAACGACCGGGTGCGCATCCGCATCGGCAACCTCACCATGACCAACCATCCAATGCACCTGCATGGCCACGAGTTCGAAGTCACCGGCACGGACGGCGGGCCCATCCCCCAATCTGCGCGTTGGCCCGAGGTCACCACCGACATCGCAGTAGGACAGATGCGCCAGATCGAATTCGTCGCCGACGCCGAAGGCGACTGGGCCTTCCACTGCCACAAGAGCCACCACACCATGAACGCCATGGGACACGACGTGCCCACCAGCATCGGTGTCGACCATAGCGACCTTGCCGGCAAAATCAGCGCGCTCATCCCCGGCTACATGGTGATGGGCGACACCGGCATGAGCGGGATGGCCGACATGGTGATGCCGCTGCCCGACAATACCCTGCCGATGATGACGGGACAGGGCGTATATGGCCCGATCGAAATGGGCGGCATGTTCAGCCTGCTGAAAGTCCGGCGCTGGCAGGAACCCGATGATTATTCCGACCCCGGCTGGTACAAGCAGCCGGCCGGCACGCAGGCGCACGAAGTATCAGCCCCTGTGCCGGAAGCGTCCCGTGCTCCGCAGGCAGCCTCGCCACAAGGCAAGGCCGAGGATGTGGAGCTCACCGTGCTCAAGCCCATGGATCATGCGGGACACTGACCGCAAGTGCGGAATCGCACCGGCGAGCGGGTCTCCGCATTCTTTTCCGGCATAAAAAAAGGCAACCCAGGGTTGCCTTTCTTCTGACCGCCTGTATCGCCAATCAAGTCAGCTTGCGCAGTTTCTTGATCGCCGCCAGCTGGGCCACGGCTTGTGCCAGTTCGACCTGCGCTTGCGCATAGTCGATCTTGGCCGCCTTGTCTTTCATCGCTTCTTCCGCGGCGCGCATCGCTTCGAGCGCCTTGGCTTCGTCCAGATCGGCGCCGCGGATCGCGGAGTCGGACAGGATCGTGACCACATTGGGCTGCACTTCCAGAATGCCGCCCGACACATAGATCAGTTCTTCTTCAGCCTGATCCGGAACCTTGATGCGTACCGAGCCGGGCTTGAGCGTGGTCAACAGCGGCGTGTGACGCGGATAGATGCCGAGTTCGCCGCGCTGGCCGGGAGCGATCACTACTTCGGCGCTGCCGGAGTAGAGCGTCTTTTCAGCGCTAACGATGTCGACGTGAATAGTCATGGCCATTTTTTAAACCTCGTAGGGGTCAGGATTCAGGGGGCGGGGATCAGGGGAGGAGCGGCTGCGCCGTGCTTTTCCCTGAATCCTGAATCCCGACCCCTCAGTATTACTGAATCGTCTTCGCTTTTTCGACCGCTTCTTCGATGCCGCCGACCATGTAGAACGCCTGTTCGGGCAGGTGGTCGTATTCGCCTTCGACAATCGCCTTGAAGCCGGAGATGGTTTCCTTCAGCGTGACGTACTTGCCGGGTGCGCCGGTAAACACTTCAGCGACGAAGAAAGGCTGCGACAGGAAGCGCTGGATCTTACGGGCACGCGACACGGCCAGTTTGTCTTCCGGCGACAGTTCGTCCATACCCAGAATCGCGATGATGTCGCGCAGTTCCTTGTATTTCTGCAGCGTGCCCTGAACCGCACGGGCAACGTTGTAGTGCTCCTCGCCCACAACCTGCGGATCGAGAATCCGCGAGGTCGAATCGAGCGGGTCCACTGCGGGGTAAATACCCAGTTCGGCGACCTGACGCGACAACACCAGGGTCGCATCGAGGTGGGCGAAGGTGGTCGCTGGCGACGGGTCGGTCAAGTCGTCCGCAGGCACGTAAACGGCCTGGAAAGAGGTGATCGAGCCGGTGCGGGTGGAGGTGATGCGCTCCTGCAGACGGCCCATTTCGTCAGCCAGCGTCGGCTGGTAGCCCACCGCGGACGGCATCCGCCCCAGCAGCGCGGACACTTCGGTGCCGGCCAGGGTGTAACGGTAGATGTTGTCGACGAACAGCAGCACGTCGCGGCCTTCGTCGCGGAAGTATTCGGCCATGGTCAGACCGGTCAGCGCCACGCGCAGACGGTTGCCGGGGGGCTCGTTCATCTGGCCGTAGACCAGTGCGACCTTGTCCAGCACGCCGCCTTCTTTCATCTCGTGATAGAAGTCGTTACCTTCGCGGGTCCGCTCACCGACGCCGGCGAACACCGAGAAGCCGGAGTGCGCCACCGCGATGTTGCGAATCAGTTCCATCAGGGTCACGGTCTTGCCCACACCCGCGCCGCCGAACAGGCCGACTTTACCGCCCTTGGCGATCGGCATGATCAGGTCGATCACCTTGATACCGGTTTCGAGAATCTCGACCGCGGTTGCCTGGTCGGCATACGCCGGCGGCTTGCGGTGAATCGGCATGAGCTTGTCGGCGTTGACCGGGCCTGCTTCATCGATCGGCGTGCCCAGCACGTTCATGATGCGGCCGAGGGTTGCCTGACCCACCGGCACCATGATCGGGTTGCCCGTCGCCAGCACGTCCATGCCGCGGCGCAGACCATCGGTGGAGCCCATCGCAATGGCGCGCACGACGCCATCACCCAGCTGCTGCTGGACTTCCAGCGTCAGCTCGGGGGACTCCATTTTCAATGCTTCGAAGACCCCGGGCAAGGCATTGCGTGGAAACTCCACGTCAACCACTGCACCAATGATCTGAACAATTTTTCCGTTGCTCATGCTTGTTTCCTAAGAAAATTAAATTCTGTATGCGGTCATCAGACCGCTGCTGCACCGGCGACGATCTCGGACAATTCCTTGGTGATCGCGGCCTGACGGGTTTTGTTGTACACCAGCTTCAACTCGCCGATCACATCCTTGGCGTTGTCGGAAGCGGCCTTCATCGCAACCATCCGCGCCGACTGCTCGCATGCAATGTTTTCTGCCACCGCCTGATACACCAGCGATTCGATGTAGCGCATCAGCATGCCATCCACCACCGGCTTCGCATCGGGTTCGTAAATGTAATCCCAGTGCGTTTTCAGGCTGGCTTCCTCGACATCTTCCAGTTGCGTCAGGGGCAGCAGCTGGGTAAGCGTCGGCTCCTGCTTCATGGTGTTGACGAAGCGGTTGTAGACGATGTAAAGCGCGTCGATCTTGCCGCTCAGGTATGCATCGAGCATGACCTTGACCGGGCCGATCAGCTTTTCCAGGTGCGGCGTGTCGCCCAGACCGGTGTGCTGCGACGCCACATTGGCGCCGAGGCGCTGCATGAAACCCAGCGCCTTGTTACCGAATGGCGTGACGTCGATGCCGACACCGGCGGCTTCCCACTGCTTCATCTGGCTCACCACCACGCGAAACACGTTGGTGTTGAGACCGCCGCACAGCCCTTTGTCCGAGCTGGCGATGATGAGGCCGACGCGCTTGACGTTCTCACGCGGAACCACAAACGGATGCTTGTATTCCGTGTGGGCATAGGCCAAGTGGGCCGCCACGCGGGCGATCTTTTCGGCGTACGGGCGCGCAGCCCGCATGCGTTCCTGCGCCTTGCGCATTTTGGACGCCGCAACCATTTCCATGGCCTTGGTGATCTTGCGCGTATTTTCTACGCTCTTGATCTTGGTCCGTATCTCTTTTCCGGCTGCCATAGTGGCTCCCTAATCAGCGCGGTCTATCAATAGACGCCGGTTTTCTTGAACTCGTCCACCGCAGCGGTGAGCGCCTTTTCAGTCGCGTCATCCATGTTGCCGCTGGATTCGATCGTGTCCATGAGGCCGCCGAACTTGGATTTGATGAACGCGGTCAAAGCGGATTCAAACGGCAGAATCTTGTTGACCTCGACATCGTCCATGTAGCCCTTGTTGACTGCGAACAGGGTCAGCGCCATCTGCGACACCGACATCGGCGAGTACTGCGCCTGCTTCATCAGTTCGGTCACGCGACGACCACGCTCGAGCTGCTTCAGGGTGGCTGCATCCAGATCGGAAGCGAACTGGGCAAATGCGGCCAGTTCACGATACTGCGCCAGCGCCAGACGAATACCGCCGCCCAGCTTCTTGATGACCTTGGTCTGCGCGGCGCCGCCGACGCGGGACACTGACAGACCGGCGTTGATCGCGGGACGGATACCGGCGTTGAACAAGTCAGTTTCGAGGAAGATCTGGCCGTCGGTAATCGAAATCACGTTGGTCGGCACGAAAGCGGACACGTCGCCGGCCTGCGTTTCGATGATCGGCAATGCGGTCAGCGAACCGGTCTGGCCCTTGACGGCGCCATTGGTCATCTTTTCCACGTAATCGGCGTTCACCCGTGCAGCACGCTCAAGCAGGCGCGAGTGCAGGTAGAACACGTCGCCAGGATACGCTTCGCGGCCCGGCGGACGGCGCAGCAGCAGCGACACCTGACGGTAGGCCCAGGCCTGCTTGGTCAAGTCGTCATACACGATCAGCGCATCTTCACCGATGTCGCGGAAGAATTCGCCCATGGTGCAACCGGAGTACGGCGCGATGTACTGCATGGCAGCCGCATCAGCCGCGGTTGCGGCAACGACAATGGTGTGATCCATCGCACCGTGCTCTTCGAGCTTGCGCACCACGTTGGCAACCGAAGAAGCCTTCTGGCCGACGGCGACGTAGATACACTTCACGCCGGTGCCCTTCTGGTTGATGATCGCGTCGATCGCGACGGCGGTCTTGCCCGTCTGGCGGTCGCCAATGATCAGTTCGCGCTGGCCGCGGCCGACCGGAACCATCGAGTCGATCGACTTGAGACCGGTCTGCACCGGCTGGTCGACCGATTTGCGTTCGATCACGCCCGGCGCAATGCGCTCGATCGGCATGGTCTTGTCGGAAACGATGGGGCCCTTGCCGTCGATCGGCTGGCCCAGCGAGTTGACCACGCGGCCGAGCAGGCCACGGCCCACTGGCACTTCCAGAATGCGGCCGGTGCACTTGGCAACGTCGCCTTCCTTGATGTGTTCATAGTCACCCAGAATCACGGCGCCGACGGAGTCACGCTCGAGGTTGAGTGCCACGCCGAAGGTGTTGCCCGGCATTTCGATCATTTCGCCCGACATGACGTCGGACAAACCATGAATGCGGACAATACCGTCGGTGACGGACACGATCGTTCCCTGGGTGCGCAACTCGCTTGATGCACCGAAGTTTTCGATCTTGGCTTTAATCAGTTCGCTGATTTCGCTTGGATTCAATTGCATGTGTGTTCTCCGAACCGCCGGGATTGGAATTGGGGCGGTATCCGATAAATAAGAGTCTGGATTAGCCTTGAAGCGCGAAGCTCATGCGCTGTAGCCGCCCTTTGACCGAGCCGTCTATCACCTGGTCGCCGATTGTGATCACCGCGCCGCCGATCAGTTCGGGATCGACCGCAACCTGCACGTTGACCGCGCGGTTGAACTTGGCACGCAAACCGGCCACCAGGTCATCGACCTGCGCCTGCGCCATTTCCTGCGCGCTGGTGATGGTCGCTTCGAGGGTGCCTTCGGCGCTGGCTTTCAGGGTGTCGAACTGTTCGCTGATGACCGGCAGCAACGCCAGGCGACCGTTTTCGGCGACCACCTTGACGAAACTTGCACCGCGCTCGCCAAGTTCGGCACCGGCCACATCGATGACCAGCCCAGCCACACGATCGGCGTCGACAGCGGGATCAGCGTCCAGACGCGCCACCTGCGCATCGGAAACAATCGCTGCCAGCGTGGACAAACGCTGCGACCAGCCCGCCAGATCGCTTTCAGCCTGCGCGATGCGGAAAACCGCTTCGGCGTAGGGTCGTGCCAGGGTTGACAGTTCGCTCATGGCTTACAGCTCGGCTTTCAGCTGGCCCAACAGGTCAGCGTGGGTTTGCGCGTTGACTTCACGACGCAGGATTTTTTCCGCACCGGCAACGGCCAGGGCAGCAACCTGTTCACGCAGGCTTTCACGTGCGCGGTTGGTTTCCTGGTCGATGTTGGCCTGGGCAACGGCAAGCTGACGCTCGCCCTCTTCCTTGGCAGCCGTTTTGGCCTCTTCGACCATTTGCGCCGCACGCTTTTCAGCCTGGGCAATCACTTCGGCTGCGGTTGCCTTGGCTTCACGCATGTTGTCGCCGGCTTTTTTAGCCGCCAGCTCCAGCTCGTGCTTGCCACGGTCGGCAGCGGCAAGGCCATCCGCAATCAGCTTCTTGCGCGTTTCGAGCGCGCTCATGATGGGCGGCCACACGTACTTCATGCAGAACCACACAAAGAAGATGAACGTGATGGACTGGCCGATCAAAGTTGCGTTGAAATTCATTTCCGCACCTTTTTTAATGACGTGGGTTAAATACAGGGGTTGGCAACAAGCGCTGTTGAACCCGCGACTTAACCGGCAACAGCGAACAGAACGTACATGGCCAGACCGACGGCGATCATCGGCACCGCGTCAACCAGACCCATGACGATGAAGAACTGCGTGCGCAGCATCGGGATCAGTTCGGGCTGACGTGCAGCGCCTTCCAGAAAACGGCCACCCAGCACGCCGATACCGATGGATGCGCCGAGCGCGCCCATACCCATCATCAACGCACCAGCGATGTACAGCACGGCTTGAGTCATTTCCATTTGTTGCTCCTAAAAGTTAAAAATAAAGTTGAAAACAAGAAACCAAAATCAATCACTAAAACTTGAATCAATGATGCTCGGAGTGCGCCATGTCCAGATACACAATGGTCAGCGTCATGAAGATGAACGCCTGCAGGGTGATGATCAGGATGTGGAACACTGCCCACGCCCACTGCAGCACACCGCCGAACAGACCCAGGATCCAGCTGCCACCGAACATCAGCGCAATCAGGATGAAGATCATTTCACCGGCGTACATGTTGCCGAACAGTCGCAGGGACAGCGAAAGCGGCTTGGCGATCAGGCCCACGCCTTCGAGCAGCAGGTTGATCGGGAACATGAATTTGGGGAAAGGCTGGAACGCCAACTCGGCGAAGAAACCGCCCGGGCCCTTCATCTTGACGCTGTAGAACAGCACGAGGACGAAGATCGACAACGACAGGCCGAAGGTGACATTGGGGTCGGTCGAGGGCACGACTTTCAGATACGGCAGGCCCACCATAGAACCCACCAGCGGCAGCCAGTCAACCGGAACCAGGTCCATCAGGTTCATCAGGAAAACCCACATGAACACGGTCAGCGCCAGCGGGGCGACCAGCGGATTTCTGTGGGAGAAGGAACCGCGTACCGACGTGTCGATGAACTCGATCACCCACTCGACGAAGTTTTGCAAGCCGGTGGGCACGCCGGTGCTGGCTTTTCTGGCCGCCATGCGGAACAGGAACAGGAACAGGATGCCGAGGCCGATCGAAAATGCCATGCTGTCGACGTTGACTGCCCAGAAGCCCATGTCCTTGGCTTCCTGCGCATTGTGCGCGAAGGTCAGCGTGGATTCGGACAGCACCTCGACGTTGCCGTGATGGTCATGGCGCTCATACCCCTCGGGCAGTTTGCCAAGCGTGAGGTTTTGCAGGTGATGCTTGATGTACTCACCGGAGGAAGCGTATTCCGTAGCCATGATGATCAAATTCAGTTAAGTGGGTTTTGAATGGGCACTGCAGAGTGACCCATTCAAAACCGACCTTGCACAACATTCTTAATTTTTGCGGCCCTGCGCGGCGGCCAGCCAGCCAAATTGCGCCAGCAACAAACCCAACAACAGCGGCAAAGGCGACAGCTTCAACACAGCCAGCCCCAGTCCCAGCAAACCCACCAGCACGAGCATGCGCTCGATCCCGGCGCGAATGAAAAGCCTGAACAAACGATGCTGGTCCCATTCCGGATGCCGCATCGATTGCTGTTCGCGCCACACCAGCACCCCGCTCACCGCCAGCGCAACCAAGCCGCCAAACAGCGCCGCCAGCGCCGCATCGAGCCCGACGAACACACCGCCCAAAACAGCCGCTACGGGCGCGAGAACCGCTTGCGCCCGGGCCACTCGCTGGATGGCCGATTGTGTACCGAAGAACATTAGCCGGTGATGATACTTGAATTAGAGCGGTCTATGCAATCATCAAGTGATCTGATGAGCAAATCCCCTGTTTGCGCCGTCGCCGAGCCGGTTTCGGCCGACAAGCCTAGGACCTTTCGGCAGGATCTGTTTGCAGGTCGCCGGCCAGATCCTGCCAGGTCAGATTTTCGAGTGCAGATTGCTGGCTTGCTTCCAGCCGATTTTCGAGCGCGATCAACGTCGGCTCGGCGGCCAGATCATGCGGATGCAACTGCTGCTGTTCGCCCTGACTGCGCAACAAGGCGAGCAGCTGCGCCAGCGGCACGCTGGCAAGGTCCACCGCGGGCAGCCAGCGCGGCGGCTGTTCGTCGGTACGCGCCACCAGTTGCTGCTCGATAAATGGTTCGAATACTTCTTCCAGCAGCGATTCAGGCAAGCGCAAATAGTGCGCGAGCGCCCGCGGCGTCATGCCGGGCACGCTCCGGGCATGCGCGCGTGCCAGCTGGCCAAGCGCCGCCAGCGCAATGCGCTCGCGCTGGCGCGGGCTGAATGCCGTGCCGGCGTCATGGCCGGAACTGTAGCCGGGGTTCTGAATATAAAAAGCCACGCAGGCGCCGAACAGCAGAATGAGCCAGATGACGTAAACCCACACCATGAACACAATGACGATGGCGAAACCGGAATACACCGCCACGTAATTGGCCGAACCCGCAACAAACTGCGCGAACAGCACGCCGGAGGTTTCCCACAGCAACGCGGCCACCAGCGCACCGCTCAGCGCCGGCACCGCACGCACCCGCGTATTGGGCACCAGCGAATAGATGAAGCTGAACACGGCGACCAGAATCAGCAGCGGCAGCATGCCTTGCAGCACGCGCAGTCCAGCGGCCGCCGCGCCGCTGACGCCGAGCCAATCGATTATGGCGTCGTTGAAAACCGACGCGCCGATGGTTGCGACGGCGAACAGCAGCACCGGGGCGGTGAATATCACCGACAGGTAATTGCTGAAACGCTGCGCAAAGGTACGCTCACGGCGCACCCGCCAGACTTCGTTGAAACCCTGTTCGACTTTCTGCACCAGCGACACGGCGGTGTACAGCAGCAGGATCACGCCCACCACGCCGAGCACGCCCACCTTGATGTTGTCCACGAAGCCGGTGATCTGGTCGACCATTTGCACGCTGTCAGCGCCCAGCGGCGCCAGCAGGCTGAGCAGGGTCGGCCGCGCGGCATTGTGCACGCCAAACGCCTTGAGGACCGAGAAGCTCACCGCCAGCAGCGGCACCAGCGACAGCAGGGTGGTGTACACCAGACTCATGGCGCGCAGATTCATGCGCTCGCCCGTTATGTCGCGTGCCGACAGGATCAGGGCGCGCAGCAGGATCAGCGGCAGCGCGCGCCAGGCTGGCAGGGTATCGAGGCCCTCGCGCCACAGCTGGTGATGCAGGAATGCAAACCAGGTTTTCATGATCGCAAACAGCGCACGCGCATTGGCCGCGTCACATCACTTCCTGATGCCAGCCGAGTATCGACAGATTTCTGGCGAGGGCGCCTGCGCGCAGGCTGTCGAGAAATGCGGCCGGGCCTGCGGCATAAATGTCGCAACGGGTGAGGTCCGGATGCGCCGCCAGCACGCGCCCGGCCAGTTCTGCGGGATCGGCATCCGTGGCCATCATTTTGTACTCGAAGTCGTCCAGTGCATCGGACAGCGAACGCACATAGTTTTCCTGGTAGTGGCCCAGCGCGTCAGACAGCCAGTAGAGGTGCATGCTTTCCGCCACGTCCAGCGACATGGCGTGCTGGATCAGGCTCTTGATCGGGGCAAAGCCGTCGTCCCACGCCACGAAAATGATCGGGCGGCGCGAATCCAGCTTGATCACGAAATCGCCTTGCGGCCCGGTCAGCGTCACGACATCTTCCTTGGCCAGCGCCGTGAATGCGCGTTCGGCAAACGCCTGCTGGTCGTGCCGCACGTGCAGCTCGATATGGCGGTCTTCGCAGGGGCAGCTGGCGATGTAGTACTCGCCCTCTGCCCCGCCGGACGCCAGCCGCACCGACTGTCCGGCCAGAAAACGCAGCCGCTGGCTGCGCGGCGTCATCAGGTGCAAAGCCAGAATCTGCGCGTTGATGGGCTCGACGGCCTTGACCCGGGTGGAGATGGTCTGCTGCGGAATGTCGTCGGCGCCCGCGACACGGGCCTCGATCACGATGTCGCCGACCGCGGTATACGCGCACATCAGCAAGGCGCCCTTGGCCTTGTCCGCTTCCTTGACCCGAAAGTCATGCGGACACAGCTTGCTGACCTCGCCCGACACCAGGCGCGCCAGGCAATCCCCGCAATTGCCGCTGCTACAGCCGTAGTTGAGCGGAATGCCGGCACGCAGCGCGGCCTGCAGGATCGTGTCCGTGCTTTCGATGCTGAAGCGATGCCCGGAGGGCATCACGGTGACCTGCGCCGACATCGCATCCATGGCTGCTTTCCTTAAGCCGTTTGTCCGCCCTTACAGCGCAATGCCCAACTTTTCCAGCAAGCCCTGCAGTTCGGCATGGCTGGAAAAACTCAGGGTGAGCCGGCCTTTGCCCTGCTTGTTGGTTTGCAGGCGTGCCGTCATGCCAAGCGCATCGGACAGGCTTTCTTCCAGCCGCAGCAAATCGCGCGAGGCTGCAGCCGGTGCAGCTGAGGCGGCGGGTTCTTTCAGCCGCGCCACCCGACGCTCGACCTCGCGCACCGACAGGCCGCGGGTTTCGACCTCGTGCGCCAGTTCGCGCTGCACGCCAGCGCTCAAGGGTAACAGCGCGCGGGCGTGGCCCATCTCGATCAGGCCGGCGGTGAGCATGTCCTGCACCGGACGCGACAGATTCAGCAGCCGCAGCAGGTTGGACACCGCTGCGCGCGACTTGCCCACTGCCTGTGCCACCGCGTCGTGGGTCATGCCGAATTCGTGGATCAGGCGCTGCAGGCCATGCGCTTCGTCGATGGGGTTGAGGTCTTCGCGCTGGATGTTTTCGATCAGACCCATCGCCGCCACGGCTTCATCGGGTACTTCGCGCAGCAGCACCGGAACCTCGTTGAGGCCGGCCAGCCGGGCCGCTCGCCAGCGCCGCTCGCCCGCGATGATCTCGAAGCCCTCGGCGATTTCGCGCGCCAGAATCGGCTGCATCAGTCCCTGGGCACGGATCGAATCGGCCAGTTCCTGCAGCGACTCGCTGTCCATCTGCGTGCGGGGCTGGTATTTCCCGGGCGCCAGCTGCGACACGTTCATCATGCGCAGCTCGCCCTGCGGCGGCGCCGTGTTGTTCTCGCCGCCGAGCAGCGCGTCGAGCCCGCGTCCCAGTCCCTTAAGTTTGGCCATCAGATTTCTCCCTTGCTGTCAGGCCGGCACGCTTGAGCGTTTCTTCGGCCAGCTCCATGTAGGCTTTCGAACCCTTGCATTGCCGGTCGTACACCAACACCGGCAAACCGTGGCTGGGCGCTTCGGCCAGCCGCACGTTGCGCGGAATCACGGTGTCGTAGACCTTGTCGCCGAAATGCAGCTTGATCTGGTCGGACACCTGTTGCGCCAGCGTGCTGCGCGGATCGAACATCACCCGCAACAGGCCTTCGATCTGGATCGCCGGATTGAGCCGCTGCTTGACCTTCTTGATGGTGGCGACCAGATCGGTCAGGCCTTCCAGCGCGTAGTACTCGCACTGCATCGGAATCAGCACCGATTCGGCCGCCGCGAAGGCATTGACGGTCAGCAGGTTCAGCGTCGGCGGGCAGTCCAGCAGAATGAAATCGTATTCGTCGGCCACCAGCTCCAGCGCCGACTTCAGGCGCATGTCGCGCTGCTCCAGATTCACCAGATCGATTTCCGCGCCCGCCAGCTCGCGGTTGGCTGGAATCACGTCGAAATGGCCCGGTTTGGAGCGCATCCGCGCATCGGCCACGCTCACCTGATTAAGCAGGATCTGGTACACCGTCGGCAGCGCGCTGCGCTTTTCGATGCCCGCCCCCATGGTCGCGTTGCCTTGCGGATCGAGATCGGCCAGCAACACCCGCTGCCCGAGCTCGGCCAGCGAAGCGGCCAGATTCACCGCTGTCGTCGTCTTGCCGACCCCGCCTTTTTGATTGGCAATCGCCAGTATTCGACTCATACGACAGGCTCCAGAACGATCAAATGGCGGCTCGCGTCCAGACCCGGGACCAGCAACGCGTGGTTAGCGCTCACTCTCACCCAGTCCGGCAAGGACGCGATCTCTTCGTGCGGCATCAAACCTTTCATCGCGAGCCAGTGGCCGCCGGGTTTGAGCAGATGACGGGTCAGCGTGACGAATTCCCGGAGGTCTGAAAACGCGCGCGAGGTGATGACGTCGAACCCGGCTTCAGGCCGGTAATCCTCTACCCGGCTGGTAACCACCGTCAGGTTGGCGAGGCCCAGCTCGGCCTTGGCCTGCAGCAGAAACGCGGTTTTCTTGGCGATGCTGTCGATCAGCGTCACCTGCAATTCCGGGCGCGCGATCGCCAGCGGGATGCCGGGCAGGCCGCCGCCGCTGCCCACATCCAGCACAGTCCCTGCCTGAAAAAAAGGCACCGCAGCCAGCGAATCCAGCAGATGGTGGCTCACCATGCGTTCGGTCTCGCGCACCGCGGTCAGGTTGTAGACCCGGTTCCATTTATCGAGCAAGGCCAGATAGTCCAACAGGCGCGCCTCCGCGCCTTCCGGCAAAGCCAGGCCGAGCGCCGCGATACCGGCTGCGAGTTGGGCTGGCAGGCTCATGCGCTTTGCTTCGCCAACCCGGAAGGGGAAGGCACGGGGTCGAGCTTGAACCCGCGCTTGGCATAGACCAGCAGCACCGAGATCGCCGCCGGGGTGATGCCCTGCAGGCGCGCCGCCTGCCCTAGGGTTTCGGGACGCGCCTTTTGCAGACGCTGGCGCACTTCCATCGACAGGCCGGTGAGCAGGCTGTAATCGATATCGACCGGGAATCGCAGGGACTCCTGATCGCGCTGGCGGTCGACTTCGTCGTTCTGGCGGTCGATGTAGCCCTGGTATTTGGCGGCGATTTCAACCTGCTCGGCAACGCGGGCGTCCCCCACCCCTTCGCCGCCACCGGGCAGGCTCAGCACCTGCGCGTAACTCAGGGTGGGACGGCGCAGCAGTTCGAACAGGCTGTATTCGTGCTCGATCGGCTGGCCGATCAGCCGGGTCGCCGTCTCGGCAGGCAACATGGCCGGATTGACCCAGGTCGCCTTGAGTCGCTCGGTTTCACGTGAAACGGCGTCGCGCTTGCGGCTGAAAGCCTCCCAGCGCGCATCGTCCACCACGCCCAGCGCCCGCCCGATTTCGGTCAGCCGCATGTCGGCGTTGTCCTCGCGCAGCTGCAGGCGGTATTCGGCGCGGCTGGTGAACATGCGGTAGGGTTCCGACACGCCGCGTGTGATCAGGTCGTCCACCAGTACGCCGAGGTAGGCCTCGTGGCGTCCGGGGCTCCAGGCGTCCTTTTCCTGAACCTGCAGGCTGGCATTGATACCTGCCAGCAAGCCTTGCGCCGCCGCCTCTTCATAGCCGGTGGTGCCGTTGATCTGGCCGGCAAAAAACAGGCCCTTGATCGACTTGGTCTCGAGCGAGGCCTTGAGATTGCGCGGGTCGTAGTAATCGTATTCGATAGCGTAGCCGGGACGCAGGATGTGCGCGTTTTCCAGCCCGGGGATCGAACGCACGATGGCGAGCTGCACGTCGAACGGCAGCGAAGTCGAAATGCCGTTGGGGTAGATCTCGTGGGTGGTCAGGCCTTCGGGCTCCAGAAAGATCTGGTGCGAAGCCTTGTCGGCAAAACGGGTGATCTTGTCCTCGATCGAGGGGCAGTAGCGCGGCCCCACCCCTTCGATCACGCCGGTGTACATCGGCGAGCGGTCCAGCCCGCCACGGATGATTTCGTGGGTCTGCTCGGTAGTGTGGGTGATCCAGCACGGGCGCTGCGCCGGATGCATGGCCGCGTCGCCCATGAAGGAAAACACCGGCGCCGGGTCGTCGCCCGGCTGGGTCTGGGTGCGGCCGTAATTGATGGTGCGGCCGTCGATGCGCGGCGGCGTGCCGGTTTTCAGCCGCCCTACCGGCAGGTTCAGTTCGCGCAGGCGCGCAGCAAGCGAAACCGATGGCGGGTCGCCCATGCGCCCGGCCTCGAAGTTTTCCAGCCCCACATGCACCAGCCCTGCGAGAAAGGTTCCAGTCGTCAGCACCACCGCGCGCGCACGAAACACGATGCCGAGCTGGGTTTTCACGCCGACCACGCGATCGCCATCGAGCAGCAGGTCGTCGACCGCCTGCTGGAACAGGGTCAGGTTGGGCTGGGTTTCCAGACGCTGACGGATCGCTGCCTTGTACAACAGCCGGTCAGCCTGCGCGCGGGTGGCACGGACCGCCGGGCCCTTGGAGGAATTCAGGGTACGAAACTGGATACCGGCCTCGTCGGTGGCAATCGCCATGGCACCGCCCAGCGCATCGACTTCCTTGACCAGGTGCCCCTTGCCGATGCCGCCGATGGACGGATTGCACGACATCGCGCCCAGGGTTTCGATGTTGTGCGACAGCAGCAGCGTTTTCACGCCCATGCGCGCGGCCGCCAGCGCGGCCTCGGTGCCGGCATGGCCGCCGCCGACCACAATCACATCAAAGGAATCAGGGAAATTCATCGGCGCATTTTACTCGTTGCGGGCCTCAGTTTCACGTGAAACATCCACGCGCACACCACCGGCAACACTGGCTCAACCTGCCTGCTTCGCTTCCAGCGTTTCCCAGCGCGTCAGCGCCTCGAGCAGCTCGTCGTCGATGGCCTCGCTGCGCGCCTGCAATTTGGCCACGCCCTTGGCGTCGGTCTGATACAGCGCGGGATCGGCCAGGCGCCCCGCGATTTCCATTTGCTCGGTTTCCAGTTGCTGGATCAATGCGGGCAAGGCTTCGAGTTCGCGCGCGTCCTTGAAGCTCAGCTTGCTCTTGACTGCAGACTTGGACGCAGCCGGTTTGGACGCCTCGGCCTTGACCGGCTGAGGCTGGGATTGCTGGCCTTTCCAGGCCAGCCAGTCGCCATAGCCGCCGACGATTTCGGTCAGCTTGCCGTCGCCCTCGAACACAATCGACTGGGTGACGACGTTGTCAAGGAAGGTGCGGTCATGGGAGACGATCAGCACGGTGCCGCTGTATTCCTGCAGCAACTCTTCCAGCAGTTCCAGGGTATCGATATCGAGATCGTTGGTCGGCTCGTCGAGCACCAGCAAGTTGGCCGGGCGGGCAAACAGGCGCGCCAGCAGCAGGCGGTTGCGTTCGCCACCCGACAGGGCGCTGACCTTGGCCCGCGAGCGCTCGGCCGGGAACAGGAAGTCTTCCAGATAACTGATGACATGCTTGCGCTGTCCGCCGATTTCGACAAAGTCGGATCCGGGCGCAATGGTGTCGATCAGGGTGGCATCGTCGTTCAACTGGTTGCGAAACTGGTCAAAATAGGCGACTTCGAGCTTGGTGCCCTGCTTGATGGTGCCGGACGTCGGCTGCAGTTCGCCGAGGATCAGGCGGATCAGCGTGGTCTTGCCGGCGCCGTTTGGCCCAAGCAAGCCCAGCTTGTCGCCGCGCAGCAAGACGCCACTGAAGTCGCGAATCAGCACACGGTCATCGTAGCCGTAGCTGATATGGTCCATCTCGGCGACGATCTTGCCGGAGCGTTCGCCAGAGTCGATCTGGAAACCCACCTGCCCGGTTTGGCCGATGCGCGCCTCGCGGGTGAGGCGCAAGGACTCGAGCCGGCGCACCCGGCCCTCGTCGCGGCAGCGCCGCGCCTTCACGCCCTTGCGGATCCAGGCTTCTTCCTGCTTCCAGAACTTGTCGAACTTGCGGTTGTGCACCTCTTCGATTTCCAGCTGCTCGGCCTTTTTGAGCTGATATGCGCTGAAATTGCCTGCATATTCGCGCAACTGGCCGCGATCAAGCTCAACGATGCGGTTGGCGACATTATCCAGAAAGCGCCGGTCGTGGGTGATGAACAGCAAGGCGCCCTTGAAGTCATTGAGCAGACTTTCCAGCCATTCAATCGCAGCAAAATCGAGGTGGTTGGTCGGTTCGTCGAGCAGCAGCAACTCGGGCTCGGTGACCAGCGCGCGTGCCAGGGCGACGCGCTTTTTCAGTCCGCCGGACAATGTCTCGACCTTGCGGTCCGCATCCAGCCCCAGCCGCTGCATGGTTTCCTCCACCTTGCTGTTCAGGCGCCAGGCGTCGTGGACTTCGAGTTCGTGCGACAGCCGCTCGAATTCTTCGTACGCATCCATATCCCCTTCGGAGACCCGATGCGCGGCGTCATGGTAGTCGGCCAGCAGGCGCTGCGCTTCGCCCACCCCCTCGGCCACCGCTTCAAATACGGTATGGCCAGGCTGGAATTGCGGCTCTTGCGGCACATAGGCCAGCTTCAGCGACGGCTTGCGCCAGACATCGCCGGCGTCCGGCGGGTTGATTCCGGCAATGACTTTCAACAGGCTCGACTTGCCGGTGCCGTTGCGGCCGATCAGGCCGATGCGCTCGCCCGCATCCACCACCAGCGATGCGCCATCCAGCAACGGGTGGTGGCCATAGGCCAGTTCGAGTCGGTCAAAAGTGAGTAAGGGCATGATCTGGCTGCAAAAAACGTAAGGCGCGATTATCCGCGTTTGAGCGCGCGATGGACGGCATGCGCAATATTTAATGCGCCCGGGGTGTCGCTGTGCAGGCAGATCGTGTCAGCCCGGAGCCGGAGCGGGCCGCCGTCCAGGGTATCGATCGCCTGCCCCTGCGCCAGGCACGCCGCCTGCGCGGCAGCAAGCCAAGGGTCGGTGATCAGCGCACCGGTTGTTTCACGTGAAACCAGACGGCCGTTGCTCTGGTAGCGGCGGTCGGCAAACGCCTCGTGCAACACCGCCAACCCGGCGGCCTGCCCAGCGGCAATCAACTGCGATCCGGACAATCCCACCAGCATCAATGCCGGGTCCAGCGCCGCCACCGCCTGCGCGATCGCCCGCGCCACCCCGGCATCGCGCGCGGCCATGTTGTACAGCGCGCCATGCGGCTTCACATGCGCCAGCCGCAAGCCCAGGCGCGCAGCCTGTTCGGCCAGCGTTTCGGTTTGCTGCGTCACCCAGCTTGCGATTTCCCCGGCCGAGGCCGCCAGCTCGCGCCGGCCGAATTGCGCACGGTCGGGATAACCCGGGTGTGCCCCCACCGCTACGCCATGCTCGGCGGCCAGACGCAAAGCAGCCGCCATGCTGTCCGCGTCGCCCGCGTGTCCGCCGCTGGCGATCGACACCCGATCCAGATAGGGCATCAGGCTGGCGTCGTCATAGCCTTCCCCGATATCCGCATTCAGTTCAATCATCCCAAGTCCTCAATCGTCCAGGCCTGCCTGGCGAGCGTTTGAGCCGCTTCGACGGCGACGGTTTCAAAGCGCACCGCTTCGCCCGGCTTCAGTTGCGCCAGCTGCGGCCAGTCGGCCGCGATCACGCCGGCGACGACCGGATAGCCACCAGTCACCGGACCATCCCAGCCCAGAATGATCGGCTGACCGTCCGGCGGGACCTGAACCGCGCCGGGCAACACACCCTGCGACGGCAGTACCCGCTGGCGGTGCAACATCGGCGTTCCGTGCAATCGCACGCCGCGCCGGTCGGATGCCGCCGCCACCCGATAAGGCGCGCCAAAAAACGCCGCCAGCCCGGCGTCGTCGAAC
>JAGVGD010000140.1 GCA_020057245.1 Thiobacillus sp. | reverse complement strand
GGCGAGGTCGAGAAAATGATGCCGCGCGCCAGCACCCGCCGCCCCAGCGGCACGTGGGTGGCCAGCACCAGCCAGCCGGCGATCAGCGGCGGCAACAGCAGCGAAGGCTCGAGCGCGGCCAGGTTGACGTTCATTTCGCCGCTTTCAGCAGTTCAGCCAATGTCACGTCGAACAGGCCGAACAGATCGTCGGCACTCGCTGCGCCGCCGACGGTAAACGGCAGCGCGACAGCGGGGATGTTCGCGCGTTCTGCCAGCCATTCCGACGCGCGCGGACTCTGGTAAGCCGCGCGCAATACCATCTTGGCGGGGCTGGCTTTAAGGCGTGCCGCCACTTCGGCCAGATAGCCGACCGACGGCTCGACCCCGGGCTTGGGTTCCAGGGTGGCGACTTCACGCAGGCCGAGCCAGTTGAGCAGGTAGGTGAAAGACTTGTGTTGCACCGCCACCGGCATGCCCTTGAGCGGCGCGCCCTGCTGTTGCCAGCGTGCGATGGCGGCCTCCCAGCGTGCGGAAAAGGCTTTCCAGCGCGCCTGATAATCCGCGGCGTGAGCGGGATCGACCTCGCTCAAACGTTGCGCCAGCGCCGCGCCGACGCGCGCGAGATTGCGCGGGTCGGTCTGGATGTGCGGGTTGCCTGCCGCGTGCACGTCACCCTGCGAGCGATCAAGCAGCACCGGCTTGTCCAGCAGCGTCACATAGCGCGCCGCCTCGAAATAACCGGGGCGGCCGGGCTGCACTGCAGCGTTGCCGGACTCGCGCAGCAGCAGGGGCAGCCAGCCCACTTCGAGTTCGGCGCCGGTGCAGACCAGCAACCCGGCGCGCCGGGTCTGCGCGATCAGGCTGGGGCGTGCTTCGATGCGATGGGGGTCCTGCATCGCGGTGGTGGCAGTGTAGACCTTGACGTCGACGCCGCCGATTTCGCGCGTCAGCGCGCCCCATTCGGGTTCGCAGGCGAATACGTTGAGCGCGGCGTGGACGCTCAAGGGCAGCCACAACAACAAGACAACAGCAAAGAGTCGTTTCATGGCGCTCCCCTCAGAAGCTGTGGGCGCCGTGGCTGCCCAGACTGTGGATGTATTGCACGAACCACTGGTTCTCGCTCACGCTTTCCATCGATTTGTCCTGCGAATATTGCAGACGGAAGCGCGAGAATTCCGACGGCGAGAAATCGAGCATCAGCGAATGGCGCGTCGGCGCGTAGTCCGCTACCGGCAGGAAGGCATTGTTGAGGCCGAAATCGACCGTGCCGGAATCGAGGCGGTCGTAACGGTAGCCGGTGCGCCAGCGTGGCATGAACTGGTAGACGCCTTGCGCGTAGAAACCAAACTGGGTGGATTTGTATCGATCCGTCACGTCCGTGCACGCGCCGCCGTCGGCCGTGTTGTCCACGCACAGCAGATCGCCGTCTTCCTTGCGGCTGAAATACTCGGTCGCGAACTTGAAGTTCTGTTCGGTCGCGTTGCCGTTGGGCGCCCATTTCCAGACGAAGTCCGCGATCCAGGCCTTGCTGCTGCCGGAGAACAGGGTTTCGGCTGCCACGTCGTTGAGATCGTCGAGGTCGGCATCGCGGTCGCTCGCCCTGGTCTGCAGATAAGACAGCCCGGCGCGCCAGCTGTGCGATGCGCCGACGTCGCCGCCGAGGTGGCCGAACAGCACCGTGCTGCCGGCGCCGTTCTTGTTGCGGTCGGTGCCGGGGAAATTGGCGCCGCGGCCGACTTCTGCGCCGAATTCCATGAACAGTTCGGTCGGCGCCACCCATTTCAGCTGCAGGCCGTCGTTGCCGTAGGCCTCGCCGAACAGCGCGCGGTACATCAGGTTGTTGTCGGCGAAATCCCAGGCATGCGGATGCTGGGTGTTCTGGTAGCCGAGCCCGGACAGGAAGCGGCCGCCGCGCAGCGTCAGGCCGTTGCCGAGCGCGGTGGTCTGGAACCAGGCTTCCTCGATTTCGACTTCCGCGTCGAGCAGGGCCAGGTTCATGTAGCCGCTGAAGTAGGGGTCGATGCTGGCGCTCATCACCAGTTCAGTGTGGTTGAGCGAGAAGCCGCGCGGCACATCGTGGTCGTGCCCGGCCGGGAAAAAGCCGGTGATGTGGCGATGCTCGATGTCGTCGAGCTGCGAATACTGGCCTTGCAGGATCAGCGAGATGTCCGGATTGAAGCGGTTGCTGGCGGTTTCCTGCGGCTGTGCAGGTTCGACGGCAGCTACGGTGGCAGTCGGTGAAGCTGCAGGCGCGGGCGCATGGGCCGGTTGCGCTTCGGCTTGTTGCAGGCGTTTTTCCAGCGACTGGATGCGCGCCTCGTAGCTGGATTTCATTTCATTCAGCTCGGCGCGCAGGGCATCGAGATCGGCATCGGCATAAGCCGGAAAGGCAGCCGCAAGCGCGACCGCCAAGAGGGTGGGACGTAACATGGTTCAACTCCGTAAACAAATGACGCACGCCTGTGCAAAACCTGCGCAGGCCGAATGGAAATCAGGCGTGTACGGAATCGGGTGGCGCGCGGGCGCAGGCAGGACGGGGCGCGAGGTCGACGCAGCAGGGCGCGGCGGCGGCGG
>JAGVGD010000002.1 GCA_020057245.1 Thiobacillus sp. | reverse complement strand
GTCGTCCAGGGTGAGGTCGCGCGGCGTTTGTCCCAGCGCCGCGCCGACAAAGCCGCCGCTGGTTTCGGCGCGCCCCGGCAGCACGATGACGAGGTTGGTTCCGAGCGAAGCGAACTGATTCACGACATAACGCCGCGCGCCATCGCCCAGCGCGGTCAGCACCACCACCGCGCCCACTCCCAGCGCCATCGCCAGCACGATCAGCAGCGAACGCGTACGCGTGCTGGCGATGCTGGCGAGCGAGAGACTGAGGGTGTCGCGCAGTTTCATGATGGGGTAGCGGCGATCGAAGAGGCTTACTCAGGCGGAAACCGCAGCCTGGAAAAATTGCGCCCGGCCAGAATCGCGCGCCGCTCGATTTCGGCGGCGGACGCCAGCCAGCCTTGCTGTTCCAGGAACAGCAGGAACGCCCGTGTGCTGATCTTGCGGCAGTTATCCGGCACGAGAAAACTGGCGCGGGCAATTTTGTGGTCTTCGAACAGGAACACGCCGGTTTTCTGCGGCTGATTGAGGGCGAAATCGTTCATGGTTTCCTGGATCGCCAGTTCGCCCAGATTGGCGGTGCGGGCAGCGGCAGGGGTAGCCAGGAGCGTTTGCTGGTGATGCTGGAAAGTACGGGTGGTGCGGATTGAAAGCTTGTTGTCGGCGACCCATCGTGCGAGTTTTTCGCTAGTGGGCGTCGGGCTGCGCGTGAGTTCGTGCAGCACCATGTCGACCAGCACAATCGGCCAGCCCGGTTTGAACAGCAGGTCGAGCGCGTCGGCGTAGGCCAGGGTGATGAACGGGCCGGCGTCGGGCAGCAAAACGGCGGTCGCGGCCATGTCGTTTGTTTAGTCTGCCAGCGATTGCAGTTGGTCGACCATGTGGCGCGTGACAGCGTCGGGCAGTCTTGGCATCGGCAGGTGGGCTTGCGCCATCAGCAGGAAGAGGTCTTCTTCGCTATCGATCGCCAGCGTGCGCATGGTTTCGTCGCTGGCGAGGCGTCCAAGCGAAAAGTCGAGCAGTACCCGGTAATTCTGGTTGCCGCTCGATTCAGAGGCTTCGAAGGTTTCGACCAGATGGCGCAACTCGGCGTTGAACAGCGCGTTGACTGAGGTGTCGGTTTTGGCTGCGATGACTTTCGCACGCTTGAGCAAGTCGCGATCGACTGCGCCGGTGAAATTAACGGTGGATGCCATGTGTACCCCCTGGAAATAAACACATAAATAAGTGTAGCACTTGAGTGCGTGTCATTGTTGAGGCTATTTTTCATCCCCCACGATCTCGCCATCGCGCATGGCGATGTGGCGATGCGCGCGCGCGCCGAGTTCGCGATCATGGGTGACGACGATCAACGTGGTGCCGCTGTGGTGCAGCGCTTCCAGCAGCGCCATCACCTCGGCGCCGATGCGGTGATCGAGGTTGCCGGTGGGTTCGTCGGCCAGTAGCGCGGTGGGGCGCAGGATGGTGGCGCGCGCGATGGCGACGCGCTGGCGCTGGCCGCCGGAGAGCTCGGCCGGACGATGGTGGGCGCGGTCGGTGAGGTTGAAGGCTTCCAGCGCGGCGTCTACCCGCGCGCGGCGTTCGGCCGGGGCGATGCTTTCCAGGATCAGTGGCAGCTCAACGTTTTCCGCAGCGGTGAGGCGCGGCACCAGATGAAAGGACTGGAACACGAAGCCGATTTTTTCGCGCCGCACGCGCGCCTGTTCGGTTTCCGACAGCGCGGTGACATCGCTGCCGTCGAGTTCGTAGCGGCCGCTGTCGGGACGATCGAGCAGGCCGATGACGTTGAGCAGGGTGGATTTGCCGGAACCCGACGGCCCCATGATGGAGACGTATTCGCCGGAGGCGATGTCGAGGTTGATGCCGTCCAGCGCGCGCACTTCCTGGTCGCCCATGCGGAACACGCGGGTGATGGCGGTCAGGCGGATCATGGCGCGGCTTTGGTGTCTGTCTGGGCTTTTGGCCGGACCTTGACGCCAGCCTTGACGGTTTCATCGTCGAACGACAGCAGTACGCGGTCGCCGGCAGCAAGGCCGTCGAGCACTTCGGTATAGGCCCAGTTGGCGAGGCCGGCTTTCAGCGTGCGCGTTTCCAGTGTGTCGTTCGCACCCAGCACCAGCACGCTGCCGTCCTGCTGGATGGCCTGGGTGGGCACGCGCAGGACATTGTCGTGGCGTTCGATGATGGCTTCGACGTCGGCGCTGTAGCCGACCAGCAGAATCTGCTTGGGCGGCGTGTCGAAATCGACTTCGACATCGACCGTGCGCGCCTGTTTTTCCACTTCGGTGACATAGGGTGCGATGCGCCGCACGCGGCCGCTGAACGACTGGCCGGGCAGGGCGTCGAGGGTGATGCGCGCAGGCTGGCCGGGCTTCAGCCGCGGCGCGTCGACTTCGTCCATCGGCGCGCTCACGTACAAGCAGCTGTCGTCGATCAGGTCGACCGCAGGCGGGGTGGGAATACCGGGCGGCGAGGGCGTGGTGTATTCGCCGACTTCGCCGGTGACTTTTGCCACGATGCCGGCGAACGGCGCATGCAGCGTAGTGCGTTCGATCCCCGCCTGCGCCACGCGGATCTGTGCCTGCGCGCGCTTCACGTCGGCGGCGAGCGCGTCGCAGTTGGCCTGG
>JAGVGD010000108.1 GCA_020057245.1 Thiobacillus sp. | reverse complement strand
TGCGGCAGGCCGAACAGGCCGGGTTCGAGTTCGTATTCGGAGACGTGGCCGTCTTTCAGCTCGGCCACAAACGTGGGCGAGGCCAGGCTGATTTCATCCAGGCCCTCTTCGGCGTGAACGACCAGCACATGACGGCTGCCGAGGGTCTGCAGCACGCGCGCCAGGGTGCCGGTGAGCTCACGGCCGAACACGCCCATCACCTGGTTCGGCGCGCCGGCCGGATTGGTGAGCGGGCCGAGCAGGTTGAACAGCGTACGCACGCCCAGCTCTTTTCTCACCGGGGCGGCGTGCTTCATTGCGCTGTGGTGATTGGGCGCGAACATGAAGCCGACGCCCAGCGTCTTCACCGCCTCGGCGACCTTGTCCGGACTCAGATTGACGTTCACCCCCAGCGCTTCCAGCACGTCGGCGCTGCCCGAGGTGGACGATACCGAGCGCCCGCCATGCTTGGCGACGCGCGCGCCGCACGCCGCCGCGACAAAGGCGGAGGCGGTGGAAATGTTGAAGGTGTGCGCGCCGTCGCCGCCGGTGCCGCAAGTGTCGACCAGATGGTCGACGCCGGCGAGCGGCACCTTGGTCGACAGTTCGCGCATGACTTCGGCGGCGGCGGCGATCTCGCTCACCGACTCGCCCTTCATGCGCAGCGCGATCAGAAAGCTGGCGATCTGTACGGGTGTCCATTCGCCGCCCATCACGGCGCGCATCGCCGCCAGCATCGCGTCGTGCGGCAGATCGTGGCGCTCGATGATCAGCGTCAGCAAGTCCTTATGTTGCATCACACGCGCTCCTTGAGGAAGTTGGCGAGCATGGCGTGGCCGTGTTCGGTAAGGATGGATTCGGGATGGAACTGCACGCCTTCCACCGCCAGCGTCTTGTGGCGCACCCCCATGATTTCGCCGTCGTCGGTCCACGCGGTGATTTCCAGGCAGTCCGGCAAGGTCTCGCGCTCGATCACCAGCGAGTGGTAGCGGGTGGCGCGGAAAGGATTGGGCAGGCCGTGAAACACGCCGGCGTCGGTGTGATGGATCATCGAGGTTTTGCCGTGCATCAGCTCTTTGGCGCGGATGATTTTTCCGCCGAAGGCCTGGCCGATGCTCTGGTGGCCGAGGCACACGCCGAGAATCGGCACCTGGCCGGCGAATTCCTTGATCAGCGGCACCGACACGCCGGCCTCGTTGGGCGTGCAGGGGCCGGGCGACACCACGATGTGATCGGGTTTCAGCGCGGCCACGCCGGCGAGATCGATCTCATCATTGCGGATCACCTTGACCTCTTCGCCCAGCTCGCCGAAATACTGCACGAGGTTGTAGGTGAAGCTGTCGTAATTATCGATCATGAGAAGCATGGTGATTCCTTCGCGCGCCGGGCAGCCCGACCCCTGCTGAAAACGGGCCATTATAGCCGCCCGCCGACACGCTCAGCAGGCAAAAAAATAGCGCCCGCAGGCGCTACAAAGGAGAGATCCGGATAGCAGGCTATTTGAGTTTCTTGATACCGAGCAGACCCAGCACGTATTTCTCGTACAGGGGTTCGGTGGTGCCGGTCTTCATCTTGCGCATGAAATATTTCTCGAACGCGACCTTGGCCAGGTGCACCCACTTGCCTTCCTTGAACCAGTTGACGTTGCGCGGCGGGATTTGCGGAATGGCGACGAAGGCCGCGCCGGTGTCGCCAAAGTCGGCCAGACAGATCGCATTCCAGGTGGCCTTTTCAGTCGGCTCCTTGCCGTCGAGCAGCGCGCGGATGTTGTGCACGGTGGCGGTGACCATGGACTCGATCATGTAGCCGGTCTTGGGCGTGCCGGTGGGCACCGGGGTGACTTCCACCGGCGGAATGGCGACGCACACGCCGACCGAGAAGATGTTCCGGAACTTGGGATTGCGCTGGTGCGCGTCGATGGTGATGAAGCCGCGCGGGTTGGTCAGCCCCTCGATGCCGAACACGGCGTCAATGCCCTTGAAAGCGGGCAGCATCATGGAATAGGCGAACGGCAGTTCGTGTTCCTTGACGATTTCGCCCTTGTCGTTGTGCTCGGCGACGAACATCTTGCCGGCCTCGACCTTGGTCACCTTGGCATTGCAGATCCACTTGATGTGGCGTTCGCGCATGGCGGATTCGAGCAGGCCTTTGGAGTCGCCCACGCCGCCCAGACCGAGATGCCCGATGTAGGGCTCGGCCGTCACGAAGGTCATCGGCACGCGGTCGCGGATTTTGCGCTTGCGCAAATCGGTGTCCATGATGAAAGCGAATTCGTAGGCCGGGCCGTAACACGATGCACCCTGCACCGCGCCCACCACGATCGGCCCCGGTTCTTCCACAAACGTATCCCACACCTTAGCGGCCGCAGAAGCATGCTCGACCTGGCACACCGACTGCGTGTAGCCTTCCGGGCCCAGTCCGGGCACTTCATCGAACGCCAGCTTGGGGCCGGTTGCGATCACCAGATAGTCATAGTCGACGATCTGCCCATCGGTCAGCTCGACCTGATTGCGCTCGGGATGCACGCGCGCTGCGCCGACGGCAATGAAATCGATGTTCTTCTTGTTCAGATAGGGCGCCGCCGGGATGGTGATGTCGTCCGGCTTGCGCCAGTTCACCGCCACCCATGGATTGGAGGGCGTGAACTGGAAATACGGCAGGTTGGAAATGACGGTCACCCGATCTTCGGCGCGGGCCTCTTCGCGCATTTCGTAGGCCATGTTCATGCCGCCTACGCCTGCGCCCAAAATAACGATGTGTGCCATTTTCAGATTCCTTGTGTCATTCGAGCCCTAAGCTTAGCAATAGGCATGCCATGCCAAACCCGCCTGTTCATGCGGCCTCGCTGCCGCCGCCCTGAATTGACATGACCGACATGTCATGACACATTGGGTAAAGTCATGACACAGGAGCGCGCCATGGTCAAATCTCAAAGGGTCCATCTTCAAAGCCTGATCGACACCCACGAACACGCTTTCGTCGTCATCGACAGCGAATACCGCATCGTTGCCGCCAACCGGCGTTATTGCGAGGCCTACGGCATTTCGACGGAAGCCATCGCGGGCCAGTATTGCTACAAGGTATCGCATCACTCCGACCGCCCCTGCCACGAAAACGGCGAACTGTGTCCGCATCTGGCGCTGTTCAAGCAGGGCGAAGCGGTCGAGGTCCTGCACACGCATTTTCACGCCGACGACCAGCCCGAGCGCACCCGCATCCGCGGCCACCGCCTGCAGGGCACGGACGGCGAACTGTATCTGGGCGAACAGATGTTCCCGCTGGAGGCCGAAGCCGGCAGCGTATGCGACGCAATGCAGATGGTCGGCCGCTCGCCCGCCTTCCTGTCCTGCGTCGACAAGCTTGCGCGCGTCGCCGAAAGCGAAGCCTCGATCCTGCTGTTCGGCGAATCCGGCGTCGGCAAGGAGTTGGCCGCGCGCTTCATCCACGCCCGCTCCAGCCACAATAACGGCCCGTTCATCGTCATCAATTGCGCAGCCGTGCCGGAAAACCTGTTCGAGAGCGAACTGTTCGGGCACGAGCGCGGCGCATTTTCCGGCAGCAGCGGACAGAAAAAAGGCCTGTTCGAACTAGCCGACAACGGCACCCTGTTTCTCGATGAAGTCGGCGAAATCCCGCTCAACCTGCAGGCCAAGTTGCTGCGCGTGCTGGAGACCGGCGAATTCCGCCGCGTCGGCGGCACCCACACCCTGACCGCCAACGTGCGTCTGGTATCCGCCACCAATCGCAAGCTGCTGGACGAAGTCGACGCCAAACGTTTCCGGCTGGATTTGTACTACCGGGTCGCAGGCATCGATGTGACCCTGCCGCCCCTGCGCGAACGCGCCGAGGACCTGCCCGAACTGGCCGCTTACATCCTCAAGCGCCTGATCGGCAATCAGGGCAGTTGCCGCCTCGACGCGGGCGCCGTCGCCGCGCTGCAGGCCTACGAGTTTCCCGGCAACGTGCGCGAGCTGCGCAACCTGCTGCAAAAGGCGGTGCTGAACTGCCGCGAGGGCGTCATCTCGGCCGCCGATTTGCAACTGCCGGCCGCGGCAGCCCCGGCGGCGCAAACCCCTGATGCCGCGCCACTGCAGCCCGAAGCCCCACAATCGCTGCTCGCGGCAGAACGCGCGCACATCCAGGGTTTGCTGGACGCCCATCAAGGGCATCGCGCGCGTGTCGCCGCCGCGCTCGGCATCACCGAACGCACGCTGTATCGCAAGCTCAAGCAATACGGGTTGGGGCGCTGAGCGCCATGCCGTACTTCAACAACGCACGATTGACAGCCCGCTTCATCCCCGGCCAGAATGCGGCCATGGTTCATCCAGTGCATTCCGCCCCCATCGCAATCATCCGCCGCCTGCCGCTGTGCATGTGGCTGCGCGTACGCGTGTCCGGGCCGGAGGTGTGTTGATCCAGCAGTAACGAATCGATTTCCCCAAAAAGGCCGTGGACCCGCAAAGGTTCGCGGCCTTTTTGTTTTTGTCGTCCACCCAGGAGCCCCACCATGACCTTCATCCGAATCAAGCTGCCGTCCCGTCCCGCCTGCCTGCGCATCGTCTGGCGCGCCCTCGCCTCGCCCGCCACCTTGCATCCGCCCACGCCATAAACCCGGGAGAAACCACCATGTCCGTCCCCGCCGCCTATCTCAGCATCATCCTCATCTGGGCCACCACGCCGCTGGCCATCAAATGGAGCGCACAGGGCACCGGCTTCGCCTTCGCCGTCGCCTCGCGCATGGCCATCAGTCTGACTGTCGCCGCGCTCATGCTCGCCATCTGGCGCATCGGCCTGCCACTCAACCGCCGCGCCCGTGCCAGCTATCTGGCCGGCGGCCTCGGCATGTTCGGCGCCATGACGCTCACCTACTGGGGCGCGCAATACATCCACTCCGGCCTGGTATCGGTGCTGTTCGGCCTGACGCCGCTGATCACTGGCCTGCTGGCGCTGCTGTGGCTGGAAGAGGAAGCGCTCACCCGCGCCAAATTCGCCGGCATGCTGCTCGGCCTTTCCGGTCTCGCGGTCATCTTCGGCGACAGCCACGAAATGGGCGGCGCCCACGCCCTGGCCGGCGTGCTGGCCCTGCTCGCCGCGGTGACGCTGTATTCGGCCAGCCTGGTCTGGATAAAACGCATCGGCGACGACAGTCCGCCGCTCGCCACCACCGCCGGCACCCTAGCCGTGGCGCTGCCGCTGTTCGGCCTGGTGTGGTGGAGCCTCGATGGCCGCATGCCCGCCGCCGTGCCGCCGCGCGCCGGCGCCGCCATCGTCTACCTCGGCGTGTTCGGCTCGGTGATCGGTTTCGCCTTGTACTACTACGTCATCAAGCACCTGGAAACCGGCAAGGTCGCACTCATCACCCTGGTCACCCCCGTGCTCGCCCTGCTGCTGGGCAGCGCCTTGAACGGCGAGCACGTCGGCGTGCGGGTGTGGCTCGGCGCCGCCTGCATCGGCACCGGGCTGGCCGTGCACCAATGGCAAACCCTCGCCGGCGCGCTCGCGCCGCGCGCGAAATAGGAGACCGCCCATGTACTGGGACGCACAGCGCTACCTCGACCGCCACGGCTTCATCATCGAACGCGGCCAGGCCCTCATCGACCTGCTCGCCCCGCAGGCGGCCGAACAGGTGCTCGACCTCGGTTGCGGCACCGGCGACATCGCCGCGGCCATGTCTGAACGCGGCGCGCACGTCGTCGGCGTCGACGCCTCGCCCGCCATGATCGCCCGCGCCCGCGAACGGTTTCCGGGGCAGGATTACCGCGTCGCCGATGCCGCCGAACTGCCGTTCGATGCCGAATTCGACGCCGTCTACTCGCATGCCGTACTGCACTGGGTCACGCGCGCCGAAGACGCCGCGTGCGGCATCGCCCGCGCGCTGAAACCCGGCGGCCGCTTCGTTGCCGAACTCGGCGGCTTCCGCAACTGCGAAGTGCTGGAAACCGCTTTTGCCGACGCGCTGAAACGCATCGCCGGACGCAACTACAACAGTCCCTGGTACTTCCCCCGTCTGCCCGACTACGCCGCCCTGCTGGAAAGCCATGGCCTCGTCGTCCGCGCCGCATGGTATTTCGATCTTCCAACGCCCCTGAAGAGCGAAGACGGATTGCGGCAATGGTTCATCCAGTTCCTGCCACATCATCTTGGCGGACTGGACGATGCAACGCGCGAAGCCGTGCTGGCGGCGACCGAAGCAGTGTTGAAGCCGACGATCTGGCGCAATGGCGCGTGGTGGGCGGACTACCGGCGGTTGAGGGTGGTGGCGGAGAAAATGGTTTAGGCACTCAGGTGCTGGAGAAGCGCTGAGTCTGCGTGATGGCTAATCGGCCATTGCGTCCGGTGGCGTCGCCTCAGCTGAATGACCGGTGTCGCGCAGGTTGCCGACGTTTAGGCGTACCCGCCTGAATGGCCGCGTTCGTCAGTAGCGAATGCGTGCTATCGACCCGGAAGAGTCACTCTAGAATCTCAAGCTACCGGCTGCTTAGCGGCGCTCTGCGGATATTGGCCTCCCGCGACCATGAGCCGAGTAAGCCGGCATCTTCACCAAGATATCTTGGCTGAAACTCCCCAAGGAGTCTGGAAGTTGCCGGTTGAATCTTGCGCTCGAGGGACTATGGCTTCCGTAGTAGCGTATCCGACGGCAGCTCGCCGAAACAGTCCTTGTAGGCACGCGAGAATTCACCAAAGTGCCAAAATCCCCAGCAAAGTGCTGCTGCCGAAACCGTGGTTGATTCCGGAGTCGTTGCAAGGAGTGCTTGCCGAACTCGATGCAGCCTCAGCCGGATCAGATAGGCCACCGGCGTCAGCCCCATCACCTCCTTGAACGCGTATTCCAGGGTGCGCTCGCTCACACCGACAGCCTTGCACAAGTCGGTCACGTAGAGAGTGGCGCCAGTCTGCGACAGGGCGTGGTCCTCGGCGGCCTTCACGATCAGGCTCTGCGACTGTCGCGTCCGGTCGCTGCGGCCGGGTTCGAAGTCGTCGGCCATGTCGAGGGTCGCCAACAGCGTCTCGAGCAACTCGACCTGGGCAGCGCTGCGTTCGGCCTCGCTCTCGTTGAACAGGGCGGGATCGAGTACGGCGGTGTCCACCAGGCGCTTCCCCCAATCGAAAAGCTGCCGTGCCCGTACTTCACTGACTTGCAGTGTCTCCACGCCCTGCGGCATACGAAATTCACGATCGCGTTGGCGGACAGCCAGATGCGTGCGGATGTCCTCGGGCGGGAGCAGGAATGCCATGGCTTCCCAGCCGGCGTCGACCACAAACCGGGCCTCCGAATCCGGCGCGGCGGCCAGCAGCATGCCGGGCCGGACCGGCAATCCGTTCACGGTGCCACGCGCTTGCGGGCCGAACGCGACGTAGGCGAGCAGGCCCTGATGGACGCTCGTGCGTGTTCGCAGGCGAAGGTTGCTCGTATGAAGCACGACCATGGCGGCCCCGAGGCGAACGATCACGCGCCGCGCCCGCAGAGGCTGCGATTGAAGCTTCACCGCATCCTGGTCCAGCATCTCGATGCCTGCGTTGACAGTCGCGGGATCGTTGATGTCTTCAACCGTGACCGCAGGTTGAACTAAAGTGAAGCCGGGGTTCGGAATTTTCATGTTTTGCGGAATTGCGATAGACGGCCTTGGCGCCAGACTGGACAATGCATTCGACCTGCGTCCGCTCATCGTAGCCGGGCCAAATTCCCAAGGGATCAGCGCAAAGTGTATCAGCCGTGTGAGGCCATATCTTCCGCAGCCTGCAGGCGCCGCGTCGGCGGGCGCGTGGCAGTTTAATTTTTGATGAGGAGTTGTTGGCGATGAGACGCTACGAATGGACACTTTTTCTGGCGACAAGTGCTTGGGTGCTGGCCACTCCGGCCCAGGCACAGGACGACCAGGCGGCAGAGCTGGCCAAGAAGCTGGCGAACCCGATTGCTTCGCTGGTCAGCGTACCGCTGCAGTACAACTATGACGAGTACGGCGGGGCGAACGACGGCGCCGCGGTCAGCAGACTGAACGTGCAACCGGTTATCCCGTTCTCGCTGAACGACGACTGGAACCTGATCTCGCGGACCATCATCCCGCTCGTCGATCAGCAGGATTTCCCGGCTGCCGCGATGAACGAATCGGGTCTCGGCGACACCACCGCCAGCCTGTTCTTCTCGCCGAAGTCGCCGACCGCTGGCGGCTGGATCTGGGGGGCGGGGCCGGTCCTGTTGCTGCCGACGGCCACCGAGGACGTGCTCGGCACCGAAAAGTGGGGCATCGGGCCGACGGCGGTGGCGCTGAAGCAGACAGGGCCGTGGACAATCGGTTTTCTTGGCAACCATATCTGGTCGGTGGCCGGCGACGACGACCGGGCCGATGTCAACGCGACCTTCCTGCAGCCATTCGTCAGCTATGTCACCAAAACGAAAACAACGTTCGGTTTGAACACGGAATCCACCTACGACTGGGAGAGCGATCAGTGGTCGGTTCCGGTGATTGTCCAGGTGGCGCAACTGTTCAAGATCGGACCACAAATACTCCAATTCGCGGTGGCGGGGAAGTATTGGGCCGAGTCGCCCGATGATGGCCCGGAGGGCTGGGGCTATCGGGCACAGTTAACCTTTCTGTTCCCCAAATAAGATGGATACGCGGACCGCTTGAGTCACCCGCAAGGCAAAAGCTTCGATTTGATCCATGAAGTGGCGAAGACGCGCGGAATTACGCTAGAGTTCGAATGAAGCAACGAGAAAGGGAATGTCAATGAAGACCGAAATGCGGCACGCGATGCGCGTCATCGTCAGAAAAAAGCTGCAGAGCTTGCTGGGAATGCTGGGCCTGGTCGCGGCGGTTATCGTGCCCGCCATGGCTTACGCCGAGGACGCCCCGCGCCGGCCGAACATCGTCATCATCCTGGCCGATGACATGGGGTTCGCCGACATGGGTTCGTTCGGCAGCGAGATCAAGACACCCAACCTCGACTCCCTGGCGAAAGCCGGCACGCGCTTCACGAATTTCTACACGCACGCGAGTTGCTCGCCCACGCGATCGATGCTGCTGAGTGGTGTTGATACCCACCTGAATGGCCTGGGCAACATGAACGAGTGGATCGCGCCCAATCAGGCGGGCGTGCCCGGGTACGAGGGCAACCTCAACAACCGTGTCGTCACGATGCCGCAGCTGCTCAAGGGCGCCGGCTATCACACCTATATGGTCGGCAAGTGGCACATGGGCAAGGCGCCTGACCAGATTCCCGCGGCGCGCGGCTTCGAGCGCGACTTCTCGCTGCTCGACGGCGGCGGCAGTTACTGGGACATGACGAACATCACCGCCGCCGTGCCGAAGTCGCTCTTCACCGAGGATGGCCGCTACCTGACCAAGCTTCCCGAGGACTACTACGCGACCAAGACCTACACCGACAAGCTGATCGGATTCATCGACGCCAACCGCGGCGACGGCAAGCCCTTCTTCGCCTACGTGGCGCACCAGGCGCCGCACGACCCGTACCACCTGCCGAGGGACTGGCGCAACCGGCATCCCGGCGAATACGACAAGGGCTGGGACCAGGTGCGCCAGGAGCGGCTGAAGCGGCAGGTCGAGATGGGCATCATGCCGGCCGGCACCGAGCTTGCTGAACGGATGTGGTTTGTGCCCGATCCGATCGTGCTTGCCCCCGCAAGCCGCTACATACTCGGCAAGAAGATGGAACTCTACGCGGGAATGGTGGAGAACATGGACTTCCACGTCGGCCGCCTCATCGACCATCTGAAGAAGATCGGCGAATACGAGAACACCATCTTCATCTTCTTCGGCGACAACGGGGCCGAGGGCACCGACCTTTTCGGGATGATCGCGGGTTCCCCGGGTTCGCGCGACAACCTCTACGCGGCGATCACCTGGTCGCAGACCCATCCCAATGCGTGGGGCGACCCGGGCTCATGGGTCGGCTATGGCCCGATGTGGGCCCAGGTGTCGATGACGCCGTTCAGCCAGTTCAAGGGCCAGCTGGCCGAGGGCGGCATCCGCAACGCGCTCATCGTCAGCGGACCAAACGTGAAGCGGCCCGCCGGCAGCATCAACGACGGGCTGATGCATGTGGCCGATCTGATGCCGACGCTGCTTGAAGTCGCCGGCACCAGCTATCCCAAGGCCAGCCAGCCTGACCTGCCGCCGCTGATCGGCAAGTCGTGGGGTCCGGTGCTCGCCGGCAAGGCGGACTCGGTGCGGACCGAGCAGGACTATCTCGCCTGGGAGGTCTTCGGCAACCGCGCGGTGCGGCAGGGCGACTGGAAGCTGCGCTGGCAGTTAAAGCCGTACGGCAAGAGCGACTGGGAGCTGTTCAACCTCGCCAAGGATCCCGCCGAGCGCAACGATCTCGCCGCACAGAATCCCGACAAGCTGAAGGCCATGCTCGTGGCCTGGGAAAGCTACGTCAAGGCCAACAACGTGATCCTGCCGAGCCGCGGGCCGTACGACACCCTGGAAAAGGACATGCCGCAACGGGTTACGGTCCATCCGGGCTTCCCGCCGCTGATCTACCAGCGGCAGTTCGTGCCGCCGAAGGAAATGCTGGCCGATCCCAAGCCTTGAGCATTGCTGAACCGGTAGCTGATCAAGATGAACAAGAATCTTTTTAAAAACGAGGGAGGTTCCATGAAACCGATTAATTGGTTGAGGCTGGTGTTTGCAACGATGCTCGCCGCGAGTGCGCTCTTTCCGCCGCAAGCCCTGGCGCAGGTGCCGGGCCGCTTTTACTGGAAGAATCTGTCGGGGGGAAATGCCCTGCCGCTGATCTATAACTCGATGAGTGGCAACACCAATCCCTTCGATCCTTCCCATACCGTGTCCCCGGGCGGGAGCGTTGACGCCACATTGGCCATGGCGGGGTATGCACACACCTTTACCCTGGCCGATCGCTCGGCCATGGCTGCGGTCATTTTTCCCATGGGGCGGATTTCGGGTCAGGTCACAGCCGCCGGCAATGCATTCAATCAATCGGCCAGCGGGTTCGGCGATCCGACGCTTGAATTCAACCTCAATGTCCTGGGACCGCCGGCACAGAAGAACATTCCGGACGCATTGCGTTATGAGCCGGGGGTGTCTATCGATTTGCTCGCCGACCTGGCATTGCCGGTTGGCGAGTACGACAGCAGCAAGCCGCTCAACATTGGCCAGAACCGCTGGTATGGGCGACTGGGCATGCCCACCATTTTCCAGATCGGTCCCTGGGTGCCGGGCCGGCGCACGACCCTGGAATTTCTGCCTGCCGTGTGGCTCTTCGGCGACAACGACGACTATGTCGGGCAAACGATGGAGACCGATCCATTGTTTCAGCTGGACGCGCACTTGACGCGCGACTTCACCTCGCGTGCCTGGGGTTCGCTCGACGCCTCCTGGTACAGCGGCGGTCAGGCGACCATCAATGGCGTTCAGGGGGAGAAACTCAACAACCTCGGCATTGGGTTCACGTTCGGGTACACCGTCAACGACAGCCTGAACCTCACCTTCGGCTACAAGTCGACCATTAACGATACCGGCCCCGGCGACCTGCGCATGGACAGTTTCATGGTCACGCTCGTGTATGGGTGGCACCCCCTCATCGAAGGTTTTAAGCGGCTGGAAGACGAGTAGCACGGCAATGGCCGCCTGGGGCGTACATCGGACATTCACGGCACCTCTTCCAAAGCCCGTTCCAGGCTCGACGCAGCCGGTTAGAAAAATAGTGAGGCTTGTCCGGTATTCCGGCACGTACCAAGTGTGTACAACCCTTCTGCGTTATTAAGACGACGACCTGCTCTGCGTGGCAACCCAGCCTTTTGCAACATCCATGATGAAAGCGAAGGAAGACCGATGGAAACGAATACCGGAATGAACGTCAGCGGCCGCGTGTCGGCGGCCAGTCTGATTTTTGCGGCAGTGCTTTTCGCGTCGGGATCCGGCGTCCAGGCGCAGGAGCCCGATGCCAAGGCCGTTCTCAAGGCCATGTCGAACTATGTGGGTAGCCAGAAGACGATCGAAGTCACCTTCGACAGCGATATCGAAGTGATCACGCCGCAACTGGAAAAGATCCAGTTCACCAATTCCGGCGAGTTGCTGTTTAGTCGCCCGGACAAGCTGCGCGCCCACCGGGTGGGCGGCTATGCGGACGTGGCGCTGGTCTTCGACGGCAAGACAGCCAGCATTTATGGCAAGAACATCAACGGCTACGTCCATCTCAATGCGCCCGGCAGCGTGGATCAATTGATCGCAGCCTTGCGCGCCGGACATGGTGTCGCCTTGCCCGGTGCAGACCTGCTGCAGTCGAACGCCTACGACCTCCTCGTTGCCGGGGTCCAGGAATCCAAGCATATCGGCCGCGGCGTCATCGATGGCCGCGAATGCGAGCACCTCGCCTTCCGCAATGCCGACACGGACTGGCAACTCTGGGTGGAAGTGGGCGAGCGGCCCATCCCGCGCAAAATGGTGATCACCAGCAAGACCGTGAACAGCGCGCCGCAATACACCCTGCGCATCAAGAGCTGGAAAACCGGCTTCAAGCCGGCAGCGGATGCATTCAAGTTCGTGCCGCCAGCCGGCGCAACACGGATCAAGCCGGAAGCGCTGATCGAGCTCGACGAATTGCCGCAAGGCGCACCGACAGGAGCACAACCATGAACCCCGTCACACGCAAGTTCACACTCATGTTCAGTCTGGCCGCAGCCGGATGGCTGGGCAATGGCGAAATCGGCCCCGCGCTGCAGGGCAGTCTGGTCGCCACCGCGGAAGCGGTCGTCGGTCGACCGGCAACGCCGGTCAGCTATGCCGGCGTCGCCCGCCG
>JAGVGD010000011.1 GCA_020057245.1 Thiobacillus sp. | reverse complement strand
GCGATCCGGCTGGCCTACCCCACCCTGCCGGCCTGGCCGCCAACGTGGGCCAGCGTCGCCGGCATCGCCACCGCATTGATCACCGGCATCGTCGCCAGTCTGCTGCCAGCCGCGCGCGCGGCCAGGCTTGATCCGGTGCGAGCATTGAGCGGCAAATGACCCTGCTCGACACCCTGCGCTACGCCCGCACCGCGCTCACCGCGCACCCGTTGCGCACCCTGCTGTCGATGTCGGGCATCGCGATCGGCATCACTGCGGTGATCCTGTTGACATCCATCGGCGACGGCATTCACCGCTTCGTGCTGGCCGAGTTCACCCAGTTCGGCACCAACATCCTCACCGTCACCCCCGGGAAGACCCGCACCCACGGCACCTCAGTCGGCTCGATCAGCAGCGCGCGGCTGCTCACGGTGGACGATGCGCTGGCGCTGAAATCTTCGCGCTTCGTGCAATACACCAACGCCGGGGTGATGGGCAATGCGGAAATCCGCGCCCAGGGCCGCAGCCGTCGCGTCACGGTGTATGGCGAGGGGCCGGACTTTTCACGCGCGTTCAACATGCGGGTGGCGGTCGGCCAGTTCCTGCCCACCGACGATCCGCGCAACCCGCGCGCCTACGCGGTGCTGGGATCGAAAGTGCGCAGCGAACTGTTCGGCAGCGCCAACCCGCTCGGCGCGACCCTGCAGGTCGGCGCGTCGCGCTTCCGCGTCATCGGCGTGATGGAACCCAAGGGGCAGGTGCTCGGCTTCGACCTCGACGACACGGTCTACATCCCCACCGCGCGCGCGCTCGAAGTGTTCAATCGCGAAGGCGTGATGGAAATTCACATCGCCTACCGCCCCGGGGCGCCGCTCGACGCCGTGGTCGCCGACACCCACCGCATCCTGCTCGCCCGCCACGGCCGCGAGGATTTCACCGTGACGCCGCAGCAACAGATGCTCGAAACCCTCGGCACCGTGCTTGACGTACTCACCTTCGCCGTCGCAGCGCTCGGCGGCATTTCGCTGCTGGTCGGCGCGGTCGGCATGGTCACGCTGATGCACATCGCGGTGGCCGAACGCGTCGCCGAAATCGGCCTGCTCACCGCGCTCGGCACCACACGGGCGCAGATCCGCACGCTGTTCTTGATGGAATCGACTTTGCTCGCCAGCCTCGGCGGACTCGGCGGCCTGGCACTCGGGGCGGGGCTGGCCTGGCTGCTGAAAACCGCCGTCAGCGGCCTGCCGGTCAACATTCCCTGGGAGTATGCGATCGGTGCGCTGGTGGCGTCGGTAGTGATTGGATTGGCAGCAGGCGTGGTACCAGCCTTGCGGGCGGCGCGCTTGAATCCGGTGGAGGCGTTGCGGGCGGAGTAGCAACAGGATTTAAACAGGCTCGCTGAGTCACCCGAAACGTGCCCGCCTTGCTCCCTAAACCACTACTGCCTCGGGTTTGAGTCCTGTCTCCTGCGTCGCAAAAAACCGCGCCACCACCTCCAGTTTGCGCGTCCGCGTCATCGCCGGCAACGCGTTCAGCAGCAGCTTGCCGTAGGGCTTGTCTGCCAGTCGGGTATCGCAAATCATCAGCACGCCGCGATCGGTTTCGGTGCGGATCAGGCGCCCTGCCCCTTGCTTGAGACTGATCGCGGCGTGCGGCAACTGGTAATCCATGAAGGGTTTGCCGCCGTTCCTTTCGGCTTGGGCGATGTGCGCGGCGACGACGGGGTCGTCGGGCGGCTGGAACGGCAGCTTGTCGATGATAACGACGGACAGCACCTCGCCCGGCATGTCGACGCCTTCCCAGAAACTCTGGCTACCCAGCAGCACGGCGTTGCCGGCTTGCTGAAACCGTGCGAGGAGTTCGTTCTTCGGCGCATCGCCCTGCACCAGCAGCGGGTAGTCCCAGCCGCGCTGCTTGAAGGCTTCGACCAGCAGACCGCGCGCCTTTTCCAGCGCGCGCAGGCTGGTGAACAGGATGAAAGCACGCCCCTTGCTGATCTCCAGCACCGGCAGAGCAGCCGCGACCACGGCATCGGTGAACTCGGGGGTGTTGGGCGCAGGCAGGCCTTGCGGCACATACAACACGCCCTGACGCGGATAGTCGAAGGGACTGTCGACGCACAGGGTTTCGGCTTCTTCAATGCCCAGCCGGGTTTTCAGGTGAGTGAAATCGCCGCCGACGGCGAGCGTGGCGGAAGTCAGAATCCAGGCCTGCGCGCGCTCGGTGAGCTTGGCGCCGAACATCGCGCCGACCGACAAAGGCGTCGCATGCAGCAGCAGCGAGCTCAGTGTGGTTTCGAGCCAGCGCACGCGCGGGTTGGCGGGATCGTCGTTGCGCTGCCAGCTGGCCAGCGTGGCCTCGATGCCTTGCGCGCGCTCGAAGCAGTTTTTCAAATCGGCATCGCGCTCGGCTTGGGTTTCCAGCAGTTTCGCCGTGTCATCGAGCGCCGCCGACAAGGCTTTCAGCGCATCCGGCCATTTTTCGTAGCGCGTCAGTTCCGCCACCGTCGCCTTGACCGGGTTTTGCGGAAACGCCAGCCGCAGGTCGCGCGCCGCCTTGCCAAGGTCTTCGGCGGCGCGGCGCAGCGCCGGAAAATCCCCCGCCTTCACCGCCGCCAGCCGCTTGGTATCCCCCGCCAGATCGAGCAGCTGCGCGACCGACAGGGTTTCGCCAAAAAACTGCGCGGCGGTTTCGGCCAGTTGATGCGCTTCGTCGAGGATCACGGTGTTACAGGCGGGCAAGAGTTCGGCCACGCCTTCATCCTTCAGCCACAGGTCTGCAAAGAAGAGATGATGGTTGACCACCACCACCTCGGCCTCCAGCGCAGCCTTGCGCGCCACCATGACAAAGCAGTCCTTGAAATGGCTGCATTCGCTGCCGAGGCAGGTGTCGCGGCTGGAAATGGCATAAAACCAGGCGGTGGCGTCTTCCGGGATGCCTTCGGCTTCGGCGCGGTCACCGCTGCTGCTGGTTTCGGCAAAGCGGGCGATTTTTTGCAGCCATGCCGCATCGTCGCGGTTGGCAAAACGGCCATCGGCGAGGTTGCGCTGCAGATGATGGTGGCAAACGTAGTTGGCGCGGCCCTTCAGCAACGCCACCTTGACCGGCGACTTCAGTGCGCGCCGCGCAGCGGGAAGGTCGCGGTGGAACAACTGGTCCTGCAAGGCCTTGGTGCCAGTGGAAATCACCACCTTGCCGCCCGACAGCAAGGCGGGAATCAGATAAGCCAGGGTTTTGCCGGTGCCGGTGCCAGCTTCAGCCAGCAACACGCCATGCGTCTCGATGGCCTGCTCCACCGCCTCGGCCATGGCCAGCTGTTGCGGACGCGAGCGCCAACCAGGCAATACAGTCGCGCACGCGCCATCCGGAGAAAAAATACGTTTGAGATCAGACATTCAGGCCAGACTTTGTTGCGCCAAATTTCGAGCTGGAGTGTAACATCCGTACAGAACCCACACCGTTTGCATGGCCATGGCTATAGCTTTCCGGCGCATTTGCCGTAAAACAATCAGTATCCCCCGACACTTTGTTCCCTTCATGCGCCTTAAGCTGTTTTGCCTGCTGATCCTGTTTTTTCCGGCCGCGGCTCTGGCTAATCTGGTCGAGCTGAAAGTACGTCCCGGCATTCAGGCCAGCGCAGACTATCGGGCCGGCGCCCGCGGCAAACCGGCGGTTCTGCTATTGCACGGTTTTTTGCAAACGCGCGAGTTTCGCACCGTGGCGACGCTTGCCAACAGCCTGCACGATGCCGGCTATACCGTTTTGGCGCCGACGCTCAGTCTCAACATCCCCAACCGAATGCAAAGCTTGTCGTGCGAGGCCATCCATCGCCACAGCATGAATGAGGACATCATCGAGATTGCCCGTTGGGTCAACTGGCTGAAATCGCACGGCCATCAGCACATCGTCCTGTTTGGCCACAGTTTCGGCAGCCTGCAACTGCTGGCCTATCTGGATGGCAAACCCGATGCGGCAGTGAAGGCCTATATCGGGACCTCCCTGATCGAAACCCGGATGGCGACCCCGTCACGTCCCGACCTGATAGCCCAGCTGAAAAATCAGGTGCAACGCAATCAAACCACCCTGGTCACTCAGAGCGTGTCGCTCTGCCCCCGCTACGCCGCGCCCCCCGCAGACCTGCTGTCGTATGCCGTGTGGGATCAGCCGCGCACGCTTGCGGCCATAAAAAACGCGCCGGTGCGGATGCAGCTCATCATGGGCGATGCCGACAAAATCCTGGGGCACGGCTGGCTCCAGGCCCTGCAACACATCCAGACGCCGATGATCATCGTGCCGGGCGCCAATCATTTCATGGATGCCGAACATGAGTTCGACCTGCTCGAACACACGCTCGGCTTTCTGCAAACACTTCCTTCCGCGCCATGATGAAATCGTCTGCCTCCATCCCGATCAAACAGGCTGCGCTGGCCTTCATCGTCGGCGTGCTGGTGCTGGTAAGCCTGATCGGTGGCTTTGCCCTGCACGAGATGCGGAATGTCTCGCACAATCTCACGCAGTCCAGCCAGCAAGCTGCGCGCGCCGAATTCACCTCCGCGGTCGAACGGCTGTCAGGCCAGATCAGGAAACAGGCCACCGCCCTGGGGCGCTGGGATGAAACCCGCCAACAGCTGGTGATCTCCGAGTACTACAACTACTGGCGGGATCAGCGGGTGTACGAAAGCGGCATGCTGAGCCGGTTTGCCCGCGTGGCGCTGTACGACCAGTCAGGCAACATGCTGCGCTCCAGCGTAGCCATCAACGCACTGCCTGCCCGGCTGCCGGTTCATGTGGCGCCGCATCTCCACGTCAGCTGGCTCAGTAACGAGGCCGGCGCCATTACCCTGTACTACGCGTTTCCGGTTTACAGCGATGAACGGCGACTGGCGCTGCTCGGCCACGGCCTGATCCGCCTGAATTACATGGCAGAGCTGCTGAATCAGAACAGTTTCCGCTATACCGACACCACCAGCATCAAGCTGAACCTGAAGCCGGGCGAGATCCTGCCCGCATCGGATCTGCTTCCGAATCTGCAGCTGAACGCCCGCAGCGACCCCGAGCAGTTGCGCTTCCAGACCATCCTGTCGCGGGCGCTGCTTGCGCTACTGATCCTGCTGGCAGCCACCGCCCTGCTGGGATTTGTCGCGCACAACCGGCTGCTGGTGCGGCCGTTGCGGCTATTGTCGCAAGACATCGATGACATGAAGCAGGGCCGCTTCGAGCCCAAGCCCGAGCATGCCGAACCGATGCGGATCAGCGAACTGGAAAACATTCACCGTTCGCTGATCGACTACCAGCTGCAGCTGCGTGAACTCCACGGTTCGCTGGAGCACCAGAATCGCGAGTTCCGTTCGCAAGCGCGCCACGACGTGCTTACGGGCTGTTACAACCGGCGAGCCTACGAAGAAGACTGGTCGCGCTTCCGCGAAGAGATCAAGACTGTTCCGCAAGGCGTGGCGTTTTTGCTGTTCGACTGCGACCGCTTCAAGAGCATCAACGACACCTACGGTCACGCCAAGGGCGACCGCGTGCTGACCCTCATCGCCGACGCGCTGGTGACGGCGCTGCGTGCCAACGACCGGCTGTATCGTCTGGGCGGCGACGAGTTTGCCGCCATCCTGCTGCGGACCACGCCAGCGCAGGCGCGGCAGATTGCACAACGCTGCCAGAGCCTGCTCGACGCCAAGCGATTCAGCGAGCTCGATATCAACGAGCCGATCAGCGTCAGCATCGGCATTGCCTTCTGCGCGGCCGATCAGGTCGAACATATCGACGAATTGCCCAAGCGGGCCGACATCGCCATGTATACCGCCAAGCAACCGGGGCGCAACCGCGTGGCGCTGTACGGCGACGACGTGGAACGCGCCTCGCAAACCCTGGTGGCCAGCCGCGAGACCAGCGCCGTGTTCCAAGCCCTGGCCTCGCCCGGCATGATCGAAATGCATTACCAGTCGATACGCAGCCTGCCCGGGCTGGAGGTCAAATACTATGAAGCGCTGGCGCGCATCCGCTATCACGACACACTGATCCTGCCGGCAGCGTTCCTGCCGGTGGTCAGCAGCCGCCGTCTGGAAACCAGCTTCGATCTGGCCGTACTGCAGCAGGTCGATCTGGATTTGTCGTCCAAGCAGTTGCCCGCCGGGGTGGGCGTCTGCATCAACCTGACGGCGCAAAGCGTATCGCAGCCGGAAATCGTGTCGTATTTGCTGGAACTGTCCCGCCACAACTCGCGCCATCCCCTGATGATCGAGATAGCCGAAACCTCGCTGATCACCCAAGTGACCGAGGCCAGCACCTATCTGGATTTGCTGCGCACCTCGCAATACCGCATCGCGATGGACGATTTCGGGACCGGGCATTCGCCGCTGCGCTATCTGGTCGACTTGCCGGTGGACGTGATCAAGTTCGATCTTTCCCTGATCAGCCGGCTGGAAGCAGATGACCGCGCAGCTCAGGTGGTGACGGATTTTGCCCGCATGATGATCAGCGCGGGTTATTCGCTGACAGCCGAAGGGGTGGAAACCGAAGCCGCCCTGCGCAAGGTCGAGAGTCTGGGCTTCGCCCACGTCCAGGGATTCCTGCTGGATCACCCACGGCCGCTTGCCGATCTGGTCGCCAGTCTGAACGCGGTGACAGACCCGACCTGAGCAATCGTCGCGGTGTTTACATCTCTTAGTGCTTGCCCGAACGCCAGATCGAGAAAATGATCCACAGGCTGTTGAAAAACGCGATCAGGAATCCCAGCAGGCCAAACAGCGGCAGCCCCAGTAGCTGAGGTCCGCCCTTCACCGTCATGATGATGCTGGAGCCCACCACCAGCGAGGCGGTCAGAATGCCCATGGTCAACCGGTTGCTGGCGCGATCCAGTTGATGACCGAAGCTGTCCAGCCGCTTCAGATCGAGATCGATCTTGACCCGACCGCGCCGCATGTCGCGCAGCAGGGTACGAAAGTCGCGCGGCAGGTCTGCCACCACTTCAAGCGCCTCCCGTACGCTCTTGCGCCCGCGCGCCAGCAGGGCCTGCGGGGTGAAGCGCTGCTGGATGATGCGTTCCACAAACGGCGTGACGTGATCGATCATGTGGAACTCGGGGTCGAGTTGCTGCCCCAGGCCTTCCAGCGTGATCAGGGTCTTGAACAACAGGGTCAAATCGGCCGGCAACGCCAGATTGTTTTCGCGCATCAGCGCCGTGATGTCGTTCAGCAGCGCGCCGACCTGCACGTCCTTGAGCTGGAGATCGTCGTAGCTTTGCATCAGCTCGGCCACATCGTAGGCCAGCCGGTCTTCGTCCAGCACCGAATCGCCGCTCCAGTCGATCAGCACCTGCAGCAGCGCCTGTTCATCCTTGCTGGTCAAGGCATGCAGCAGGTCGACAATCTGGTTGCGGCGGGCATGGGTCAGCATGCCCACCATGCCGAAATCGATCATGCCGATGCGGTTGCCGGTGAGGAAAATCATGTTGCCCGGATGCGGATCGGCATGGAAATAGCCATGCTCCAGCACCATCCGCAGCACCAGATCGGCGCCGCGCGCGGCCAGCAGCCGCGCGTCCAGACCCGCCGCCAGCAGCTTGTCCTGCGCCAAGCCCGACACGCCGATGATTTCTTCCTGCACATTGACCCGCGCGTTGCTGAATTCCCAGTACACGCGGGGAATCTTCACTAGCGGCTCGTCGGCAAAGTGGCGCGCGAACTGGTCGATATTGCGCGCCTCTTTCGCCAGATCGAGCTCGCGGTTCAGCGAACGGCCGAACTGTGTAACGATGTGCACCGGGTCGTAGCGCCGCGCATCCGGCATTTCGCTGTCCAGCAACTTGGCCACGTGTTCGAGAATGCGCAGGTCGGCCTTGATCACATTCTCGATGCCGGGTCGACGGATCTTGATGACCACCGGCGTGCCGTCCTTGAGCGTGGCGCGATAGACCTGCGCCATCGAGGCCGCAGCCAGCGGGATCGGGTCGAAACTGGCAAACACCGCGTCGGGCTCGCCCTTGATCGCCGCCACCAGATCCGCATGCAGCGCCTCGTAGGGTACGACAGGCACCTGGCTGTGCAGCTTTTCGAATTCGGTAATCCAGTGCGGTGGAAACATGTCCACCCGCGTCGCCAGCACCTGCCCCAGCTTGACGAAAGTCGGGCCCAGTTCCTCCAGCGCGCGCCGGATGCGCACCGGCGCATCGAGTTGGCTGATTTCGTTGCTGCTCTGCCAGTGCAAAATCCGCCCGGCCCGTTCCAGCATGCCGTTGATCCCCAGCACGCGCACCAGATCACCCCAGCCATAACGAATCATGACCGAGGCAATCTCGTGCAAGCGCGGCAAGTCGCGTACGACCGAAATGGTTTCCCAGAGCATTGGCGTTAATTATTGGAATCCGTGATGCCGAGAGTGTAGCCGACAGCGATTCAGCTGTCGGCTGGGCGATAGCCCGTTTGAACCTGGAAACCGCAGTTGGACGCGCCCGATGGTGCGTTGGATCGGGTGGCTGCCGCGAAGCAACGACGCTACGGGCCGGGGCCCGCAAGGAGGCGCGACAAAGGCAGGCGCGCGAGCCGGCGTGCCAGCGGGTGCGTAGCGGTCTCACCTGGTTGGTGAATATCGTCGAAGGCAGAAAAGTCAGAATCCATGCGCAATTCGGCAAGGCGAAAAGCGGTCAACTGCGATTTCCAGGTTGAATCAAGCTTCAGGAACGCAGGCGATCACTCTGCCGTTTCAGCGAATCGGAAAGCGCCGCCAGCACGCCGCTGGCCACCATCGACAACCGCTCGGTCGCCGTGCTGGCCGACTCGCTCAAACCGGCGCGCCCGGCCTCGCCGCTGCTTTTCAGACCGCTCACCATCTGCTGCAAAGCCTCGCGCACCTGCTCGCCGGTACGGGTGCCGCTGTGTTTCAGGTGATCGCTCAGATACTCCAGTTCTTCTTTCAGCTTGCCGCCCGACTGACTGGCGGTCTGCTTCAGGGTGTCGACGAACTGCCCTTCCAAGGCGCGCAACTGTTCCAAGCTGGCCTTCAGCTCTTCGTCCTTGAAGGCCTTGCCCTGGCTGACGGCTTCGCGCAGGGTATAGGACGCATTCTGCGCCGCGCTGCCGACCGCCTCGTCCAAGCCGGACACGGCCTGCTTGAGACCTTCCTTCATTTCGCCGCCGCGTGCGGCAAGACCGCTGCCCACGCCCGAACTGATCGCGCCGACGATGGCACGCAGTTCTTCCAGCGTCATGCGCCGGTCATGCAATGCACGTGCAGTCAATTCCCGCACCCGTTCGTACAGATCGGGGGTGTCCGCAGCGGCGGCCGCTTCGTCATGCCATTGCGCAAGCTGGGTGTTATCCGGGATACTGCCTTCGTCTGGAGTGGAAGTGTCATTCATGATGCTGTCCTCAGGGTTTAATCGGTTCGGCGGCTCACGCGCCAGGGATTCAAGAAACGTCCCGTTTGGCCGTAGCCTTCTATCAATATAGAGCAGATTGTTATTCGATGAAGCCTGTCATCTTGTTATTGGCGCTGCTGCTGTCTCACGCTGCCCATGCCGACGCACCGCCCGAAGACATTCCCATGTATGCCGTCAGCCTGGTCGGCAGCCCGTATCGTCTGGGCGGCACCACGCCCGAATCCGGGCTCGATTGCAGCGGCTTTGTCGGCCACGTGTTCAAGCAGACGCTGGGCGTGCTGCTGCCGCGCACCAGCGTCGCCATCAGCAAGGCCACCCGCATCCTCACCCAGCCCGAACTGCAACCGGGCGATCTGGTGTTCTTCAACACCATGCGCAGCGCCTTTTCCCACGTCGGCATTTACCTGGGCGACAACCGCTTCGTGCATGCCGCCAGCAGCCGCAGCGGCAAGGTCATGGTGTCCAGCCTTGACGATCAGTACTGGCGCGACCGCTTCGACGGCGCGCGCCGCATCGCTCCGGAAACCCAGGCCGCGCCCGTCGATGCGGCCGAATGAAATGGCCTGCCGCATGCCGGGTGAAACAGCGTGTCACCCGGCCGACTTGCGCCTGATGTAGGATGAATCCACCCCCCACCCACCCGAGGACAGCCCACTAAAACCATGCCGAGAAAAGCCCCTGCCCACCCCAAGCTGTTCGTGTTGGACACCAATGTGCTGATGCACGATCCGACCAGTCTGTTCCGCTTCGAGGAGCACGACATCTACGTGCCGATCGCCACGCTGGAAGAACTCGACCAGCACAAGAAAGGCATGACCGAGGTTTCGCGCAACGCCCGCCAGGCCAGCCGTTTCCTCGACGAAATGGTGAGCAAGCTCGACACCATCGAGGAAGGCGTGCCGATCGCGCCGCACAGCCACGGTGCCGCCACCGGCAAGCTGTTCTTGCAGACCCAGGCGATCACCGGCGATATCCCCCTGAGTCTGCCGACCAGCAAGGTCGACAACCAGATTCTCGGCGTGGTGCTGTTCCTGTCGCGGCATTTCCCCAAGCGGCAGGTCATCCTGGTGTCGAAAGACATCAACATGCGGATCAAGGCGCGCACCCTGGGGCTGCCCGCCGAGGATTATTCCAACGACAAGGTGCTGGAAGATACCGATCTGCTGTATCCCGGCGTGCTCGAACTGCCTGCCAATTTCTGGGATACCCACGGCAAAGGCATGGAATCCTGGCAAGCCAACGGCCACACCTACTACCGCCTCAAAGGACCGTTGGCGGCAGATTTCCTGCCCAACGAATTCGTCTATCAGGAAGGCCCCAATCCGCTCTATGCCAGGGTGCTCAAGGTCGAAGGCAAGCAGGCCGAACTAGTCACGGTCAAGGACTACAGCCACCAAAAGAACAACGTCTGGGGCATCACTGCGCGCAACCGCGAGCAGAACTTTGCACTCAACGTGTTGATGGATCCGGAGATCGATTTCGTCAGCCTGCTCGGCCAGGCCGGCACCGGCAAAACGCTGCTGACCCTGGCCTCCGCACTCGCCCAGGTGCTCGACAAGAAAATCTACAGCGAAATCATCATGACCCGCGTCACCGTCCCGGTCGGTGAGGACATCGGTTTCCTGCCCGGCACCGAAGAGGAAAAGATGACGCCATGGATGGGCGCGCTGGAAGACAACCTCGACGTGCTGAACAAGACCGACGACGAAGCCGGCGACTGGGGCCGCGCGGCGACGCAGGATCTGATCCGTTCGCGCATCAAGGTCAAATCGCTCAACTTCATGCGCGGCCGCACCTTCCTCAACAAATTCCTCATCATCGACGAAGCGCAAAACCTCACCTCCAAGCAGATGAAAACCCTGATCACCCGCGCCGGCCCCGGCACCAAGGTGGTCTGTCTGGGCAACATCTCGCAGATCGACACGCCCTACCTCACCGAAGGCAGTTCCGGCCTCACCTACGTGGTCGACCACTTCAAGGGCTGGCCGCATAACGGCCACGTCACCCTGCAACGCGGCGAGCGTTCGCGCCTGGCCGATTACGCAGCCGAAGTGTTATAAACCGGGCACGCCGTCAAGTCGGACGGCCGCCTGGTGTTGAATCGAAACGGGCCGCGACAGCGGCCCGTCCCACCTGCGACAATACGCACCTGCTCCTGAAAAAGCCTGCCGCGCTCAACCTACCCCGTGCTCACCCCTGCTCCCCTCACCCCCGTCAACCACGACCGCGACAGCGCGGGGATGACCTACGTCTATCCGGTGGTATCGCGGCGCGCGGGCGGGGTGTCGGTCGGCATCAACCTCAATCCCAACAACGCCTGCAACTGGGCCTGCGTGTATTGCCAGGTGCCGGACCTGGTACGCGGCGCCGCGCCGGAGATCGATCTGGCGCAGCTGGAAGCCGAACTGCGCGCGCTGCTCGCCGACATTCTGCAGGGCGATTTCATGCAAACCCGGGTGCCCGAAGGGGTCAGGCGGCTGAACGACATCGCGCTGTCGGGCAATGGCGAGCCGACCAGCGCAAAGGCATTTCCCGAGGTCATCGAACTGATCGGCCGGGTGATGGCGGACTGCAATCTGCTCGGAAAAATCAAACTGGTGTTGATCACCAACGGCAGCCTGATCGACCGGCCGCGGGTACGCGCAGGGCTGGCGAATATGGCGACCCTGAACGGCGAAGTGTGGTTCAAGTTCGACAGCGCCACGGCCAGCGGCATGCGCGCCATCAACCAGACCCGCCTCTCGCCCGACAAGCAGTTCGAACGTCTGGGCATGGCTGCAGCGCTGTGCCCGACCTGGCTGCAAACCTGCGTGTTTGCGCGCGACGGCAAGGCGCCGGACGACGCCGAGCAGGCGGCCTATCTGGCCGCCGTCACGCGCATCCGCAACCTATCCATCCCGGTCCAGGGCGTGCTGCTGTATGGCCTGGCGCGGCCGTCCCTGCAGCCGCAGGCGGATCGCCTGTCCGCCCTGCCAGCCGCATGGCTCGATGCCTTTGCCGGGCGCATCCGCGCAGCCGGCTTGCCGGTCAGGGTTTCGTTGTGAGGTCCGGCACATGATTCATGGCATCGGCACCGACCTGCTCGACGCCGAACGCATCCGCAGCGGCCTCGCGCGCTTTGGCGCAGCATTCGCCGAGCGCATCCTCGCCCCGGCGGAGCATGAAGGCTATGCCGCCAGCCGCGACCCGGCGCGTTTTCTGGCGAAAAGCTTCGCCGTCAAGGAAGCCTTCGCCAAGGCGGCCGGCACCGGCCTGCGCGCGCCGGTGACGCTGCAAAACATCGCCGTACTGCGCGACGCGCTCGGCAAGCCGCATATCCAATGTGCCCCTGTGCTCGCTGACTGGCTGGCGGCACGCGGCGTGACGGGGCATCATGTATCCCTGTCGGACGAAGGCGATTGGGTCCTGGCCTTCGTTGTGCTGGAGCGATCCGGCCCGCTTGAATCACCGCAACTGGAGACGGCATGACCCCAGACTTCACTCAGGAAAATCCATGACACTCGGCCCCCTGATGCTCGACGTGGCGGGCACTGAGCTCACCGACGACGACCGCCGCCGGCTTTCGCATCCGCTGGTCGGCGGAGTGATCCTGTTTTCCCGCAACTACCGCGATCCGGGCCAACTCGAAGCGCTGACCGCCGACATCCACGCACTCAAATCCGCCCCGTTGCTGATCGGCGTCGATCACGAAGGCGGCCGGGTGCAGCGTTTCCGCGAAGGTTTCACGCGGCTGCCGAGCATGCGCACGTTCGGCGAAATCTGGAATGAACACCCGAAACAGGCCAAACACCTGGCGCGCGAGACCGGCTACGTGCTGGCCGCCGAACTGCGCGCGCACGGCGTCGACTTCAGCTTCGCGCCGGTGCTTGATCTCGACTACGGCGCCTCGTCGGTGATCGGCGACCGCGCCTTTCACGGCTCGCCGCACACCGTATTCGAACTGGGCCAGTCGGTGATGCTGGGGATGAAAGACGCTGGCATGTCCGCCTGCGGCAAGCACTTTCCCGGCCACGGCTTCGTGGTGGCGGATTCGCATGTGGCGATCCCGGTCGACGAGCGCACTCTGGCCGATATCGCGATTGCCGACCTGGTGCCGTTCCGCCTGATGATCGAAGCGGGACTGGCCGCGATCATGCCCGCGCATGTGATCTACCCGCAGGTCGATTCGCTGCCCGCCGGCTTCTCGCGCATCTGGCTGCAAAAGCTGCTGCGCAAGCAACTCGGCTTCGACGGCACGATTTTCAGCGACGACTTGTGCATGGAAGCGGCGGGCGTGGTCGGCGGCGTAGTCGAACGCGTCACCGCCGCGCTCGACGCCGGCTGCGACATGGCGCTGGTGTGCAACCGCCCCGATCTGGCCGACGAAGTGCTGGCCAAACTCAAGGTCGACTGGCCCGCTCCGGCCCGCGCACGGCTGGCGCGCATGCACGGTCACCCGCACCCGCTGTCGATGACCACCCTGCGCGAGTCTGCGCGTTACGCTGATGCCCTGCATCACATTGCCGGCCTGGGCATGAACTCAGGCAATCTCAATCTGGCAGCCGACCCGACGGATTACTGTGCCCGCTCATAACCACACCCCCGCGCATCACGATCATGCCCATGATCAGGCGCTCTCGCTCGAAAACGGCGAAGATCAAGTCCATCACCATCTCGGCCATGACAGCAGCAGCAAGACGCTGCTCATCGCCCTGCTGCTCACCCTGGGGTTTGCCGGTGTAGAAGTTGTTGCGGGTTTCTGGTCCGGCTCGCTGGCGCTGCTGTCCGACGCCGCCCACATGGTCACCGATGCTTCCTCGCTCGGGCTCGCTGCGGCCGCGGCCTGGCTGGCGCGCCGTCCGCCTTCGCTGCAGCACTCCTATGGTCTGGTGCGCGCCGAAGTGCTGGCGGCGCTGATCAACAGTCTCGCCATGCTGGTGCTGATCGGCTTCATCGTGTACGAGGCCATCCATCGCTTCAGTGCGCCGCAGCCCATCGCGGGCGGTACCGTCGTCGTCGTCGCCGTGATCGGGCTCATCGTCAACCTCATCGTTGCCTGGAACCTGCACCGCGGCGTGCACACCCTCAACAGCCGCGCCGCCCTGCTGCACGTGCTGGGCGACGCACTCGGTTCAGTCGCGGCGATCACCGCAGGTATCGTCATCCTCGCCACGGGCTGGACCCCGATCGACCCCTTGCTGTCCCTGTTCGTTGCCGGCCTGATCAGCATATCCGCGTTGCGGCTGTTGCGCGAAGTTGTCCACGTACTGATGGAGGGCGTCCCGCTCAACATCAAACTCGAAGCCGTCGGCCACGATCTCGCCGCCTTGCCTGGCGTGCTGCGGGTGCACGACCTGCATGTATGGACGCTTTCCAGCGGCACCCTCGCACTGTCAGCCCACCTCGAAATCCGTTCCCTGTCCAACTGGCCGAACCTGCTTGAATCGGCCCGCCAGACTCTGGCATCGCGCCACGGCATCCGCCACGTCACGCTGCAACCCGAAGCGCTGGCCGCCGCACCGCTGGTGCGCGCCCCCTACCCACCCCACGCAAGCTGAATCATTTTTTGACGATCGGCGAGCGATCGCTTGACTTACAAATGAGAATCGTTATTATTCGTAACACACAAAATAAAGACAGCGGCCTCATACATGAACCCCGATCAACCCGAAGCGGAATCCGACACCATGCAAACCGGTACTTCGATCTCCAGCCGTAATCCGGTAGCACCCGGAACGCGGTCTTTTCCGCCGGGGGCAATCCCGACGGAATTTTTATTCCGGGGCACTCAGGAAATCCTGATCAACCATAACGGCGAACACTACCGCCTGCGCATCACCAAAAACGGCAAATTGATCCTCACCAAGTAAGCCCCCTCCGTTTTCAGTCGCTGAAAATGGAATTCCCCGCACCGCCCGCCAGCGCCCACGCGCCAGCCAGCCCTAACCCAAGGAGACTGGCATGCCCGCAACCCCCATCCATAGCACCCAGGAAATCGTCATCGCAGCCACCTTGTGGTTGATGCACCGCTATCAGCAGACCGGCTGCAAAAAACTCGCCCGTATGGTCGAGCAGCACTTGCGCTGGATGCAGATGGGCGCGGGCAGCCCGGCACTCGCCCATGCCTGCCAGCGGCTGTCGTTCGAATGGCGCGCGGTGTCGTGCACCACGCCCATGTCCACGACCCAACCTGGCCTGCACTGAGGAGCCCATCATGATCTCGATCGGCGACACCCTTCCCGAACTGACCTGCGAAGCCTATTGGCCGGACGGGCGGATCGAACCCGTTTCCCTGTCCCGCTATCGCGGCAAATGGCTGGTGCTGTTCTTCTGGCCGCTGGATTTCACTTTCGTCTGCCCGACCGAAATCCGTGCGTATTCCGATCTCAGTCACGACTTCGACATCTCCGGCGCAGTCCTGCTCGGCGCCAGCGTCGATTCCGCCCACGCCCATCGCGCCTGGGTCAGACACGGCCTCGGCACGGTCAGGTTTCCGATGCTGGGCGACGTCTCGCACGCGATGGCGCAGGGGTTCGGCGTGCTCACGCCATCGGGGGTGGCGGTTCGCGCCACCTTCATCATCAACCCGGAAGGCCAGGTCATGAGCGTGGCGGCGAACGACCTCAACGTAGGTCGCTCCGCCAACGAAACCCTGCGTCTGCTGCATGCACTGCAAAGCGGCGAACTTACCGCCTGCGAATGGCAACCCGGCCAGACCTTCGTGGCGGCCGCTTAATTCCAAGGAGACATCATGCAAACTTCACACACCTCATCCCTCCTCGTCGCAGCGCTGGTAATGCTGCGCCACCCCTGCAGCCGCAACAAGGCCACCGCCCAGTTTCTGCTTGAACGCGCGGCCGAGCATGCCGATCTTTCGCCTGCCGAACGCGAAGCCTGCCGCTCGCTGGCCGACGATCTGGATAACGAACCGGCCGAACAACCTGTCGTGCCCACATCGGCCAAACCCGCCAAACCTGGCAAACCCATCATCGACTGGGGCATTGAACGCCGGCTCAATATCGTCGCAGCCACCCTGCCCTTCACGCCCGACCTGAAAGGACTTTCCGCATGAACATCGCCGCCCAATCGAGGGAACTCCTTCACGCCTCACCGCAAGCCCTGCGCGAGGCCTGGCATAGCCTGACCGCACAGCAAAGCCTGCGCATCCGCGATGCCGCACAACAGCTCGGCGTGTCCGAAGCACAGCTGCTCGCCACCGGCGTGGGTGAACATGTGGTGCGCCTGTCGGGTAACCTGCCGGAACTGATGATGCGCATGGGCGAACTCGGCCGCGTCATGGCGCTCACCCGCAACGAGGCCGCCGTGCACGAAAAGGACGGCCTCTACACGAACATCAGCCATGGCGATCACGTCGGCCTGGTGCTGGGCGATGCCATCGACCTGCGCCTGTTCTACGACAAATGGGCCTTTGCCTATGCCGTTACGGAAAAGGTCGGCGCCACCACGCGCCGCTCATTCCAGTTTTTCGACGCCTGCGGCGATGCCATCCATAAAATTTTCCTGCGCGACGAAGGCGATCCCTTCGCATTCGAAGCCCTGTGCGACGCCTGGGCCGCCCGGCTGCAAATTCCGGGTGAAACCGTGCTACCGCGTCCAGCCGGCGTCACGCCAGACCGCCCGGATAGCGAGATCGACGTCGAGGCCCTGCGCGCCGACTGGCGCGCCATGACCGACACCCACCAGTTCTTCGGCCTGCTGAAAAAACACAAGGTCGGCCGCACCCAGGCATTCCGGCTGGCGGGAGAAGAATTCGCCAAGCCGCTGTTGACCGCAACGCCGGCACGCGTCATGCAGGCCGCGGCCGCCAGCGGCCTCGACATCATGATCTTCGTCGGCAACCCCGGCTGCATCCAGATTCATACCGGCCCGGTCAAGGACATCCAGCGCATGGGGCCGTGGATCAACGTGCTCGACCCCGACTTCAACCTGCATCTGCGCGAAGACCTGGTCGGCCAAGTCTGGCTGGTGAAAAAGCCCACTGCGGACGGCGTCGTCACCTCGATCGAACTGTTCGACCGCAACGGCGATTTCATTGCCTACTTTTTCGGCAAGCGCAAACCCGGCATTCCCGAAACCAACGAATGGCGCACGCTGGCTGAAAGCATGGAGGCCCGCTAATGCTGAGGATTGCCTACCGTTTTCATGTGCTGCCGCGCTACCAGGATCATTTCCGCCACGGCTATCAAGCCGCGCGGGAAACCCTGCAGCAGGCGCTGGGGCTGGTCTCGCACGAATTCGACGACCCGCGCGGCCGGCGCGATGCCTTTACCCTGTCACTGGATTGGGACAGCCAGGCCAGCTTCGACCATTTCACCCGCTCCTGGGTAGGCGTATGGATGCTCAATGGCATGGGCCTGTCGCGCCATGATTTTTCTGCGCCCATCGAAACCAGTTTCAGCGAAGACAAACAGGTTCGCCGGGCCGGAAGACGGGCGGCATGAAACGTCGCGATTTTCTCGGTCTGGCTGCCAGCGCGCTTGCCCTGCCGCATGTCCAGGGGCATGCGGCAGGGCCCTCGCGCGTCGTCAGCGTGGGCGGCGCAATCACCGAATCCATCTATGCATTGGGGCTGGAACGCAGCCTGATCGCCGCCGACACCACTAGCACCTTCCCGGCCGTCGCCGAACGCCTGCCGCGCGTGGGGTATCTGCGCGCACTGTCGGCCGAAGGCCTGTTATCGCTGGCGCCCAGCCTGATCCTCGCGTCGGAAGACGCGGGCCCGCCCGCCGTGCTGGCGCAGATCAAGAGCGCAGGCGTGCGCTGGGTGTCGTTGCCCACTGCATACACCGCCGCGTCGCCGGTCGACAAGCTGCGCGCCATCGGTGAAGCCTTGGGGCAACCCGAACGCGCGGCGGCACGCATCCGCCAATTCGAAGCAGAATGGCAGCGCACCCAAGCGGGCGTCGCCCGGCTCGGCAGCCGTCCACGCGCGGTATTCGTGATGTCTCACGGCGGCCCGGCGCTCAACCTGGCCGGGCGCGATACTGCCGCCGATGCCGTACTCAAGCTGGCGGGGTGCGTCAACGCCCTGGAATTCCACGGCTACAAAGCCATTTCGGCCGAGTCGCTGGCCGCCGCAGCGCCCGATGTCATCGTCACCACCGTGCAATCGGTCGAGGGCATGGGTGGCACCGCGGCCCTGCTCAAGCGCCCGGGCATGGCGGAAACCCCAGCCGCGCGCAACAAACGGGTGCTCGCCTACGACGGTCTGTTCCTGCTGGGTTTCGGACCACGTCTGCCGCAGGCGGTGGAACAGCTCGCCAAAAATGCGCGGGGGCTGGAATGAGCCTGATTGCCGTTTTCCGGCCCGCATCCGGAAATGCTTCGACATTCCGCACCTGCCTGTCCATACGCCTTGCGATGAAGGGCTACACATGAATACGCTCGTGCAACCCCTGCCCAAGCCACGCTTCCCGTTCGCACCTTCCGCAACCCTGCTGATCGCGGGTCTGGTCGTGCTGCTGGTGCTAGCCACCCTGGCCGCCGCCGGCATCGGCGCAGTCGAGATTCCGCCCAGCCATATCCTGGCCATCCTGGCGAGCCAGCTCGGTTTCGACACCAGCCGCTATTTCACGCCCGGCGAAGCCGCGCTGTTCATTCATCTGCGCTTTCCGCGCGTGCTGCTGGGCCTGGTCACTGGCGCCGGTCTGGCCATTTGCGGCGCCGCCCTGCAGGGGCTGTTCCGCAATCCGCTGGCCGACCCTGGCCTGGTGGGCGTTTCCGGCGGTGCGGCGCTCGGCGCCGGCTTCATCATCCTGCTCGGCAACCTGATCGCCCCGCTGGTCTTTCCCGAACTGCGGATGTGGCTGCTGCCGGTCGCCGCCTTTGCGGGCGGGCTGGCCGCGGCCCTGCTGGTCTATCGGCTCGGCACCCGTGCCGGCATGTCGGACATTGCCTCGATGCTGCTCGCCGGCATTGCCATCAATGCGCTGGCCGGCGCCGGTCTCGGCGCATTCAGCGTTTTTGCCAACGACGAGCAGCTGCGCAACCTCACCTTCTTCACCCTCGGCGGCCTCGGTGCGGCCAACTGGACCATCGTCGCCCTGTGCAGCGCGGTCGTCGCCCTCGTCGCCGCCGTGTTCATGCGGCAGGCGCAAGCGCTCAACGCCTTGCTGCTGGGAGAAGCCGAAGCCGCGCACCTGGGCGTCGACGTGCAGACCGTCAAACGGCGGATCTTTCTCGGCGTGGCCGCCGCCGTCGGCGTCCTCGTCGCTTTCACCGGCATGATCGGCTTCGTCGGCCTGGTGGTGCCCAGCCTCGCCCGCCTGCTGCTCGGACCCGACCACCACCGCGCCCTGCCAGTATCGATGCTGATGGGCGCGCTGCTGGTCGTCATCGCCGACATGGGCGCGCGCACCCTCATCGTGCCGGCCGAACTGCCGCTCGGCGTGCTGACCGCACTGATCGGCGCGCCCTTCTTCATCTGGCTGCTCGCAAAACGAGGAAAAGAATCTTGATTTACGCCAGCAAAATATCCGTCTCGCGCGGCGGCCGCGCTTTGCTCGACGACGTCAGCCTGTCGGCGCGCGCGGGCGAAGTCCTCGCCATCCTCGGCCCCAACGGCGCAGGAAAATCCACCCTGCTCAAAGTTATGGCGGGCGAATTCATCCCCGACAGCGGCGATGTCGCGATCGAAGGGCGGCCGCTGGGCAACTGGATTCCGCTCGAACTCGCCCGCGTCCGCGCCGTGATGCGGCAGGACACGCATCTGGAGTTCGCCTTTTCCGCGCGCGAAGTGGTGATGATGGGCCGCTACCCGCATTGCCAGCGCCACACCACCGCGCACGACTGGGACATCGTCGATCAGGCGCTGCAAGCCGCCGATGCCGCGCACCTCGCCAAACGCCCCTACCCGCGCCTGTCCGGCGGCGAAATGGCACGCGTGCAATTCGCGCGTGCGCTGGCGCAGGTGTGGCCGGGCGACACCCAGCAGCGCCTGCTGTTTCTCGACGAACCCACGGCCGCGCTCGACATCACCCACCAGCACAGCCTGCTCAAAATGGCGCGCGACCTGACACGCGCGCACCGCTTTGCCGTCATCGCCGTGCTGCACGATCTCAATCTTGCCGCGCGCTATGCCGACCGCATCGTGCTGCTCGACCAGGGCCGGCTCGCCGCCTGTGGCACGCCCGCCGAAGTGCTGACCCCTGATCAGCTGATGGCGACCTACCACGTCGCCGCCGAATGCCACACCACCCCCAACGGCGAACTGTGGGTCCACACCCGCGCCGCTGCCTGATCCACCCCTTACCGCTCACCCATCTCATGTCCCGCTACACCGGCCCCCGCCTCAAAATCATGCGCGCCCTCGGCACCCAGTTGCCCGGCCTGTCGTCCAAATCCATCGAGGACCGTCCCTATCTGCCCGGCCAGCATGGTCAGAAGCAGAAACGCAAGTCCGATTTCGGCGTCAAGCTGATGGAAAAGCAAAAGCTGCGTTACAACTACGGCCTCACCGAAACGCAAATCCGCCGCCTGTTCGTCGAGGCAAAGCGCGCGAAGATGCCCACCGGCGACAAGTTCCTCGAACTGCTGGAACGCCGGCTCGACAATGCCGTATTCCGCGCCGATTTCGCGCCCACCACCGTTGCCGCACGCCAGCTGGTTCGCCACAAGCACATCCTGCTGAACGGCAAACGGGTCAACATCCCGTCGATCCGCATCAAGCCCGGCGACACCCTCGCACTCAACGGAGCAGCGGCCAAGATTCCCATGGTGATCGAAAGCCTGAAGGAACCGTCGCTGACCCGTCCCGAATGGCTGCATTTCGACGACACCACCCGCACGGCGCAGATCAACCGCGTGCCGATGGCCGACGAAGTGCCATTTCCAATCGACGTGCAGCAGGTCGTCGAGTACTACGCGCAACGCATCTGACCCCGACCCGACGCAAGAGACCGCCATGAGCAAGCCTTCCATCACCCCGCCCGAATACGCCAACCACCCCGAGCTGGCAGTCGTCTCGCTGCTGTTCATGCTGAGTCGCCAGCACGCTACCGGCTGCCGCACCATGGCCGCATCCATCGCTGCGCACTTCCGCTTTCTGGCGAGCGACCCGCGCATGTCCGACGTCCTGCGCAACGCCGCGCAGCGTTTGGGCATGGAGTGGCAGGAGATGCTGGAAGCAGCGGATCACACAGGGAGCGTGCATTGATCTGTCGCACGTTCACATACTCCGAATAGAATCGCTCGATGCGCACATCGTTCGTCCCATATACAAGTCTGCTTCTCTGTCTCCTTGCTTTGCCGGCGCTGTCCAGCATGCCGGTTGAACGCACGCAGCCCCCCGCTCCGCCCGCCCAGATCGCGCCACAAAAGGGCTACGACACTGCGCCACGCCTGCCCAAGCTGTTCACTGTTGAATATCCCGAGCGTCTGCATGGCAGCGGAATCGTGGGTAATGTTCTGGTGCGGGTGCGCGTATCGTCCACCGGAAAAATCAAGGATCTTGCTGTGCTGCTGTCGCATCATGCTGCGATCGAAGCCGCCGTCGTCGACAAGCTGCTCGACGTCCAGATGGAACCGGCAACGCGTGCCGGCCAACCGGTCGAGGCAACGGTCGTTTTGACGATTCAGTTCAAATACATTCAGCCACCAAGCCGCTTTTATGCAAACGATGGCGTGCGTCCTTACGCCATGCCGAAATCGAGCGACGATCGCTTGCCGGCCATGCTGCAATACGACATTCCGCCCAAATCCGTTCTGGCAACACTGCCGGTTTATCCCCATGACCTCGCACAACATGGGATCGAGGGCTCGGCCCAGGTCGCGTTCATTGTTGGCAAAACGGGGCGGGTGACGGAAACGCATGTGATTGAAGCAAGCCATCCTGAATTCGGTCTTGCCACTGCCGCCATGCTCGAGTCCTGGGCGTTCAAGCCTGCTCGCCGCAACGATCAGCCCACGGCGGCATATTTCGTCAAGACCCAGATGTTTTCCGGTTCAGACCGGGATACCGCACTGTCGGACATCGACCAGAATCTGCTCAAGCGTGCAGGCCAACCCGATGCGAACCTTTTCGCCTTGCGCGATCTGGATCAGGTGCCCGCCGTACGCTATCGCGTTGCACCGCCCTACCCGCGCACGCTTGTCCAACAGAGCCTGCAAGAGGCTGTGACGATCGAGTTCATCCTGGATACCGAAGGGCGCGTCCACCTGCCGCGCATTATCGACGCCGCCCACCCGGAATTTGGCTGGAGCGCGGCGACGGCGCTGGCACGGTGGCGATTCGAGCCGCCGCTGCGCCAGGGCAAGCCGGTTGCGGCGCGGCTGCGGATTCCGTTCGAATTCAGCCCGCCCAAAATTACGCAGCCCGCAGCCGCGCCATGACGCGTTGACCTGAGCCCACCTTACTCCACGACGATCCCTCATGCTGACCTGGCAATCCATCTACGCTGAACTCCGCACCTACCGCGCCCGTCTGCTGCAGGCGAACTTCATCGCCCTGCTGGCGGTGATGGCGGCAGTGCCGGTTCCGCTGCTACTGCCGCTGATGGTCGACGAGGTGCTGCTGCAGCATCCGGCGCGCTTCGTCGAGTCGATTGCGGCCTGGACGCCGGCGGGCTGGCACGGCCCGGTGCTGTTCATCGGCGCCGCGCTGCTGCTGACGCTGGTGCTGCGGCTGGCCTCGATTCTGCTCAACGTGTGGCAGGGGCGCACCTTCTCGCTGCTGGCAAAGGAGGTGGTGTACACGATCCGGGTGCGGATGCTAAACCGGCTGTCGCGCATCGCGCTGTCGGAGTTCGAGACCATCGGCTCAGGGCGGGTGACCTCGCATTTCGTCACCGATCTCAATGCCATCGACAGCTTTCTGGGCGCGTCGATTTCCGGCCTCGTGGTGGCCGTGCTCACCCTGATCGGCGTGGCGGCGGTGCTGTTCTGGATGCACTGGCAACTGGCCTTGTTCATTCTGCTGCTGAATCCGCTGGTGATCCTGTTTTCGACCCGCCTCGGCAAGCGGGTGAAGGACCTGAAAAAGCACGAGAACCGCGCCTTCGAGGTGTTCCAGGAGGCGCTCGCCGAGACGCTCGACGCGCTGACGCAGATCCGCGCGATGAACTGCGAGAAGCACTACCTGGCGCGGGTGGCGGACAAGGCGGCGGATATCCGCCGGCATGCGGCGGCGTTCGCCTGGAAGTCGGACGCGATGAGCAGGGTGTCGTTCTTCGTGTTCCTCGCGGGTTTTGATGTGTTCCGCGCGCTGGCGATGCTGATGGTGGTGTACTCCAACCTCAGCATCGGCGAGATGCTGGCGGTGTTCGGCTACCTGTGGTTCATGATGACGCCGGTGCAAGAACTGGTGAATCTGCAGTATTCCTGGTTTGCCGCGCAGGGCGCACTGGGGCGCATCAACGCGCTGATCGGCCTGAAGGATGAGCCGGCGCATCCGGCGATGCTCGATCCGTTCAGCGGGCGCAACACCGTGGGCATCACGCTCGATCATGTCAGTTTCGCCTACGCGGAAAGCGGCGAGACTATCCTCGACGACGTCAGCCTCAGCGTGGCGCCGGGCGAAAAGGTCGCGTTGGTGGGGGCGTCGGGCGGCGGCAAGTCGACGCTGGTGCAGGCGCTGCTGGGGCTGTATCCGGTGAAGGCCGGACAGATCGTCTACGGCGACGTGCCGGTGACCGAGATCGGCTGGGAAACGGTGCGCGAACACGTCGGCGTGGTGCTGCAGCATCCGGTGCTGTTCAACGACAGCGTGCGCGCCAATCTCACGCTGGGGCGCGACGCCGACGACGTCACGCTGTGGCAAGCGCTAGAGATCGCGCAGCTGAAGGACATCATCGCGGCGCTGCCGGACCAGCTGGACACGGTAGTGGGGCGGCAGGGCGTGCGGCTGTCGGGCGGGCAGCGCCAGCGTCTGGCGATCGCGCGCATGATCGTCGCCAACCCGCGCATCGTGATTCTCGACGAGGCGACCTCGGCGCTCGACAGCGCCACCGAGCGCCAGCTGCATCAGGCGATGCACGCCTTCCTCGCAGGACGCACCACGCTCATCATCGCGCACCGGCTGTCGGCAGTACGCGAGGCGGATCGCATTCTGGTGTTCGAGAATGGCCGTGTGGTCGAAGACGGCGGCCACGATGAGCTGATCGGGCGCGACGGGCTGTATCGCAAGCTGTATCAGCGCGCATGAGCGCCGCATCGATGCCCGCTCCGAGCCCCCTTGTCCGCACAGGAGATGCACGCTAATCTGACCAGAATTCGCGCCCAGTGCGCACCCCTCACCAGCCAGCCGGGAACTCTCCCACGCGAGCCAGGTTTTGAACGGCGTTCGCCATTGCGGACCCACCCCACCCGCCAGCCAGGTTCCTCACCTCGCCAGCCGAATTTTTAGTCATATGCGGCTGGCACCTGCCAACGAATGACACGGTATTCAGTACGCCCTGGCGGACGACTGGGTCCGTGATCCGTGTGGCCGGTCCGCTGCCCAACCCTGGAGAAATACCCATGTCTGCAAACATCGATCTTGAAACCGTACGCGCCGAATATGAAGGCTTTCCCGAGCGCTTCGACTCCCTGCTGATGGCCACCGTCAGCAGCGAAGGCGTACCCAACGCCAGCTATGCCGCCTATGTACGCCAGGGCAGCGATTTCTACGTCTACATCAGCGAACTCGCCGCGCACACGCGCAACCTCAAGGAACAGGGCAAGGTCAGCGTGTTCTTCATCGAAAACGAATCCGACAGCAAGAACCTGTTCGCCCGCAAACGCACCACCTACCAGTGCACCGCCCATCACATGCCGCGCGACGAAGCCGAGTTCACACCGATGATGGAAAAGTTCTCGCAAAAATTTGGCAACATGATCGACACGCTGCGCGACATGAAGGACTTCCACCTCTATCGCCTGCACCCGCTCAAGGCCACCTACGTGTCCGGTTTCGCCCGCGCTTTCGTGGTCGAAGGCGCTGATCTCGACAACGTGCGCCACATCAACGACGTCGGCCACCGCGCCGCGAGCAAGGAAGCGGGCGAGCGCTTCGACCAGCTGCAAAGCGAGAACACGGCAGCCTGAGTACGGGCCATATCAAGAACTACGAGAGCGGTGCGCCCCGCGCCCTGCCCTCGCATTTCCTCTCTCACCGCCAAGGAGCATGAACATGAAACCGAACCAGAAAAAAATCGTTGCCATCCTCAACCGCATCATGGAACTGGAACTGGCCGGCGTGGTGCGCTACACGCACTACGCCCTCATGGTGTACGGCTTCAACCGCATTCCCATCGTCGACTGGATGCAGAAGAACGCAGACGAAGGCCTGCTGCATGCCCGCCAGGCCGGCGAACTGGTGACCTGGCTGGGCGGCCACCCTTCGCTCGCCATCGGCCCCCTGCTCGAAACCCATCAGCACGACATCGGCGACATCCTGCGCGAATCGCTCATCCATGAAGGCGAGGCGCTCAAGGCCTATTACCAGTTGCTGGAACTGGTCAGGGACAAGGACGTGCGTCTGGAGGAATACGCCCGCAGCATGATCGCGGAAGAAATCGCGCACGCCGACGAAGTCAACAAGATGCTGCGCAAGCCCGGACAGACCGAGCCCTACAAGGCATAAACCCCATTGCGCGCGTACGCAAAACCCAGGATCAGCCATGTGTGACCACCCCTCTCGTCACAAACCCCGCAACGGGCTTGACGCAGCGTTCGAGCAACTCTTCCGCAGCGGCGACGCCACGGCGGCGGCGAGCCATCGGGATGCCGGGCAACGGCACAAACCGGCTGCCGCCGCGACGCCGCCGGCGCGCCGCAAAAAATTCTGGGAACTGGAGGAAAAGCATCACTGTCCGGTGATCGGCACCTGCCTCGGCATCGAGGAGCTGAAGAAAATTACCCGTAGGGAAGGCTTTTCCGGCAACGGTTTCGACGATTACCGCCTGCACGTCGAAGCCGTCTCCGCCTCGTGCATGCGCAACGCTGCTGCCGAAGCGATGCACAAGCTGCTGGAACAGAAATTCGCGCAGTCGATCAAAGCCTTCGAGCAGGCCAAGTCGGATGCGCATGTACTCGCGCTGTGGCAGCAGCACCTGGCGCGGGGCGAAGTGGCCGGCCCGATGTGGGCCGCGCTCAGCCACAAATGCGCCAGCGAAGACACCCGCAACCAGGTGTATGCCGATGTGCACATGCTGTCTCACCAGATCGGCGCGGGTCTGGCCGCCGATGCGCGGCGCCTGGGGTTTCTCGAAAACGAGACCCGCCGGCTGGCCGGCGAAGCACACCAGGAAGCCGCCCGCACCCGCCGCCTGCTGAACCAGCGCGATGCCCGCATACGCGATCTGGAAGCGGACAACCAGCGCCAGTCGGAAGCCATGCGCGAATTGCCCGCGCTCAAATCAAGAGTGCTCGCGCTCGAATCCGGGCAGGTCATGGTGGACATGGGACGACGACTGCTGCTGCTGGAATCCCATAACGCCAAACTTCAGGCCGCGCTGATCGAGGCGCGCCAGCTCGAAGACGCGGCAGCCGAAAACACCCGCCTCAAACGCGAGCGGGCCACGCTGATGGCGGAACGCGATGCCATGGAACGCCTGTTGCTGTCCGACTCCCCTGACACCGACACCCCGGAGCGCGAAGCCGGATGCAACCAGGATTGCGGGCGCTGCGACAGCCGGCTGCAAGACCGCTGCATCCTGTGCGTAGGCGGCCGCACCGCCTTACTGCCGCAGTACCGGCAGCTTGCCGAAAGGCTCGGCATCCGCCTGATCCATCACGACGGCGGCAAGGAAGAAGCGCTGTCCCGCCTGCCCGCCTTGCTGGCCAGTTCCGAAGCAGTGATCTGCCCGACGGATTGCGTCGGACATATGGCGTACTACCAGCTCAAACAGCATTGCAAACAAGCCGGCAAGCCCTGCGTGCTGATGAAAAGCTCGGGCGTCGCCAGTTTCGCCGCGGCGCTGACGCGGCTGGCCGAAGGCAAGGCCGACATTCAGCCCGATTGAAACGGAGGCCCCATGCAGATACTCGGCTGTACCCCCGTATTCCATGTCTCCAATCTGGACAACGCGCTTGCGTTCTACCGGGACGTGCTGGGATTCACCCTCGACTACCGCTACGGCGAGCCCCCGTACTACGCCGGCCTGCATCTTGGCCCGGTCTATCTGAATCTCAATGCGCGCGGCGCCGCCCGCACCGCGATCGGGTGTGGCGAACTGTATCTGCTGGTGGACGATACAGATGCTTTCTACCTTCGACTGGCCGATTCGGGAATTGCGTTCGATTGCCTGATCGGCGATCGCGACTACGGCATGCGCGATTTCGCCCTTCGCGACCCGGACGGCAACCGCATCGGCGTCGGGGCGCAAGCATGACGGCCGTCGCCGCATCCGGGCCGACCGACCTCAAAGCCGCTGCAATCTCCTGTACGCGCTCGACCACCCGCGCATGGCCGCCTTTTATGCCGCCCTGGCCGGTCTCGCCAACTGCCATGCGAAAAGCGACCATGTCGTACTTCTATCTCCTGGATTCCAGCTCGTGATCGTGCGCATCCCCGCTCCCCTCGCAGCCACCATCGCGTTAACCAACCCGCCCTCGCGCAGGACGGATACGCCGATCAAGCTGGCGTTCTTCGTCAACAGCAACGAAGCGGCGCGCGAACGGGGCGGCGCATGGGGTGGCACGTTGAATGCGCCAGACAGCCTATGACAGTTTCAGGGCAGCGCCGTCTGCGACGGGCACGATCCGGAGGGCAACATCTTCTAGCTGCGTGAACGGGCACATCCGAGCCATTCGATTCAAGCGTGAAGCCCGCCCAAGCGCCCACAAATCATTCTGAAAGGAAACTACGATGCAGACCGTCATCCCCGCCCTCCGCGTCCGTGCCTACGCAAGCAGCAAGTCCTTCTATGAACAACTCGGCTTCGTCGAGCTATGGACGCATCAGTTCGAACCCGGCTTTCCTATCTTCGCCGCCGTGGCGCGCGACGGCATGCAGACTTTCCTCACCGAGCACACCGGCGACTGCGCCTTCGGCGCGAAAGTGCATTTCTACGTGCCCGATGTCGATGCCCTGAACGCCGAGTTTCTGGCGCGCGGCATGTCCGTCGCCGACCCGCCCGGCAACAGCCTCGGGCCGAATATCCGCGACATGCTGATCGTCGATCCGGACGGCAACAAGCTGGTCTTCCTGACCGTTTCACAAATCAATCAATAATAGTATTGACAATCGTTCTCATTTATTAGAATATGCGCATGCCCTGAACCGGCGTGCGTATTGCCACCTCCTTCAGGGCACGACCAACCGTCGTGCCAGCCTGCTTCGGTAACGAAGCGCCAGCTCAGACCGGAAGCCTGCTTCCGCCTGCCAGCTAATCCTCACGGATGAGCCAGTCCATACCGCGCTTTGCGCAATTTTTCGGCTCAATCATTTCGTGGGGAACACATGAACAAGAACGCTCGTACGCTCGTCGCCATCGCCTGTGGCCTGGCCCTGTCTCAGGCCGCTGCAGCCGACACCATCAACCCGACCGAAGACGTGATGACCTCGTCTTTTTTCCAGGGCACCAATACCGTTCGCGGCTACCCCGGCGACAACCGCCCGGTGATGCGCGTATCGACCGATGGCGCTTTCGGCAATGCCGGCGCGGAGACCATTTACCTGTCGTTCAATGCGGCGGATTTCGCCAGCTACAGCGGCCCCGTGACCGCCACGCTGACCCTGCAGAGCACCGAAGGCGGCTTTGGCGCCGACGCGGGCGCGGCAAATCCGTTCACCGTGTCCGCGCACGCCGTGAACGCCGATCCGTTCAGCAGCATCACCGACGACAACAATCCCGGCGGCAGCATCGGCTGGCTCGATTTCTACAACAACAACATTCTGGCTGCCGACAGCGCCGCCAGCACCGTCATCAACAGCTTCGGTGCGGTCAGCTTCAACGTGTCTGGCATCGTCAACAGCTGGATCGACGGCTCGAACTCGGTGTTCACGATTGCCATGACGGGCAAGAACGACACCTCGGGCGCCGACATCCTGCATGGCTTTCTCAACAACAACGATTCGGCCGTTGCATTCGGTTCGACCTATCTGACCGTCACCGCGGTGCCGGAGCCGGAAACCTACGCCATGCTGCTGGCCGGCCTCGGCATGACCGGCTGGATGGTACGTCGCAAGCGTCAACTCGGCTAAGCGTCGGCCATGAACCCGCTCCGCCCGATCCGGCGCGCGTGCCTTACGCTCGCCTGCCTGTTGCCCGCCAGCGTCTGGGGGGGCTATTTCCCCATGTACGCAAGCTGGCCGCAGCCGGGCGGCGCGGGTTCGCCGATCACGCTGACCTACAGCTACAGCAAACTGCTCGACGGCAGCATGGCCAGCGGCGCAGGCATCCCCATTTCTGCGAGCGTGCTGAAAAGCGCCTTCGAACAGGCTTTCGCCGACTACACCGCCATCCTTCCGATCCATTTTGTGGAAGTGGCCGATGCCGGCCCCTTGCCTGAAACCGGCCAGTACGACTCTGCCGGTTTGACGGACATCCGCATCGGCCAGGTGGCGCATATCGACGACGCGAATGCCTACGCCTACTTTCCGATGAATACCGAAATCAGCGGCCTGGCCGGCGACATCGTGTTCAACGCAGAACGCTTCGGCTTCGGCTGGACCGCAACACTGTTCTACGCGGTCGCCCAGCACGAACTCGGCCACACGCTCGGCATGGGCCACTCCGTGGAGGGCGCACCGGGCGACACACTGCTGGTGATCGAAGGCTCGATTTATGTAGGGCCGCTTTTCCCACTCGATGCCGGCATGGCTGTTGCCCTGCAGGGCGTGTATGGCGCAGGAACCGGCTCGGTCACGCCGCTGTCGCCGGTTCCCGAACCGGCGGGCTGGATCAGCATGCTGGCCGGACTCGCCCTCGTCGTCTGGCGGCGTAGCTGGAAGCTGAGCCGCTTCCGTCGCAGCCCGCCTGCGGCTGCCGTAGCCGGCAATGCCACTCACAGCGATGTCCGCCATGTGCCGCAGCGTCCGCCTGCCGGTTACGCCACCCTCTTTGGAAACCATCATGACTAAATTCAGCCTGCCCCTGGCCGCCCTGCTGTCGCTCACCTTTGGCGCGCCGGCACAAGCCATCACCATCGAATTCGACTACACCTACGACACCCGCGGTTTCTTCACCGACACGCTGACCGGCGCGCCCATTACCGAACGTCGCGCGCTGCTCGACGAAGCCGCCTCTTTTTACAGCGGCTTCACCGACTCCCTGACGGCCATCGCCCCGCAGGCCGGCGACAGCTGGTCGGTCAAGATCACGCATCCCAGTCTAGGGGGTCCGCAAATCACGCTGAGCAACCTGGACATCGCGGCCGACACCCTGCTCATCTACGTCGGTGGGTCCGAATCGGCGCCCGGCGTGCTGGGCTTTGCTAACACCGGCAGCAATCTCACGGCCAGCGGCTCGGATGCTTTCGTCGACGCGGTAACCACCCGCGGCCAGGCCAATACCGTGGGCGAAGATGCCACCGATTACGGCATCTGGGGCGGCATGATCTGGTTCAACGCTGCCAACGTCTGGTATTTCGGCAGCGACGCCAGCGGCCTCAGCGCCGGCCATCCCGACTTCCTCACCACGGCCACGCACGAGCTCGGCCACATCCTCGGTTTCGGCGAGGCCGATTCCTGGCATACGCAGATCGACGAAGCTGGCTATTTCAACGGCACGAATGCGATGGTCGTCTACGGCGGCCCGGTTCCAGTCGATCAATACGGCGTGCACTGGGCTGAAGGCGTGATGAGCACGGTCGACGGCGTCGCTCAGGAAACCCAGATGGATCCGAGCACCACGCGCGGCCTGCGCGAACTGCCAACCGCCCTCGATTACGCCGGCTATGCCGACGTCGGCTGGCAGGTCAGCGCCGTGCCGGAGCCACAGCACGCCACACTGTTTGGCGCGGGTGCGCTGCTGGTGCTCGCCGCCGCGCGCCGCCGGAGCACGCGCGCCTGACAAGGCTTTCACTCCCCAGATTTGGCCAGCCAGTCCCTGCGACCAGCCAGCACGATGGGCCCGAAAGGGCGAATTGTTGGTTGTTAATTAATTTACAAAGGGAAACAACATGAACTTCAAACTTGCAACGCTGGCCGCCGCCATGCTCGCCTCCGCCCCGGCTCTCGCCGATTTCACCAACATGCCCGACCCCTACGCAGCCGGCTTCGGTTTCGATACGCCGACCGAAGCGAGCTGGGGCGGCTGGGCGCGCGGCGATGCCGGCACCGTCTACGCGGAATTCGACACTTTCACTGACATCACCTATGGTGCCATCAACGACCGCACGGCTGCGCCGGATTCCGGATCGTTTGGCGCGACCGACGCACACATCGCCTGGAACAGCGGCACGTTCAAGGCCGGCTCGGGCAACCTGTACAGCTTCTCCGTCGACGAGTCCTTCGCGATCAACCTGTCCGGCAGCGTGCCGGCCGGCCCGGTACGCGCCGTGCTGCAGGTCGAAGTGTGGGGCAACGACCTGACCTCGGTGACCCTCAATGGCGTTGCAGCAACCTACGCAGCCACGACCTTTACCGATCCTGCATTCCAGTCCTCGTTCGGCGAAGTCGACCTGCGCCAGGCTGTTTTCTACTGGGATCTCGCCGTCGCGCCCACCAGCTACACTTTCGCCATTGAGGCGTCAGTTCACACCGCCTTCGCCCAGGCCGCCGTCGATATCGCCGCGGCGCCGGTTCCCGAACCCGAAACCTACGCCATGCTGATCGCTGGCCTGGGTCTGGTGGGCTGGCAGACACGTCGCCGCAACCCGGCCGCACAAGCCGTCGCTGCATGACACGCCAACCGCTTGCGCTTGCGCTTGCGGTCGCGTTTGGTTGGCACGGCCTGCCGCTGCAGGCCGTTGCCGAAACTGCGCTCGACACGGTTTCGGTTGAAGCCGAAGCTATCGACGACGTCCTCGACGAAACCGCAACCACCACCACAATTACCAGCGATCAAATCAGCCGCGAAATGGCGGGCAACATTAAATCGGCCGTACGCTACGAACCCGGCGTATCCGTCACCAACAGCCCTTCCCGCTTTGGTCTGTCCGGCTACAACATCCGCGGCATCGACGGCGACCGCATCGGCCTGCAGATCGACGGTGTGGATCTTCCCGAAGCATTCAAAATCGGCGGCTATTCCAACGCCGGCCGCAACATGGTCGACGTCAGCCTGCTGAAAAGCATCAATATCCTGCGCGGCCCCGATTCGGTGCTGTTCGGATCAGGCGCCATTGGCGGCGCGGTGTCCTATGTCACACCCGAGCCCGAAGACTGGCTGGTGCCCGGCCAGACGCTGGGCGGCGGCATTGAGGGACAGTATTACAGCGCTAACGATTCCGCGGCGCTGATCCCCACACTGGCGGCGGGCAACGACACGCTCAAATTCCTGCTGCGCGCGGTGCGCCGCAGCGGACACGAAACGGAAGCCATGGGCACGCTCGACGTGCAAGGCCCGGACCGCACCGTTGCCAACCCGCAGGACGACGACGTGCTGTCCGGCCTCCTGAAAATCGCCTTGATTCCGGACCAGAATCTGCGCACGACGCTGACCCTCGAAGGTTTCGCACAGGATATCAATACCGATATCCTGTCCATCGTGCGCGGCACCACCATCGCTGCCACTGCCGAAGACCGCTACCGCAGGCAGCGCATCTCCCTCGATCAGAGCATAGACGGCCTGGCCATCGGCGCGCTCGACATCAAGCTCTACCACCAGACCAGCACCACCACCCAGGATACGTTCGACGACCGTTCGGCCTCCAACCCAGCGTCCTACGTCACACGTGGATTTGAAGTAGAGCAGGCGATTACCGGCCTCAAAATCGGTTTCGATTCCCTGTTTGAAGCGCGGGGTGCGCATCGCCTGATCTGGGGGCTGGATCTTACCCAACGGAAAACGGAAGAACTTCGAACCGGACAAGAATGCTATCCCGACTTCAATATATGCGTTTCCGAAGTTTCTGGCGTGCCCTATCCTGACCGCGACTACCCGAGATCCACGGTGGACGAACTCGGCCTGTATGGGCAGGACACCTGGATGCTGTCGGATACGTGGACTGTGATACTCGGCGTGCGTTACGACTACTACCACCTCGATCCCGAGGCAGACGCGATTTATCTGGGAACAGGTCTGCCTCTCGCCCAGCAGAAGCCGGTGCCCCAGTCTTACACGACGGACGCTTTCACGCCGAAAATCGGCGCGATCTGGCACTTCGCCGAAGGTTACGAACTGAGGGGCCGTTATGTATTCGGCTTCCGCGCGCCGCCTTTCGACGACGCAAATTTCGGATTTTCCAACGTGAATGCCGGCTATGTTTCCTTGCCCAATACCAATCTCGAACCTGAATACTCGCAGGGACAAGAATTGAGCCTGCTGCATAATCACGTCAGCGGTACCTGGTCGATTACCGCCTACAACACGGATTACGAAAACTTCATCGGGCTTGAAACACTCAATTGCCCGGACGCGCCGGCAACAGCTGATCCATTGTGTGTTCCGGCTAGTCTACCTGGCACCTACCTTGATGCATTTCAGCCCCAGAATCTCGACGACGTCCGCATCTACGGACTTGAAGCCGGTTTCACGCAAATGCTGGCTCCCAACTGGCAAATGCGCGGCAGCATGGCCTATGCGCGCGGACGCGAAGGCAACGGCAATCCGATCGACAGCGTCAACCCGCTCAGCGGCGTGCTGGGTATTGCTTACAAGCGGGCCGCCTGGCAAGCCGAGGCCATGCTGACCATGGCGGCGGCGAAGCAGGAAGACGATGCACGCCACGCAGACAACGGAAATCTTGAAAAGCAGTTTCTGACCGATGGCTACGCGGTGCTCGACTTGCGCGCGCACTGGGAGTTTGCCGAAAACGGACACCTCTCGTTCGGCATACTCAATGCGACCAACCAGAAGTACACGCCATGGTCGGACGTGCCGGTCAGCGACCCCAACCATGTTGCGGACTCCGGTTCGGGGCCCGATCGCTACACCCAGCCGGGACGCAATTACACGCTCAATATCAGCTACAACTTCTGATGCGCAATCGCCACCCATGCCCAGTGGCATGGCGTGGCGGGTGTATCGCGCAAGGACAGGCTTCCGGCATCCGGGCCTGATTCAAGCCCGATATATGCGGCAGAAAATACCGATTGAGCGCATCAATCGACCTGCTTCAGAAATTGAATTGGAATATTCGGTTTTACTTAAGTAAAGTTCGCCCCGTCGAATCCTTAACCCACTTTTTCAACCGGAGCCACACACCATGCAAAGCCTCATCAACACCGAAATCAAACCCTTCAAAGCCGAAGCCTTCATGAACGGCAAGTTCGAGCACATCACCGACGAAGAACTCAAAGGCAAGTGGTCCGTGGTGTTCTTCTACCCCGCCGACTTCACCTTCGTCTGCCCGACCGAGCTGGGCGACCTGGCCGACAACTACGAGACCTTCAAGAAGCTGGGCGTGGAAATCTACGCTGTCTCCACCGACACCCACTTCACCCACAAGGCCTGGCACGACACCTCCGACACCATCGGCAAGATCCAGTACCCGATGATCGGCGATCCCACCGGCGCCATCACCCGCAACTTCGGCGTGATGATCGAAGAAGCCGGTCTGGCCGAGCGCGGCACCTTCGTGATCGACCCGCAGGGCAAGATTCAGATCATCGAGATCAACGCCGGCGGCGTAGGCCGCGATGCGCTGGAATTGCTGCGCAAGATCAAGGCTGCGCAATACGTCGCCGCCCACCCCGGCGAAGTCTGCCCGGCCAAATGGAAGGAAGGCGAAGCCACGCTGGCGCCGTCGCTCGACCTGGTCGGCAAGATCTAAATCCCACCGGCTCACCCTCTCCCCTGCCCCTCTCCCCTCAAGGGAGAGGGGAAATGGGAGGGCAACACAAAGGCGTCGGCCGCTTTCGGCTGCCGACGCTTTTTTATTGCCATTCACTTTGTAACAAACGGAGACTTTCATGCTCGACGCCAACATCAAAGCGCAACTGAAAACCTACATGGAGCGCCTGGTCGCCCCCATCGAACTGGTGGCCTCGCTCGACGACAGCGCCAAGTCGCAGGAAATGCGCGGGCTGCTGGAAGAAATCGCCAGCGTCTCCGACCGGATCAGCCTGCTGGAAAACGGCGTCGACGCACGCAAACCTTCGTTCAGCATCGGCCTGGTCAACCAGCCCGCGCGCATCCGCTTCGCCGGACTGCCGATGGGGCACGAGTTCACCTCGCTGATCCTCGCGCTGCTGCAGGCCAGCGGCTACGCGCCCAAAATCAGCGACGAGCAGGTGGAGCAGATTCGCGGCATCGACGGTCACTTCCGATTCGAAACCTACATCTCGCTGTCCTGCCACAACTGCCCGGACGTGGTGCAGGCGCTCAACACGCTCTCCGCGCTCAACCCCAACCTCCAGCACGTGATGATCGACGGCGCGCTGTTCCAGGACGAGGTCAACACGCGCCAGGTGATGGCGGTGCCGACGGTGTATCTGAACGGCGAAGTGTTCGGCAACGGCCGCATGGCGATCGAGGACATCCTCGCCAAGCTTGATACCGGCGCTGCCGCGCGCGACGCCGCCAAACTGTCGCAGAAGGCGCCCTACGACGTACTGGTGGTGGGCGGCGGCCCGGCCGCGGCGGCCGCCGCAATCTATGCCGCGCGCAAGGGCATCCGGACCGGCGTGCTGGCCGAGCGCTTCGGCGGCCAGGTGCTCGACACCATGGCGATCGAAAACCTGATCTCGGTGCCGCACACCGACGGCCCCAAACTCGCCCGCGCGCTGGAAGAACACGTGCGCGAATATGACGTCGACATCATGAACCTGCAGCGTGCCGAGAAACTCATCCCCGGCAACGCAGGCGACTACCATGAGCTGCGCCTTGCCAACGGCGCGGTGCTCAAGTCGAAGAGCATCATCGTCGCCACCGGCGCACGCTGGCGCGAGCTGAACGTGCCGGGTGAACTCGAATACCGCGGCAAGGGCGTGGCCTACTGCCCGCACTGCGACGGCCCGCTGTTCAAGGGCAAACACGTTGCGGTTGTCGGCGGCGGCAACTCCGGCGTCGAAGCGGCGATCGACCTCGCCGGCATCGTCGGCCACGTCACCCTGCTCGAATTCGGCGACACCCTGCGCGCCGACGCCGTGCTGCAGAAAAAGCTCTACAGCCTGCCCAACGCCACCGTCATCAAGAGCGCACAAACCACGCAGATCACCGGCACGGGCGGCAAGGTCAACGGCCTCGAATACACCGACCGCACCACCGGCCAGGCCCAGCATGTGGCGCTCGAAGGCGTGTTCATCCAGATCGGTCTGCTGCCAAATACCGACTGGCTGAAGGGCACGGTCGAACTGTCGCGCTTCGGCGAAATCGTGGTCGACGCCAAGGGCCAGACCGACGTACCCGGCGTGTTCGGCGCAGGCGACTGCACCACGGTGCCATACAAGCAGATCGTCATCGCGATGAGCGAAGGCGCGAAAGCCAGCCTCGCCGCATTCGATCACCTGATCCGCAGCTCGGTCGCGGCCTGAGCGTCAGCTCAAGCCAGCAGCCCTGGCATCACGGTCAACCCGGCCTTCCGGGTGGGACGGACTGCATCGCCTCCAAGCCCCGGACACTCTTCCGGGGCTTTTTTACAACAGCTTTCATTAGCCGATTCTTATTGTTTGACATACATAATGCGAATTATTATCATTACTTATATTGTTTGACAAAAGCCGGGGCGCATATCCCGGCAACGGCCAGACATCTGGAGCGAACCGCTCTATCGCCAGCCACGGACGCCCCATCCCTATGGGTCCAGTCCCCAGCCCGCATTCTTGAACCAAACTGGAATTGCACTGGATGACGCCTTCGCTGACTGCCCCTGCCGCCCGCAATGACGGCACCCCGAACACGGCACTGACAACCGCCGCCCCGCTGCCGTACACGCCGCGTCTGTCGCGCCTGTCGCTGGCCGGCGTCGTGCTGGCCCATGCCGGTTTGCTGGCCGCCTTGGTGCTGGCCGCCGCCGACAAGGCCAAGACCATCACCCCGCCACGCCCGCTGATGGTGAGCCTGATCGAAGACGAACAGCCGCAGCCGGAACCCGAGCACCGACCGACCCCGCCCCAACCGATGGTCAAG
>JAGVGD010000053.1 GCA_020057245.1 Thiobacillus sp. | reverse complement strand
GCCTTCATCCAGTGCGCCGGTTCGCGCGACGAAAACCATCTGCGCCACTGTTCGCGCATCTGCTGCATGGCCTCGCTGAAGCAGACGCATTACGTGCGCGAGAAATACCCGGAAGACGGCAAGTCGACCATTTATTACATCGATATCCGCGCCATTGACCGCTTCGAGGACTTCTATCAAAAAGTCCAGGCCGATGCTTCGGTCAGTTTCATCAAGTCCAAGGTGGCCAAGATCACCGAAGACGCGAGCGGCAATCCGATTTGTCACGGCGTCGACACTGAAGGCTACAAGCGTTACACCACGCCGCATGACCTGGTGGTGCTGGCGGTGGGTATGGAACCTTCGGTCAAGGGCATCAATATTCCCGGCCACATCGTGGCGGATTCGAGCGGCTTCATCGAGGCCGATCCGGCCAATGGAGCGGTGTTCGGGGCTGGCTGCGCGACGAATGCGCTGGACGTGAACCGTGCCGTGCAGTCGGCCACGGCGGCAGCGCTCAGAGCCATCCAGGTGGTCAATAAAGTAGCAAAGGCGGAGGCTTAAACATGGCTGACATTAAAGTCGCAGCATATATCTGCAAGGGCTGCGGACTCGGTGAGCGTCTGGATGCAGACGCGCTGGTGAAGATTGCGCAAAAGGACGGCAAGGTGCCGCTGGCGAAATCGCACGATTTCCTCTGCAACGCCGATGGCGTGGCAATGATCAAGAACGACATCGCCAACGAGGGCGTCACCCACATCATGATCGGCGCTTGTTCGCGTCGCGCCAAGACCGAAGCGTTCTTCTTCCCGGAAAATGCCGTGGCACGCGCCAACTTGCGCGAAGGCGTGATCTGGATTCGTCCCGACACCGACGAGGCGCGCGAAACCACGCAGGAAATGGCGGAAGACTACATCCGCATGGGCTGCGCCGAAGTGAAGGCGATGACCGCCCCCGCCGGCAATGCCGTCACCGGCAGCAGCAAGACCCTGCTGGTCGTGGGCGGCGGCGTGACCGGCATGACCACGGCGATCGAAGCGTCGAAAACCGGTTACCCGGTGGTGCTGGTGGAAAAATCCGGTGCGCTCGGCGGTTGGGCCGCCAAGCTTTACAAGCGTGTGCCGGTGCACGAGCCCTATAAATCGCCCGCCGACACCGGCGTCGGCGAATTGATTTCGCAGGTGTTGGGCGACAGCAACATCAAGGTGTACCTGAACGCGACTGTCGCCAAGACCGACGGCGCGCCGGGCCGCTTCATCGTGGACATCGCGACCGAATCGGGTGCAACGCACACCGAAGATATCGGCGCCATCGTGCAGGCGAGCGGTTTCGACCTCTACGACATGAACAAACTGCCGGAACTCGGCGGCGGCAAATCGGCCAACGTGGTCGATCAGGCTGGCCTCGAAGCGCTGGCGGTTGCGGCTGCAGCAGGCGATGGCGTGATCCGTCGCCCGTCCGATAACCAGCCGGTGAAATCGGTGGTGTTCGTGCAGTGTGCCGGACAACGTGACCCCAGCGGCACGCACCTGGCGTATTGCTCGGGCTATTGCTGCAACACCAGCATCAAGCAGGCGATGTACTTCAAGGATGCCAACCCCAGCGTTGACACCACCATCATCTACACCGACCTGCGCACCCCCGGCAACGGCGAGGATTTCTACCGCAGCGCGCAGGAAAAAGGCGTCATCTTCACCAAGGGCAAGGTCGCCGAAGTCGTCCCTGGTGGCAACACCAGCACGGTGAAATTCCACGACCTGATTCTCGATGACAAAGACGCCGCCATGCTGGATGTCGATCTGGTGGTGCTTGCTACCGGCCAGGTGCCGAATTCGGGCATCAACATCGACGCGCCGGCCGCAACAGCGGAAGAAGGCGTGGTGGAGGTCAAGCCGATTTCCATCCTCAACCTGACCTACCGCCAGGGCAAGGATGTGCCGCAGTTGAAGCAGGGTTTCACCGACTCGCACTTCATTTGCTTCCCCTACGAAACCCGCCGCACCGGCATCTACACCGCCGGCCCGGTGCGCCGGCCGATGGACATCGCGCAGGCGCGCGAAGACGCCACCGGCGCTGCGCTGAAGTCGATTCAGGCGCTTGAAAACGCCGAACTCGGCCGTGCTGCGCATCCGCGCTCGGGCGACTTGTCCTTCCCCAAAGTGCGTCTCGAAGGCTGCACCCAGTGCAAGCGCTGCACGGTGGAATGCCCGTTCGGTGCCATCGACGAAGACGAAAAACGCTTCCCGGTGTTCAACGAATCGCGTTGTCGTCGTTGCGGCACCTGTATGGGCGCCTGCCCGGTGCGGGTGATCTCGTTCGAGAACTACTCGGTCAACACCGTCGGCGCGCAGATCAAGGCCGTCGACATTCCCGACGAGTTTTCCGAGAAGCCGCGCATCCTGATCCTGGCCTGCGAGAACGACGCCTATCCGGCGCTCGACATGGCAGGCATGGGCCGCAACGAATACTCGGCCTTCGTGCGCATCATTCCGATCCGCTGCCTCGGCTCGGTCAACACCATCTGGATCACCGACGCGTTGAATGCAGGTTACGACGGCGTGATGCTGATGGGCTGCAAGTCCGGCGACGAATACCAGTGCCACTTCGTCAAGGGATCGGAACTCGGCCGCGTGCGCATGTCGAAGATAGACGACACGCTTAAAACGCTCAATCTCGAATCCGAGCGCGTGCGCGATCTCGAAGTTGCGATTACCGACATCGAGCGGGTGCCCGAGATGATCAATAAATATGCCGCCGAGCTGGTTGCCGTTGGCCCCAGCCCGTTCAAAGGCTTCTAGGAGATTCCACCATGAGCGCAAATACCGCACTGGCGGAGAAATACCGCAACAACTTCCTGAAGGAAATCGAAGAACAGGTCGAGATGGGCGATTGGGTGAAGATGTGCATGCAATGCGGCGTCTGCTCCGGTTCCTGCCCGACCAACTTCCAGTCGGCCTGGGAGCACCCGCCGCAGGAACTGTTCATGATGATCCGCGCCGGCAAGCGCGATGAAGTCCTGACCTCGACCTCGATGTGGAACTGCACCTCCTGTTACAACTGCATCGTGCGCTGCCCGCGCAAACTGCCGATCACCCACATCATGCACGGCATCGCCGAATACGCGCACCGCATTGGCCTGGCGCCGAAGATGCAGGCCACGCGCTTCTTCAGCGGCTTGTTCTGGAAAAACGCGACGAAGACCGGCCGCGTCAACGAACTCAAGTTGTCGATGGGCCTGTACTTCAAGAACGGCTTTGGCTCGGGCGTCAAGGAAGGCATGAAGATGAAAGATGTCGCCATCGGACTGGTGCTGGCCAAGCGGCTCAATCCGCTCGAACTGTTCGGCGGCCACAAGTGCAAGGACCAGAAAGGCATCCAGGCGATGCTGAAGAAAGCCTACGAAATCGAGCGCAGCCGCAAGGCCGCCAAAATGGCAGGCTGAGGAGATAAATACCAATGGCAAAACATGAATACGCGTTTTATCCCGGATGTTCGTCGCAGAAGGGCGCGTCCGCGTCCAACTACCTGACCTCGGTCGAGTCCATGTGCAAGACGCTCGACGTCAAGCTCACCGAAATCCCTGACTGGAACTGCTGTGGCGCCTCGATCGGTTATGCCGAAGCGGGCGAACTGCCGCGCCATGTCATGAATGCGCGCAATTTCGCCTTGTCCGAAAAGAACCTGCCGGGCCAGGAAATCGTCGCCACCTGCGCCGCCTGCTGGCTCGGTGCGCGCGAAACCCGCGAGCGGCTGACGCATTCCGACACTCTGATGGCCGACACCCGCGAAGCCTTGAAGGAAGCCGGACTCACCATCAACGAAATGCCCAACATCCGCCATATGGTCGAAGTGTTGATCGAAGACCTGGGTTTTGACGAAATGAAGAAGCACGTCGTGCGTCCGCTCGAAGGCGTCAAGATCGCGGGCTACGTCGGCTGCCAGACCAACCGCCCATTCGGCGTCGATGGCGAGTCGTTCGAAAACCCGCAATACCTCGACAGGATGGTCGAAATGGTGGGGGCCGAGTCAATCCCCGAGTACGAGCAGAAAGTCACCTGCTGCGGCGGTGCGCTGGCGTTTTCCGAACCGGAAAAGGCGCAGGCGCAGATCAAGGACATCGTCGAGTCGGCTTACGACCATGGCGCTGAAATGATCGTCACGCCGTGCCCGCTGTGTCAGGCCAACGTCGAAATCTATCAGGGTCAGATCAACAAGACCTATGGCACCAAGTTCAACATCCCGGTGATGTACTACAGCCAGCTGATGGTGGTGGCCTACGGCGGCAGCGCCAAGGATGCGGCGCTGAATGGCCAGATGATCAAGGCACGGCGGCTGGAAGAGATCGCGGCCAAGCCGGTCAAGCGCTAAACTTCAGGCGGCACGTACACGGACAGGGGCGTTTGCCCCTGTTTTGTTTTACTGCCGCGCTATTCAACTATGGAATTCGCAATGAAAAAACCATCAAACTTCAATCAGTTGGTCGATCTTGTTCATGAAGCGGTTTACGAGGTGGACGAATTGCGCGCCTGCCTCGAACACGATGACGATGAGGCCGCTACCTATACCCCGTTCCTCGATTCGCTCGATGCCATGCTGCGCGAGCTGCATGAATCCATGGTGTCGGGCACGTATCCCGGTGTAGGACAGGGCGGCGATTTGCCCTTCATGGACCTGTTCAAGAAACACGAGCGCAGCATTCCGTTCCGTGAACTGCTGCGCACCATCAACGCGACCCACCGCGAAGGCTACGAAGCTTAATGGGCGGGCGTACCTGCGCTGGCGCCGGCAACCGGCGTGGCGGGCGCAGGCGCAGGCGCGGTGAATACGAATTGCCAGTCCGCATAGCTGGCGGCTTCGGCGAACGCGCTGTTTTCTGCCGAAAATCCTGAAACCTTGAACGGCCGTCCGTCAGACGGGCTGTGCACGCCGGTGATGCCCTGGGCGTCGGGCGAGCGGATCAGTACAAATTCCTTACCGGTGAAGGGGTCGCGATACGCGCGCCGCAGATGGCGTGCGACCTCAATGCCGCGGCGGTCTTCCAGCAACGCATCGATCGATTGCGGCAGCCGCGGCTGGCCGGGTTCCCGTTCGTAATAGCTGCTGATGGCATGGCGGTATTGGTCGCCGATGAACAGCAATTCGGCTTCGCGGGCGCGTTTGACATCGGTGCTCCAGAGCGTGCCCGCTGCAACCAGCCCCATGCCGATCAGTGCGATCAGCATCAGGACGAACAGATAGGTGAATCCGGACTGGGCGGATTTACCAGTCGGCATAGGCACTGCCATCGCGCGCAGTGCCAGGCGCACCGCTTTTGATGTCATAGAGTTCGCCGGTTTCGCTCTCGCCCGCTTCGTTGGTGGCAGGCGCAATCGCCTGCCAGGTGTCGCTGCGATCGGTGATCGGATCGACCGGAAGCGCACGCAGGTAACGTTCGCTCACCAGTTCGTCGAGGCTGTTGGGATAACGGCCGCGGTCGCCGTGGAATTTGTCGATGGCGTCCCGCATCACCGCGAGATCCTGCTTGAGGATGGTTTCGCGCGAGCTTTCCAGGTGATTGAAATAGCGCGGCAAGGCCAGCGCCAGCAACAGGGCCACGATGGCCATCACCACCATCAGTTCGACCAGGGTGAATCCCCGATTGAAAAATCTGCACCGCACGCGTTTCAGCATGGCGTCACCATTCCCGGTAAGGCACGCCGTTCAGGCCGCGCGCCGTCGACAGCGAATACACGTCGAACACGTCTTCGCCCTGGACCGGCGCCTCGGCCGGACTGTCATAGCTGCGGATGCCCCAGGTGTCGGCCGCGGCCGCCGCCGCATCGGGGTAGAACGGATCGCGCGGCAGGCGGCGCAGAAAATAGAGCTTTTTGGCGGCATCGAGCTGGGTTTGATCGTCCACGCCTTTCCACAGGCTGTCCAGATTCGGCGGGTAGCCACTACTGCCCTCTGTTTTCTGGATGCGGCCCTCCTTGAAGTTGAGCTTGTAGGCGTCGAGCGCGCCGCGAATCTGCCGCAGCGCCTCGCGCAATTCGGTTTCCTTGTGGCGCTGCTGCACCAGCTGGGCAAACGGAACGGCCACGCTGGCGAGCAGGGCGAGGATGGCCAGGGTGACCATCAATTCGATCAGGCTGAAGCCGCCGCTGCGCCGCAAGGACATGATCAATTTCAGGGCTGGACCGGCTGCGCCTGGGGTAGCCCAGCAGGCACAGACACAGGCTCGGGCTCGGGCTCGCTATCCGGAGTAGCCGGGGGCTCCACCACCAGATCGGGCGCGCTGATCTGACCGCGTGTCGGCGGCGCAATGGCCGGCGAGGCGGGGGCACTGCTTCCACCTCCGCCGCCACCGCCGATCGAGTTTTCAGTGCCGCCGCGGAATTCGGTGAGGGCAGGCTGCTGCGCCTGGGCGTTGCGCAGAATGTATGGCGTGATCAAGAGGATGATTTCGGTCTTGATGGTCTCATTGCTCTTGCTGGCGAACAGATGGCCCAGAATGGGCAGGTCGGCCAGGCCGGGAATGCCGCTCGACGAGCCGCGCTCCTCTTCCGAGATCAAGCCTGCCAGCACCTGGGTTTCACCGTCTTTCAGGCGCAGCACCGTCGTCGCGTTGCGGGTGCCGATCTGGTAGGTGAGGGTGCCGCTGAGGCTGCGGATTTCCTTCACGATGTTGGAGACTTCCAGGTTGACCTTGATCTGCACGTCATCGCGCATCAGCACGCTGGGTTCGACATCGAGCTTGAGGCCGACATCGAGATAGGCGACCGATTCGCTGATGCCGACGTTGGCGGTGGAAGTGGTGGTGATCACCGGCAGCTTGTCGCCGATGTGGATTTTCGCCTTTTCGCGGTTTTTCACCCGGATGCGTGGGTTGGCCAGGATGTTGACGTCGCTGTTGTCCTGCTGAATGTTGACCGCTGGGGCCGGGCTCACGGAAATCGAACTCGCGTTGATGTTTTTCAGGTTCTCCAGCGTCAGCGCCGAGGTCAGCGAGCCAGGATTGATCACAGTGAACTGGTTCGGATACTGCACCCCCAGATCGAGCAGCTTCGTGCGTTTGACCTCAAGCACATCGACATGCAGCATCACTTCGGGTTCGGCCAGGTCCTGCGTGGCGATGATTTTCTCGGCCAGGCGGATGGCTTCTGGCGTATCGCGAATCACCAGCTGGTTGAGGCGTTCGTCGACATACATGTCCTTGGTCTTGATCAGCACGCGCAGCATCGCCATGGTGCTCTTCGCATCGGCGTTGCCCAGATAAAAACTTTTTACCATCAGTTCCTGGTACTGCTTCTGCTTGATCGGGGTGTCTGGATAAACCAGCAGTGTGCTGGGACCCATCACTTTTTTTGCAAGTTGACCCGTGCCAAGCAGCATGCTGATCGCCTCGTTGACCGTGGTGTTACGGGCGAACAGCGTGGCCTTGGTATCGAGCCGCACGTCCTTGTCGAACACGAAATTGATGCCGGACTGGCGCGAGATCATGTCGAATACATTCCGCAGCTGCGAGTCGCGGAATTCCAGCGTGATGGTTTTCTGGCTGCCGGGTCCGAGTTCGCGCGGCGCGTTTTCTTCCTGCGCGCGTACCAGCTGAATTTTGCGCTGCATGTCGATGGCGCCCGCGTGGCCGGGCGATTGTGTCAGTACCTGCTGCACCTTGTCGGCGGCCAACGCAGGATTGTTCTGGCTGAGGGCAGTGCGGGCTTCGTCCAGCAAACGCTTGTTCGTCACCTCGCCTTCCAGACTCGCCAGCAGCACTTTGGCGCGCGGGTTGTCCGGATGGATGCTGAGTACCTTGTTCAGGGTTGCTTCGGCGGCCACAAAATTCGCCTGCTCGATTTCCCTTTGTGCCTGCGTCAACCACTGGCTCGCCAGCTTTTCGCGTTGGGTGTAGTAGTACGACTTGAGCTCGATATTGCCGGGCTCTTCCGCCATGCCGGCTTGCAGGCGGGCAAGTCCCGCCTCGGTCGAACCGCTGCCGATCAGCGCTTGTCCTTCGGTCAGACCCGGACTGGCGCAACCGGCGAGGCCTGCGGTGCCGAGCAGCGCGGCAAGCAAAAGTGTGAGATTGGCGTGCTGCAATTTAGTCTCCCATGCGCAGACTGCGCACCTGTTTCAGCGGTAAATAAGTGAAATTCAAGGACTTGCCTGTCACCGGCTCCAACTGCCAGGCGCCGTCGAGGATCTGCCCGGCGCGCACGCTGACCGGCATGCTGCCGCGCGTCAGGTAATACGTCGTGGTGTTGTCCTCCTGCCAGCTGCCCATGTAAGTGAAAGGCAGGGCCGGCGCTTGCGGCGGCGGCGGGGGAGGTGGGGGTGGTGGCGGCGGCGGGGGGGGCGGTGGGATATACCAGGTCTGTTTGGGGAACAGGTCGGCGCGGGCAATCGCCATGCGTGGCGCGGCTTCCGCCGGGACCCGCGGTTTGGCCGACGGCGTCGATTGTGCCTGGCGGGAGACCGGCGGTTTCAATGTCCGCGCCGGGCGTGCGGGTGCATCTGCCACTTCAAGCAGATCGGCTGCGTCGTCCTGCGGCTCGCCATTGAATGCCAGCCAGCCCGACCAGGCCAGCGCTACGGCGAGCGCGCCGAACAGCAGGATGCGGCGGCGGCCTTCGCTCATGGCGCAGTCTCCACAAACAGGCTGAAACGCAATTCGGTCTGCAATTCCGTATCCTCGATGCGCTCACGCTTGAGCTTCACCTCGTCCAGCGTCAGGTTCGGCAGTCGCTCCAGCGCGGCGGCGACAAAGGCATGCAGTTCGGGGTAGCTCGCCTGGACCAGAAACACCATTTGCCAGCGCGCGAGCCGGGCCGCATCGGCACTCCCCGTGTTGACGGTGGCGACGCTGTACTGGCCGCGCGTGAGCTCGAAATCGTGCGCGCGTGCCAGTTGCTCCAGTTCGCCCAGCGTGGCGGCCGCCGAGCTATCGGGGGGCAACGCGGCAATCGGATCGGGGGCCGTCATCACGGGCGTGGCCGCGACGGTTTGCGCCACTGCACGTAACTTGTCGATGCGCTGCTGCTGGGCCTGCGCCTGGACCTGCAGCGGCCGCACCAGCATGAAGAAGGCTCCCAGTGCAAGCGCCAGCATGGCCAGACCGAACAGCCCGCCCGCGCCCAGGCGGCGCCCCCACTGCCGCAGCTGCCAAAGTGCCGTGTTCATGCGCGCCACTCCACCAGGACCTGGAAGCGCACCGGCTGGTACTCGGCATCGACTTCGATTTCGTGCTGGACCAGCACCGCGCGCTGGACGCCGGGCTGCTGCTGCAGCGCCTCGATGAATTCGACGGCGTCAGCCAGGCTGCGGGCTTCGGCCACCAGCTTGATCTGCTGCTTGGCGTGCACCGCGTCGAGCGAAAGCAGAGCGATTTTGCTGCTGTGGGCCGTCGCCAGGGCGTCGAAGGCGGGCTGCCAGCCTGCGTTCAACTGCGCCGCAACCCG
>JAGVGD010000111.1 GCA_020057245.1 Thiobacillus sp. | reverse complement strand
TGTTCCAACCCCAGTTCTGAGCGCTGCTGACTTGAAGGACGAGGAACGCACCCGCTGCGAAGTGTGGACCCGCGTGATGGGCTACCACCGCCCCGTGACAAGCTTCAACAAGGGCAAGAAGAGCGAGCACCGCGAGCGGCAGTTCTTTGTCGAAGGCCGCTGCACGACTAGGTGATTTCGCCATGCTACGAGTCGGCGGCCTGACGCCGCTGTCCACCAGCGACTGGCCGGGCATGCTGGCAGCGGTGGTGTTCTGCCAGGGCTGCCCCTGGCGCTGCAGCTATTGCCACAACCCTGGCCTGATTCCCGCGCGCGGCGATAACGAAATCCCCTGGGACGACGTGCTGAGCTTCCTGCGCCGGCGCCAGGGGCTGCTTGATGGCGTGGTATTTTCCGGCGGCGAGCCAACGCTGCAGCCCGAACTGGCCGATGCGATGCGCGCAGTACGCGCACTCGGATTCAAGGTCGGCCTGCATACCGGTGGCGCCTACCCGCGCCGGCTCGCCGAGGTGCTGCCGCTTGTCGACTGGGTGGGGCTGGACGCGAAGGCCGCGTTTGCCAATTACGAGCGCATCACGGGCGTGCCCGGCAGTGGAGTCAGCGCGCTTGCCAGCCTCGAGCAGGTGCTGGCTTCAGGTGTCGCGCATGAGATCCGTACCACTGTGCATCCGGCCCTGCTGAGCGATGCCGACGTCGTGGGCCTCGCCGGGGCTCTGTCCGCGCATGGCGTCAAACGCCATGTCATCCAGGCCTTCAGAAGCCAGGGCTGCGCGGATGCAGCACTTACAGCGTGTCCTGAATGATCTCGGTCAGCAGCTTTTCGATATCGTCGAACGCCTTCTGCAGCGCCGGATTTCCAGTCGGGCCGGGCTTGCGATAAGAAAGATAGATCGCTGGATCGCCGGGCATCGCGTACACCGAGATGATGTAGGGACACATGGAGATGGCGTGTGGGTCGGCTTCCATCATCGTGCGCGACAGCGCCGCGCTGCAGAACTCGAACTGTTCGCCGTGAGTGAAAACCTGTGTGGTCGCGCCCAGGTCCTTGCCGGTGCGTTCCAGCATGCCGGCGATCAGATTGGTATGGTTGATCTTCAGGCCCTTGCCTTCGATCGCGGATTCCAGCGAATCGCGTATGTACTGGAAATCGCCCTGGGTCTTGAACTGGACGGAATGCGCGTCAGCCGCCAGCGCAGGCAGGGACAGGCAAAACAGGATGCACGCGGCAAACAATTTTTTCATGGCAATTCTCGGTTTCAGGAGGCTTGATTCTCGGCCATATGAACGCAGGCGCGCAAGCTTCGTTTGCTACACTCGGGCATGGACTCCAGACTCAAAGCCGATGGCCGTTTCTGGCTCACGCTCAACGGCAGGAATTTTCTCGGACGCGGCCGCATCGAGTTGCTGCAGCGCATTCGCGAAACCGGCTCCATCTCCAAAGCCGCCAAGGCGATGAAGATGAGCTACAAGGCCGCGTGGGATGCGGTGGATGCGATGAACAACGCGTGGCCGACGCCGCTGGTCGCCAGCGGCCCGGCCGGCAGCCACCTGACCGAAGATGCCGAACGTCTGATCACCGCGTTCCAGTCGGCCGAGGCGCAACACACCCTTTTTCTCGCACAGCTCGCCGACGACCTGACGCTCGACGATTGATCCTCAGGGCTTTGCATCGGGCACAAACTTCAGCACGTTGCCGTTGATGCAATAGCGCTTGTAGGTGGGCGGCGGGCCATCGTCGAACACATGCCCGAGGTGGATGCCCGAACTGGCGCTGCGCACTTCGACGCGTTTCATGCCGTAGCTGATGTCCTCGTGCAGGGTGATCGAACCGGGCTGCGGGTTGAAGAAGCTGGGCCAGCCGGTGCCGCTCTCGAACTTGGTGTCGCTGCGAAACAGCGCGGCGCCGGTGATCGGGTCGACAAACGTGCCGGGACGTTTCTCGTCGAGGTTGGAGCCGGTAAAGGCCATTTCGGTGCCTTGCTCGAACGCGATTTTCTGCTGCGCCGGCGACAGCAACTGGAACCCCAGCCACTGCCAGAAGCGCGGCTTCTCGCCGTTGTAGCCGGTGTAGCGCGACACCTCCTTGCCCTTCTCGAACAGCACGATGGTGGGCGTCGCAAACAGGGTTTTCTCCAGCGTCCAGCCGCTGGGCGCGTTCGTGTTCAAGGTGCTGACGATGGGCACCTCGGACTTCCAGTGGTCGAGCACGTCCGCCTTGAACAGCTTGCAGAAATCACAGTGTTCGGCCTCGAACACCACCAGCTGCCGGTCGAAGGCCAGCGCCTTGCCGTCGAGCCGGGGCGCGGGCGCCGATGCGGTCGAACCCGATCCCGGGTACTTCACGCCGGTGCCGCCCAGCCCGCAATAGCCGTTCGGATTCTTCACCAGATAATCCTGGTGGTAGTCCTCGGCCGAGTAGTAGGTTTTCAGCGGGGCGATCTCGGTGGTGATCTTGCCGCGCCCGGCTTGCGTCAACGCCTGCTGGTAGGTCGCCCGGGTTTGCAGCGCGACACCTGCCTGCGCGTCGTTATGTGTGTAGATGGCGCTGCGGTAATTGCTGCCGACATCGTTGCCCTGACGGTCGCCTTGGGTGGGATCGTGGCTTTCCCAGAACTTGATCAGGATTTTTTCCAGACTGGTCTGAGTGGGGTCGAAACTGACCTTCACCACTTCGGCGTGATTACGCTTGGCCGACTGCCCCCGGCGCAACTTCTTCTCCTGATCGAGAACAGCATCGTAGCTGCCTTCGACTTCGCCATTGGCATAACCGCTTTCGACTTCGACCACGCCGGGCACTTCCGACATGCGCTTTTCCGCGCCCCAGAAGCAGCCCATGCCGAGCACGATGGAATCCAGCGGTGCGCCGGGTTTGACCGCAGCCTTGCTGGCCTTGACCGGGCTGGCGGGTGGTTTTTCCTGCGCGCAGGCACTCACCATGAGGCTCATGCAGAGCGCCGCGAACAGGGCATATATGGAACGATTGATGTACATCTGGAAATCCTCTGGCAAACCATACAGAAGGGGGTGCATGCCGGCGCGCCGATCATGGCGCTGCTGCACGCATAGACATCAGTCGCCATTCAACGGAATGCCTTACACATTCCTTGTACTGATGACCCGTTCAGGCCGGCTCGGGTTCCCTGTCCAGGCGATTTCAGGCTGGCCAGCGCAACACCCGATTCAGCCCGCGGGTCGCGCCCGGTAGAAGGTCAGCGGCGCAGCGGTTTTGGCGACCGCCGGCTTGAGCTTGCCCACCACATGCATTTCGCAGGGCTTGCAGTCGAAGCGCAGGGTGAGCTTTTCGCTGCCGTTGATGAGCGTGAGCGGCTCGGCGCGCACGGTGCCCTGCACCCCGGTGACGCCCTTGGCCTGCTTGGGGCACAGGCTCAGCGAATAGCGCACGCAGTGCTTGGTGATCATCAGCGAGACCTCGCCGGCTTCCTCGTGGCACTCGTACGCCGCGGCGATGACCTGCACGCCGTGCTTCGCGTAAAAATCTCGCGCCTTGTGGTTGTAGACGTTGGCGAGATAGCTCAGGGTGTCTTCGGGATAGAGGGCGGGCGGCTCGACCGCCTGCGCGCGCAGCGGCCGCACATAGGCGGCGGCGCGCTC
>JAGVGD010000064.1 GCA_020057245.1 Thiobacillus sp. | reverse complement strand
GCCGCCACCGACAAGAACCTCAAGGGCATCGTCGTCAACCGCGAACGCTGCGCCTTCTTCATCCACCAGAGCGTCGCGCTCGCCACCCTGCTCAATACGCAGATCGGCTACAACCAGGCCGCCGAAGTCGCCAAGGAATCGGAGAAATCCGGCCGCCCGGTGCGCGACATCGTCGCCGAGCGCGGGCTGATGGGCGCAGCGGAATTCGACGCACTGGTGCTTGCTGCCGCGCACGGTGTGGGCAGCGGAGGCGGTGCCGGTTAATGAAAGCGCATAAACGGCTCGAACCCCTGATCGAAGACGGCCTGATCGACGAGGTCGTGCGCCAGCTCATGAGCGGCAAGGAAGCGATGGTGTTCGTGGTGCGCTGCGGCGACGACATCCGCTGCGCCAAGGTCTACAAGGAAGCCAACAAACGCAGCTTCCGCCAGGCCGTCGACTACACCGAAAACCGCAAAACCAAGAACAGCCGCCAGGCGCGCGCCATGGCCAAGGGCAGCAAATTTGGCCGCGAGAAGCAGGAAGAAGCCTGGCAAAGCGCCGAAGTCGATGCCCTGTACCGCCTGGCCGCCGCTGGCGTGCGCGTGCCCACGCCCTACAACTTCCACGAAGGCGTGCTGCTGATGGAACTGGTGACCGATGCCGACGGCAACGCCGCACCCCGCCTCAATGATGTGGCCTTCACCGTCGACGAAGCCCGCCAGCACCATCACACCCTGATGATGGAAGTCGTGCGCATGTTGTGCGCCGGCATCATCCACGGCGACCTGTCCGAATACAACATCCTCGTCAGCGAAGACGGCCCGGTCATCATCGACCTGCCGCAAGCGGTCGACGCCGCCGGCAACAACCACGCCAAAGCCATGCTGACGCGCGACGTCAACAACCTGACCACCTACTTCGGCCAGTTCGACCCCGCGCTGTTGAGCACGCAATACGCCGAGGAAATCTGGTCGCTGTATGAGCACGGCGAGCTCAACCCGGACGTCAAACTCACCGGCCGCTTTGAGTCCACCCTGCCGCCGGTCGATCTGGAAGGCGTGATGCGGGAGATCGACGATGCGCGTGAGGCCGAGGCTGCAAGGTTGTTACGCTTGCAGGAGCTGAATGAGTGATTCCGGTAGCGCCCGTCTCGCTTGAGCGCACCGGGTTGACGTAGTGCGCGCCGAGTGCGCCCTTTTAATGTGCGGATTCAACCGGTGGATGCAACACACTAGAAGCTGCGTAAGCAGAAGGAGTATTGCGATGAAGCTGACGGGGTGGCGGCATTACTCCACGTTTTCGGCACGGCCACGGTCGATGCGAGCAGGGACGGATTGCCAACGGTCACGCAGCCGGCGAGCATCATGGCCATAAGCGCGACTGGGTGCAAAGCGACGTTTTTCATGCGGCAAGGGGCAAACGCAGGGTGACAGCAAATCCTCCCGACGCCAGGTTTACAGTCTTGATACTGCCTTCATGCAATTTCATTACTTGGCGCGCGATAGTCAGGCCGAGTCCATAGCCTTCAAAAGGATTGGAATTTTCAGCGCGGTAGAAAGGCTCGAAGATGGTTTCCAGATCGGTATCGGCCACCCCGGCGCCAGCATCGATGACCTCCACCACGGCGAATCCTTGCTCGTGTTTTCCGGTCACGGTGACAATGGTTCCCTCTGGGGTATGGCGTACGGCATTGCGCAGAACATTCTCAAAGGCCCGCCGCAGCATCTCGATGTTGCCAGTGACGAGGAGGTTGTTTTCGAGCGCAAGGTCGAGCATGCACCCCTTGGTCATGGCCTCGAAGCACACATCCTCGGCCAGATCTTCAATCAACTCGGCCAGATCGAATGTTTCTCGGAGGTTGGCGTCCATCCCAGCATCTAGACGGGCCAGCGTTAGAAGTTCACCGACAAGGGTGTCGATACGACCTGTATCACGCTGGATACGCTCAAGGAATTCCTCTGCGCGTTTCGGTTGCTGTTGTAACAGGCCAGCGGCGGCTTGCAGTCGTGCGAGTGGAGAACGCAACTCATGCGAAACATCATGCAGCAGTCGACGCTGACCTTCGACCAGTGCTTGCAAGCGTTCCGCCATACGGTCAAAGTCTTTCCCCAAGTCTGCCAGTTCATCCTGTCGAATTCCCATCTTTGCCCCAATTCGGGTATCAAGCTTGCCGCCAGCTTCGGCTTCGAATGCGTCCTGAAGCGTTCGTATCGGGCGCGAGAAATACAATGCCAACAGCCAGGCGAAGAGCAGGCTGACGATGCCTCCCATCACAATAGGCATAAGCGGCGGAAATATTGACCTGTGAGGCGGCGGTGGCCTCGGTGTCATTCCGGCAAAGGGCTCGCCTGTTGCAAGGCGATGTTCATGGGGCAGAGATGGTGGAGGGAAACCACCTGGATACTCATTTCGATGCGTCCAAATCATCACGCCAACACCAATAGCCGTGACCAGTTGAGCCAACCACAAAAAGATAAAGAATTTCCAGAACAAGCGCCCCAACTTCATGATGGCTACCCCGATATCAATTGGTAGCCCTTGCGGATCACCGTCTGGATGCGAGAGCGACCGTCCGGCAACGGTTTCAGCTTGTTACGGATGCTATGGATGTGAACATCGATGCTGCGATCAAATCGCGTCAGTGGGCGGCCAATGGCTTCAGTGGAAAGATCCGCTTTGCTGACGGGATGTCCGACATGGCGTGCCAGCGCTTCCAGCAAACTGAACTCGGTGCTGGTCAACTCCATTGGAGTGCCATTGTCCTCGGCACGTCGCAAGGTCGGCCAGAGTTTCAGCGTTCCAGCGATCAGGGGTTGTGCTACTTGTGTATCGCTGGCTTCTTGCTTTTGGAGACGCTTGAGAATGACGCGTAGCCGGGCGGCCAACTCGCGCGGCGAGCACGGTTTAGGCACATAGTCGTCGGCGCCATGTTCAAGGCCGGCAATCCGCTCAGCATCGTCTCCCCGTGCCGTGAGCATGATGATCGGCATGGTGCTCGCCGTACGAATTCTTGCCAAGGTCTGAAAGCCATCAAGTCCCGGCATCATGACATCGAGGACGGCGATATCGTAGTGACCACTCAGTGCAACATCCGCCCCGCCTAGACCATCATATTCACATCTGACCGCAAAACCATCTCGTTCGAGGTAGTCGCGCAGCATATCAAGTAACTCCTGGTCGTCATCGACTAGCAGGACGCTTGGTCTGGTAAATGCTTCAGTCGTGTTCATGGCGTGATGTTAAGGCAGCAGTGTCGACCTACGCGCCACATTTACAGGAATTCACCCAATATGCAGGCAGTCTTTGCGGCTGCAGATTGCGCCGGGTCATGCAACTATTTATTTCTGCAATGGATTAACACGCCTTAACACGGTGCCGGCAGCGCCACCCTTTGCGGGCAATCCAGGGATGGGAATGGCCAACCTGCGCAATGATAAAACCCAGGAGTGTTACTTAACGGCAATTAACCCAGTTTTACACCGCGGCACCTGAATTCCTGTAATTGTTCGCCGATGAATCACATAGCAGCTTTCAGTGCGTCAGTACGCACGGGAAATCCGAGCAACCAGGAAATAAGGAGCAAATCATGAGCAGCATAAGCAGTATTGGCAGCAGCAATTCGATGATGATGCAGAGCATGAACGGCATGCGCGGGACGAAGCAGCGCCCCGATCCTGCCGAGATGGCCGAAAACCTGTTCTCGAAATTGGATACTTCGGGACAAGGATACATCCAGAAATCGGATCTTCAGGCAGCCTTCGACAAGGTTTCATCCTCCACTTCGACGTCGGACTCGACGAGTGCATCGAGTAACGTTGATGATCTGTTTGCCAAACTTGACACGGATAGTGACGGCAAGGTCACCAAACAGGAGCTTTCCGATTCCCTGAAAAAACTACAAGATGAGCTTGAGCAGCAGTTACAGGACAGCCGTATGCAGACGGCCATGCAAGCCAGTGGCATGGATGGCATGAGCGGAATGAGTGGAATGCCACCGCCTCCGCCACCACAAGACGGTAATGATCAGGGTTTTACCAAAGAGGAGTTGTCGAGTCAGCTCGAAGAGATCGGCAGCAGTGACAGTGAGCGCTCAAGCATGATTTCCGACGTCATCCAGAACTTCGAAGCTGCGGATACGAATGGCGACGGCAAGGTCAGTTTCCAGGAGGCTATGGCCTTCCAGCAGTCGAGCAGCAATTCCAGCAGTTCTGACACGACGACATCGTCATCCACATCCAGTTCAACCTCATCTTCCTCCGCGAGCAGCAATTCGGAAGCGAAGGTCATGATGCAGATCATGAAGTTGATGCAGGCCTATATAACGAACAACAGCAGTAACGCTGAAGCGACAACAACCATATCGGTCACTGCCTAACATTTGACCTGTGGCGGGGTGAACATGCTCCGCCAGAAAGTTTTGGCAATTACGACAATTCTTAACTTTGGCCGAAGTTACCGAAATCATTTATCCCGTATCTGGCGTTCTTTCGTTTCGAGGCCGGGTTCCATGATTTGCTGGTCGGCTTCGCGGTGGCGTTCGAGCATGACGCGGGCGGCGAAGCCTGAAAGGTCAAACCGCCCAACCTGAACTTTTGCTCATGGCTGGTAGCGCTAGTTCTGAACTGATCCTTAAACCAAACATTCGCGATCTGATCGTTGCCATGCGTGAATGGCTGGATAGTCGCGGTGATTGTGCCGCTCCCTTATAATCCGGCATGACCCATCCCCACCCGCCCGTCCCCGACGACACGCCTTCTACCTCCGCTGAAACGGCCGATCCGTCATTCAGCACCGCCTTCGATCAGCTGCCGCTGCCACCCGCCGTGCTGGCGAACCTGCGGTCGCTGGGCTACCTCAACATGACGCCGATCCAGGCGGCCAGCCTGCCGATCACGCTGGAAGGTCATGACCTGATCGCACAGGCCAAGACCGGTAGCGGCAAAACCGCGGCATTCGCGCTGACGCTGCTGGCCAATCTGGACTTGCGCTACTTTGACGTGCAGGCGCTGGTGCTATGCCCGACGCGCGAACTTGCGGACCAGGTGACGCAGGAAATTCGCCGTCTGGCGCGCGCCGAGGACAACATCAAGGTGCTTTCCCTGGTGGGCGGCAGCACGATGCGCCCGCAGCTGGCCAGCCTGGAGCACGGCGCGCACGTCGTTGTGGGCACGCCTGGCCGCATCATGGATCACCTGCAACGCGGCAGCCTCAATCTGGATGCGCTCAACACGCTGGTGTTCGACGAAGCCGATCGCATGCTGGACATGGGCTTTTTCGACGACATGGTGTTTGTGGCGCGGCAGTGTCCAGTCAAGCGGCAAACCCTGCTGTTTTCTGCCACCTATCCACCGGGGATCGAAAAACTGGGGCGGCAGTTCCTGCACCAGCCGCGCACTGTCAAACTGCTGGAGCAGCACGAGAGCGACAAGATTCGCCAGCGGTTTTACCAAGTGGAAAACGAAGACCGCCTGCAGGCGGTGGCTGCGCTGCTGCGCCACTATCGCCCGGTCAGCACCCTGGCGTTCTGCAACACGCGCCAACAATGCCGCGATCTGCTGGAGGTGCTGCGCGAGCAGGGTTTCCAGGCGCTGGCGCTGCATGGCGAACTGGAACAGCGCGAGCGCGACCAGGTGTTGATCCAGTTCGCCAACCGCAGCTGTTCGGTGCTGGTGGCAACCGACGTCGCCGCGCGCGGCCTCGACATCGCCCAGCTCGAAGCGGTGATCAACGTCGATGTCACGCCCGACCCCGAGGTCTACATCCACCGCATCGGCCGCACCGGGCGCGCCGATCAGGATGGCTGGGCCTTGAGCCTCGCAAGTACGAACCAGATGCGGCGCGTCGACAACATCGCCGCAGAAACCGGCACCGCAGTGGAATGGCATCCCATCGCCGAACTGTCCGATGCCAGCGACGAACCCCTGTTGCCGCCGATGGCGACGCTGCAGATTCTCGGCGGCCGCAAGGAAAAAATCCGCCCCGGCGACGTGCTGGGCGCGCTCACCGGCGAAGCGGGTTTCAGCAGTGCCCAGATCGGCAAGATCAACATCACCGAATTTCACACCTATGTGGCGGTGGCGCGCGAGATCGCCCAGCAAGCCTTGCGCTGGCTGGCGTCCGGCAAGATCAAGGGCAAGACGGTGAAGGCTCGCATCCTCGGCATGGAGGACGAAGTACAGGCAGGCCCGGCCTCGCGCGCCAATGCCGGCATACGGCGGCGGCCGCAAGGCTGAATCCCCACTCAGGCGGTAATCCAACCCGGGGCAGATTGGTTGCAATTAAACCAATACTTGTTATATTTATAACAATATTCCACGGAGCAGACCGCCATGAACCAGCCTGCCTTCATCAGCTCACCCTCCCCCCAGGAAGAACCCGACACGCGCGGCGCCTTGGCGCACATGGTGACGGCGCTGTTCGAACACTGGAAGCTCTCCAGCAACGACCAGCTTGCCCTGCTGGGCTTGTCCGCAGGCAATCGCCCGGCGCTGGCGCGCTATCGCAAGGGCGAGCCGCTGGCCAATTCGCGCGACCTGCTGGAGCGGGCGGGACATTTGCTGGCAATTCACAAAAACCTGCGCCTGCTGTTCCCGCATGATCGCGATCTGGCCTACGCCTGGATGACCACCGCCAACCGGGCGTTCGCTGGCAAAACACCGGTCGAGCTGATTGCCGAATGGGGTTTTGCAGGCTTGCTGCAAACCCGCGCCTATCTCGACCGGGCGCGCGGGGTTTGAGCATCGGCAATCTATTCAATGCGCTGCGACTGGCGGACATCCATCAGAACCTGGCGCGCAATATCGTCTCCATCCGGCAATCGCAGGACCTGTTCGACGATTTGAGCCCGGATCCGCAGGACTGGAACGTGGCCATCCGTCACGAGCTGGCCACGCAACCCAAGCCGTACACGTCGGACTCGCCCGCCATCAATCGGCCATTTGAAGAAGCCGTCTGGATCGAGGCTGTCGCTTACCCCTTCCAGCCGCCGAACTGGTCCAGGAGCCGATTTTCGGACGGTACTTTCGGCATCTGGTACGGCGCGGACGCCATCGAAACCACAGTCCACGAGACCGTCTGGCATTGGCGCAACGGGCTACTGGCCGATGCGGGCTTCGACCGTGAAGGCGTGCGTATCGAACGCAAGGTGTATTGGGTGCGCGGAGATGCCGCGCTGGTGGATTTCCGGCCGGAGCTTAAACGCATCCCCAATCTGGTTCATCCAACGCGCTACGATGCTACCCAGCCTGTCGGCAAGCGACTGCACCGGGAAGGGTTTCCGGGACTGGTGTCACGATCGGCGCGCTGCAACGGCCACACCTTCGGCATTCTCAATCCGGCGGTGCTGTCGAATCCGGTTCAGGCCTGCTCGCTGAGCTATCGCCTCGAAGCCGGCCATGTCACCGTTGAAAAAGAAGTGGGCGTGGACTGGCTGATGATTTGATTCGCCCACCCCTTCGGCAAACTGCGAGTCAACAGGCTTATCACCTGCGGCTTTTCCAGGTCGCGCGGCACGCCCCGTGCAGATATGTCAGGGCGCGTTCCATATACGCATCCGGCCAGTTGGGATCGGTGTCGCCGAGGCGCTCTTCCGCTTCGCGCCGGATGTCGTCCAGCCAGGCTTTTCGCAGGTCGGCGCGCTGCGATTCGGGTGCATTCTGGTCAACGAAGGCAATTACGGCATCCGAATCGAAGCCGCTGCTGCGGAATATGCGGGTGATTTCCTTCGCGTCTTTCAGCAGCAGCGTCGCCTTGGGCGGCAGCCCGGTGGCCAGCAGCAGAAACACGGTGGTCAGCACCTGCGGGTCGTCCGACTCGCCGCGCGTCACCCGCTGCCATTCCTTGGCCACCAGACGGTCATATTCGCTGACGTCTTCGTCCAGACTTTCGCTGACGAAATAGGGTTGGGCGGTGTCGCCATACAACAGCCTGTCCGCCGTGGTGTCTTCCGCGCGAATCTGCGGCAGGTCCTGTTCGATGAAGCGCGCCATCGCGCGTTCCGCCAGCGACCGGAACGCGGCCGATGCGTCGGCCAGAAAAGCCTGGAAACGCGTCTCGTCGAGTTTGGCCTTGGGGCGTTTGGCCGCTTTGACCAGATGCACGAACGCGCTGCGCGTCGGCAAGCTCAGCGCAGCCTTGTCGACAAACAGCACCAGCATGGCGCTGCGGATCAAGGCCTCGGCATCGTCGTAGTCGTCGCGCGCGACGCCCATTTTTTTGGCCAGCCACAGCGAAAAATCGAGGATGTCCTGGCTGCGCTGCCGAGCCGCACGTTCGGCGCGATACTCGGCCAGCTTCATCGGATGGGCAGCGGTCCTCTCGTCCAGATACGCACGCTGGCTCTCGGGCGATACGCTATTGCCGAGCATCAGGCTGCTGTCGGGCATCGCCTGCAGGCGTTTGAGCATGTCCGAACCGCCCTTGGAATGCGACAGCAGGCTGTTGTCGCGCAGCGACGCGGCAGCCCGTGGCAGGTCGCCGCCCGAAAACTCCTCCAGATACAAACTCATCAGATGCACCATGCGGCGCACCGCCAGTTCGAGTTCGGGGCGCAGATAAGCGGTGCCAAAATAATTGGCGATCTGCACGATGCCCTTCGCGAAATCGGCCTGGATGACGCGCAGGCGATCGGGCGTGATCAGGCCCTGGCTGACGCCGTGATGCAGCGCCTTGTCGAAAAACGGCCGCCCGTCGAACGCGGCCAGTCCGGTCAAGCCCGTTGCCATCAGTTCAGCCGTCATCAAATGGCGGACTCTTCTTCGTCATCGGTGGGCTCGCCCGCTTCGGCAGCCAGCAGCATGGCGTTGAGCGCTTCCACATGCTTGGCCACGCGCGTGCGCAGCACGCCCATCAGTTCCTCGAACGCATCGGGCAACTCGTAGCGCAGGAGCCAGGCGGTCTCCATCCAGTCGCCGTCGGCCACTTCTGTCCGCTGCAGCAGCGGCCGCGATTCTTCGATGGCATTGCCGAAGCCCAGGCTTTCGTCCAGTTCTTCCAGCTTTTCCATCAGCCAGGTGGTGTGAACCTGCATCCCGGCATCCTGCTCGTATTCGGGCGCGAAACGGCCGCCGGTGGCAAAGCTCAGCAACTCGTCATAGCGGTCTTCGAAGTAGTCGGCCAGCGTGTTGATGCCGCCTTCGGTGTTGACGAGCGCATCGAGGTATTCACCGACCGTGTTCTCGTCGCGGTAGATGACAGCGTTCACCATGGCACGCAGGCGCTCGCTGGTGCGCTCGCCGTACTGCCGCTCCAGCACGATGGAATGGGCGAACTGCTCCGGCGTCACCAGCATGTTGACGATGGACTCCTTGGACGAATCGAACTCGCGCATGATGGCGAGCAAATCCTTGGGCGGCAGTTCGTCGAGCAGGCTGACCAGCGCATGGTCGCCATGCTGGTCGGCCACCGCCACGAGCGTGCGCTCGGCGCCCTCGATGTCGCCGGAAAGAATCAACTCAGTGGATTTCAAGACTACCGGGTGCATGCTGCGTCCTTCTACTGATACATGAGGGGTGAGGCTTAGGGCTCGTTAATGAATAAATTGGGCAAACGCTGGGGCCGCTTTGGGTGCAGACCTAGGCGCAAGACGTGCGGTTGTGTCATTCACAACAAGCGGCTTGCAACACCGGTATGCGCCCAAAGCGACCCCAGCCCGGAGGGTTGCTGCGTATTCGAGCGTCTGCGGCGTTGCGAGCCTTGCGAAGGGAACGACCCTTCGCTGCGACTCGCGCCTTGCATCCATCTCGAATACGCAGCAACGTTTGTCCAATTTATTCATTAACGAGCCCTTACTCTTCGCGGGTGTCGAAGCCTTGTTCGACCAGCCAGTCCGAACCGGCATCGCCCAGATCGTCGGCTTCGTCTTCCGATTCATCGCCGTCGTCATCCGATTCGGATTCGTCGGCCGCTTCCGATTTCGACGCCGTGAACGCAGCCTTGGTCCGCACGAATTCCAGCGCCGCTGCCGTCACCAGAAACGCATCGCCGCCCTCAGCTTTGAGCGTGGTGGCAATCAGAGGTTCGGCCCAGGGAGCAATGGTCAGGCTTTTCCGCAGCACGTCCCACGCCGGGAAACCGGCATGCTCGGGCTCGTTCTGCAGCAGTTTCTGCATCACGTCGGCTGACTCAAAGCCGAACGCGTCATAAAAAATCACCGCCACCATTTCGGGGCTGTATTCGACCATTGCAAGCAAGGCAGCCATTTCGCTGCGCTTGTCCTTCAACCGACGTTGCAGCACCGACTTGCCTTCGGAGTCGGTCACCAGATCGTCGATTTCTTCAAGGTAGCTTTGAGCCAGATTCGTAAAGTAACGCGAAATTTTCAATTGAGTATTCCCTGGATGTATTTTGCCGCCATCTCCTGCGCCACAGCGACCGGATCGTCGATCAGGCTGCGCTGGCGGTATTCGTCGTACGCCTTTTTCCGCTCGGGATCGGACAGCACTTCGTACGCATCCTGGATCTCGCGAAAGCGCACCGGCGCATCCGCGGCCGAATTCTTGTCCGGGTGGTAGAACGCGGCCTTTTTGCGATACGCCAGCTTGATCAGCTCGGGCGCGGCGGAAGGCGGAACGCCCAGCTTTTCGTAATGATCCTGCATTCAGTTCCTTGTCATGACCCTGGAGCCACACGTTCCGGAGAGCCGCGAATTATAGGGGGATTCACCCTGCTCAGTCGTTATTTGATTGATTAAACAAAGCGTTAAGGCCGTGGCTGGGGGATAATCCCGCCTTTCCCCCCATTCCCCTCCCCCATGGCGATCCAGTGGTTCCCCGGTCATATGACCACCGCACGCAAGAAGGCGGCCGAAACAATGGCGCTGATCGACGTGGTCGTCGAAGTGCTCGACGCGCGGCTGCCCGAGGCCGGCAGCAACCCGATGATTCACGAGTTACGCGCGCATCGCCAGCGCCCCTGTCTCAAACTGCTCAACAAGGTCGACCTGGCCGACCCCGAAGCCACGCGCGCCTGGATCGACTATTACAACAGCCTGCCGAATGTGAAAGCGGTGGCGATTTCCGCCAAGAAGCCGGGCGATGTCGCCAAGCTGGCTGCAGTGGCGCAGAAACTCGCGCCGCATCGCAACGACCCGATCAAGCCGCTGCGGCTGATGATCATGGGCATCCCCAACGTCGGCAAATCCACCCTGATGAACACCTGGGTCAAGCGCCGGGTCGCGGCAGTGGGCGACGAGCCTGCCGTCACCAAGTCGCAACAGCGCATCAACATCTCGCCGCTGCTGTCGCTGGTCGACACCCCGGGCATGACCTGGCCCAGAATCGAGCATGATTCCGACGGCTTCATGCTCGCTGCCAGCCACGCCATCGGCCGCAATGCCGTCATCGACGAACAGGTCGCGGCGTTTCTCGCCGAGATTCTGCTTCATCGCTACCCGGCCCTGCTGACCGCGCGCTACGGCTTTTCAGTCGAAGGCCTCGACGCGACCGGCGTGCTCGAAGCCGTCGCCAAACGCCGCGCCTGCGTCATCAAAGGACGCGGCGGCGAACTCGATCTGGAAAAGGCGGCGATGATCCTGCTGACCGACTACCGCACCGGCACCCTCGGCCGCATCAGCCTGGAAACCCCGACAAGCCGCCAGGCCATGCTGGATGCCGCTCGCAGCAAGGCGGCGCTGGATGCCGCGCGTAAGAAAGCGATTCTGGAGGCGGCTCGCAGCAAAGCTGCGCTGGATGCCGAACATCACAAAGCGACACCCACTGAAGACGACGACCCTGAAGCAATGGGGTGATGACAGAGCGTGCGCGCAGCGGCCAGTTGAGAGAAATGCAGCCCGAGTATCAAGCCCTTGATCGCAGATTCGATTCTTCACCCTCTACGAACGTCACAGATCCGCAGCGAAGTTCAGGTGGTTTGCGGCGAACGAAGGTCTCATGCTCGGCCAGAGCGGCCGGTCAGGTCAACCGCTACATGCGACCGGTGTTCACCGCATATCGGTCAACGAGTCAACGTCGAAGCTCAGCCGACCGCGTAAGCGGGCGAAGCCCGCTGTAGCGTATTGTTATGCGTAAACGTCACTTTGGCTTCTTTGTGCCGAGGAGATGTAATTCCCTGAGGAGCGCCGCGCCAACAGCTGACGTGCCAACTTCTTTGTAGCCGACTGCTTGAATGCCTGCATTCTCCTCAGCTTGAATCACGACCACAGGCGTCTCTTTCCCCGTGCCATCTTCTACGTGGATGGCGTACTGCGGTATTTCAATGTTGAGCGGCGTGCCGGCGAGCTGTCCTTGCTGCTTTATCACAAATACCGCACAGCCCTTCCTCGCATCTTCTTCAGAGGCCGGGCGGCCCTTCACGAAGCATGTCTGAGGCAGGTCCGGCCAAACGAGGCTGCCAGCTGAAGTCAAAATAGGAATCAGCAAAGCAGGCAGAGCAAACAACAGCCACATTGGCAACCCCTTACGCATAACGTATCAGCTCAGCCGACCATGGAAGCGGGCGGAGCCCGCTGTAATGGGTCGGCTGGAGCGCAGGGTTGGGCACTCGGATCGTAATCACAGCGTGCTACCAACCGTGGCTGCTGCGTTTGCAGCGATGTCAAAAAGAACAATCTCGTCTGGTTGTGGAACAAGCTCTCGTGACGCTTTATTCCACGTGGCGAGTGTGTCGAAATGAGGGCGGAATGCCTCGAAAAACTTCCGCTGCTTTTCTGGCGAAGCGGCCGCAATGAAATCATCAAGCTCTACATCATCGCTAATGCTCCACTCTCTCGCTAGCGGAAGGAGATGGCGAACCTCTGCAGGAATCTTCGATTCATCAATCACAACTTCTGGAATGTCAGAGTATCGGGACGTGATGTTCATAAGTGCGCTCTAAGGTGCCCAACGTCCAAGCTCAGGGGCGCTGCGGAAAGTCGGGGTCAGGTCTTTCAAAATCACATTCCTCTGCGCAATCTTGAGTGTCAGTTTCAATTCCAGTAGCAGACTATCACGGCGCTTCCCATGGACGGCAGCAACGGCCGAACATCAGACGACCAAGCAACAGACGGTCGAGCTACTCAACTTGATCCCGCTTTTTAACGGAACCCCCCACTCCGCTCACTTCACGGCACCAAACACCTGCCGCAGCAAATCGCTTCCTGCCTGCATCGGGTTGGCGCGGATGGCTTGTTCCTTTTCGCCGATCAGGCGATACAGCCGGTCCAGTGATTGCCGGGTAACGTACTGCTCGACGCTGGCCTGGTTTTTATCGATCAGGTCGAACTGCGCGGCCTGCCCGGCATAGCGGTTGTATTGCTGCGCGAGGCTGGTTTTGTCCGTGATGCCCTTGACGATGGGGCCGAAGCGTTCAGTCAGTTGCGCTTCGGTTTTGGCGCGGAAAAAATCGGTGGCCGAGGTCGAGCCGCCGGTCAGGATGCCCTTGGCATCTTGCAGCGACATGCTCTTGACTGCGTCCACCAGCAAGGTTTTGGCCTGGGGCACAGCCGCCTCGGCGGCACGGTTCATCGCCAGGATCAGTTCGTCGGCCTGCTTGCCCATGCCGAACATGCGCATGGCCTTGTCGACTTTTTGCAGGCTTTGCGGCAGCGGGATCTTGAGCGCGGGATTGCCGTAAAAACCATCCTTGACGCCGAGTTGAGCGACGGCAGAATCGGCGCCGCGCGTCAGCGCCTCTTTCAGTCCGGCGTTGATGTCAGCATTGGACAGCGCGTCCACGCCGGATGAGGTCTGGGTGCCTGCAGGTTCACCGCTGGCTTTTCCCATCGCGTCTTTCAGGGCGCCGCTCCAGTCGAATGCCAATGCGGGCGGAGTAAAGACCAGTGCGGCGACGAATAAGATGGCTTTGTTTTTCATGGGTCTTCCTGAATTGAATCTTGCGGGCGGGTTTAATCAGGATGGGACTTGGGTTTTTCCATCCGCTTGCTGTGGCGGTTGAGGCTGCTGGAAAGCTGGGTAATGATTTCGGACGAGGCTTGGATAATCTGGCTGGTGCTGAAACCGGTGGTGGTCATTTCGCGGAAAAAGGATTTCGCCAGGATGCGCGCCAGCTGATCCGGATTTTCCACCGCCTTTTCCAGCGCAACGCCGAGGTTGGCCTTGGCTTCGCGCACCAGCGCCATCTGGGCAAAGCGGGATGACAACACGTTTTGCAGCTGCACCACCTGCATGGTTTTGCCGATCAGCATGCCGATCATGCCGAGCCATTCCAGATCGCGCTGATCCAGCGGGCGACCTGACTTGTGCCCGCTGGCGGTGAGGATGCCGACGACCTTGCTGTTGATATGGATCGGCGCGGCAATCAGGCTGCTGAAAACATCCGGTTGCGGATGCCTGAGGTTCGCGTAATCGGCCTCGCCCAGTGTGCCGATCAGTTCCGGCGCATCGGCCGCGACGACCCGGTCGAACGCGACGGCATGCCGGCTCTGCAAATCGTTGCTGATGCGGATGATCTGGTCTGCGCCAATGGCGAACACTTTGAGCATGGGGACGTCATCGCCCGCTTCGGTCTCGCCGAACAGCAGGATGGTGCTGCCGTGCACATCCAGCAATACGGCCGTCATCGCCACGCACTGTTTGAGGCTGTCCTCCAGGCTGGTCGGGTGTTCTGGCAGGGCGGCCAGATGCTGCAAACGGCTCAAGAGGGTGTCCATCGCTCGGTTCCTGTTCTATTGAAGCCAGTGTATCCACATACCCAGTTGTGCCAGACCCTGATTCACGCCCTGCGCGACGAGCGGCACCGCCCAGATCCAGCCGGCCATCAGGCCCAGCGAGGCGATGCCCAGCCCCACCGAAAACATGTCGAGCCCGGGCGTGGTGCGCGCCACGATGGCCCAGGCCAGCTGGATCAGCAGTGCCAGCGCCAGCAAGGGCAAGGCCAGTTGTACGCCGGTGGCAAACAGCCAGCTGGCGGCTTCGCCCAGCTGGCGCAGATCGGCCGCCGCTGGCAACAACGCAAGCGGCATCGCGGTGAAACTGTCACGCAAGGCATCGACCACCAACAGATGGCCACTGCCGGCCAGAAATGCAAGTGCCGCCAGCCACCCGGCCAGCGCGCGCCAGGCAGCATCGGCGGGTGCAGCCTGTTCTGCGGTCAGGTTCAGCAGGCCGCCGCTGGCGGTGTGCCCGCTCCACAGCAGCGCGGCGCTCACCGCCGCAAACACCAGCCACACGCACAAGGCCAGCGCCGCGCCCCAGGCGAGCTCCATGCTCAACGCGAGCACGCCCTGAACGGTAAATGGCTGGACCGCCGGGAGCGTCAACGCCGGCATCAGCACGGCGGCCAACACGGCAGCCATCATCAGGCGCAACAGCACGGGCAGGCGCCCGGTGAGCGGATCGAACAGGGTCCACCCGGCGAGACGGGCAAAGGCAAACAGCCAGGCAGTCAGGCTTGCTTCGGCCAGCGGCATGGCTTTACCCCGGAAACAGCAGTTGACCGCTTGCAAACGCATGAGAAGACACATGAATATTGAGTTCTCACGTCACGTGCACCTTCACCTTATGGGTGAGAACGCTATTTATGCCCAGGCCGCAGGGCCGTCGGGTACGCACCCGATTGCACGATTTTCGGGTCACCTGGCCGCGTTGCTCTTCGTTGCAGGGAGCAGCCATGCGCCTCATCGCGCCTTGCCAGATAACCCGAAAACCGCACACTCGAATGCGTCCAACTACCGTTTCCAGGGTCACTCGATCAGCCCCGGAAAGTCGGTCAGCATGCTGCGTGCGAACTCGACCAGCTGCCCGCCCATCCAGCTGCCCAGAATGGCCAGCACCAGCAGCATGACGATGAGCTTGGGCACGAAGGACAGGGTCGGTTCGAGGATGCGCGTGGCGGCCTGAAACACGCTGATGCCGAATGCGGTCAGCAG
>JAGVGD010000068.1 GCA_020057245.1 Thiobacillus sp. | reverse complement strand
GCGCTGCGCGCAACGAATGGACACACTGAACCGCTAGCCGATGGGGACCTCATCGCGTTTGACGTTGCAGGATGTTGGAGAACTCTTCTGTGAAGCTCTCGAAGCGCACCGCGACACGATCGACGTCATGGGCGAAGCGGTTGTAGGCGATCACTGCCGGAATCGCGGCGAAGAGGCCGATGGCGGTAGCCACCAGTGCTTCTGCAATTCCCGGCGCGACGGCGGACAGGGTCGCCGTGCTCATGTTGGCCAGTCCGCGGAAGGCGTGCATGATGCCCCATACCGTGCCGAACAGGCCGACGTAAGGCGAGACCGAGCCGACCGAGGCGAGAAAGGCCAGATGTGCCTCCAGGTCATCGATCTCGCGCTGATAGGTGGCGCGCATCGCGCGTCGCGCGCCGTCGACCACGGCGGTGGGATCAATGGTCTTCTGTCCGCGCAACTTGGTGAATTCTCGGTAGCCGGCCTCGAAGATGCGCTCAAGTGCGCCGGTCTGGTGGCGGTTGTTGACGGCGCTCTGGTACAACGCGTTGAGGTCGCCGCCGCTCCAGAAATCCCGTTCGAACTTGTCCGTTTTGACCCGCGCGTCGCGAATGGCGAAGGCCTTGCGGAAGATCCAGTACCACGATGTCAGCGACACCAGCGTCAGCAGCAGCATCACCAGCTTGACCACCAGGCTGGCGTGGATGATGAGTTCGATGATGGAAAGATCTTGGGTCACGTTCATTGCGAAAGTCCCGGCAGGGCTGACAATTGTTCATGAAGGGCGCGCGGCATGCGGATCGGGCGGCCAGCGGCCGGATCGATGCAGGCGACGCGTATTTTCGCATCAAGCAGCAGTTCATGGCCGCGCAGGATGCGCTGGGCGAATGTGAGTTGCGCGCGGCCGAGCGCAGCGATGCCGGTTTCCACCGTGAGCAGGTCGTCGAGTCTTGCCGGTTTCAGGTACTCCGCCTCGATCGAGCGCACCGCGAAGGCGATGCCCTCTTTCATCAGGACATTCTGGTCGTGCCCCAGCGATCGCAGGAACTCGGTGCGTCCGCGTTCGATGAAGCGCAGATAATTCGCGTAATAGACGATGCCGGCGGCGTCGGTGTCTTCGTAGTACACCCGCAGCTGGATTGCGGAAAGGGCAGCGGTCATTCGTTCCAGAGATTCTGGTTGGGCTCCTGCGGCGACCGGAGCCCGAAATGCCGCCAGATGCTCGCCGTCGCCACCCGTCCGCGCGGTGTGCGTTGCAGATAGCCCTGCTGGATCAGGTAAGGTTCGAGCACGTCCTCGATGGTGTCGCGCGCCTCACCGATCGCGGCGGCAAGGTTGTCTACGCCGACCGGTCCCCCGCCGAACTTCTCCAGCATGGCGCCGAGCAGCTTGCGGTCCATGACGTCGAGTCCGAGATGATCGACATCGAGCATGGTCAGTGCCGCATCGGCCACGGCGCGCGTGATTTTTCCATCGGCCTTGACCTCGGCGAAATCCCGCACGCGGCGCAGCAAACGATTCGAGATGCGCGGCGTGCCGCGCGAGCGTTTGGCGATCTCGACCGCGCCGTCTTCTACGATGTCGCACTTCAGCAAGTGGGCCGAGCGCCGCACGATCAGGGCGAGCTCTTCCGGAGTGTAGAACTCCAGCCGGGCGACGATGCCGAAGCGGTCGCGCAGCGGGTTGGTCAGCATGCCGGCGCGGGTGGTGGCGCCGATCAGGGTGAAGGGTGGCAGGTCGAGCTTGACCGAGCGCGCCGAGGGCCCCTCGCCGATCATGATGTCGATCTGGAAATCCTCCAGCGCCGGGTAGAGGATTTCCTCAACCACCGGCGAGAGGCGATGGATCTCGTCGATGAACAGCACGTCGTGCGGTTCGAGGTTGGTCAGCATCGCCGCCAGATCGCCGGCGCGCTCCAGCACCGGGCCCGAGGTGTGGCGCAGATTGACGCCCATTTCGTGCGCGATGATGTGCGCCAGCGTGGTCTTGCCCAGCCCCGGCGGGCCGAACAGCAGGACATGGTCCATCGATTCGGCACGCCGCTTGGCCGCCTCGATGAAGATTTCAAGTTGGCCGCGGATCTTCTGCTGGCCGACGTAATCCGCCAGGCGCTTGGGCCGCAGGGCGCGCTCCAGCACGTCCTCCTGGGTCGATTCGCGGCCGGCCGAGATCAGGCGCTCGGGCGGCGGATCGGCGAACTTGTCGGTCTGGATGCTCATGCGGACAGTTTAGCCGAGGCGGCTGCGGGCTTGGCTCATGATGACTTGGACAGCAGCTTCAGTGCCTGGCGGATTCCGTCGGATACCGAAGCGTCCGGCGGCAGCGTCTTCATTGCCGAGAGCGCCTCGCGTTCGTTGTAGCCGAGTGCCAGCAGTGCGTTCATGATGTCGGAGGCGGCGTCGAACGCCGTGTCGCCGGCGCCGACTGTTGCCCCTCCGGCGGCCAGCGTCTTCGGCAAGCGGTCGCGCAGTTCCAGCAGCAGGCGTTCGGCGGTCTTCTTGCCGATGCCAGGTACCTTGGTCAGCCGTCCGGCCTCCTGCAGCGTCACCGCCTGCGCCAGTTCCTTCACCGACATGCCCGAGAGCACGGCCAGCGCCGTGCGCGCGCCGATGCCGGAAATCTTCAGCAACTGGCGAAAGGCGGCGCGTTCGTCCTGCGAGGCGAAGCCGTAGAGATAGTGGCCATCCTCGCGCACGATCAGGTGCGTATGCAGCGCGACTTTCTCTCCGGTCGCCGGCAGGTTGTAGAAGGTGCTCATGGGCACATCGACTTCGTAGCCGAGGCCCTGCACATCCACCGTGATGGAAGGCGGATTCTTCTCGATGAGGGTTCCTGCGATGCGGCCGATCATGGTTGGGCTCCGGGGTTGGTGGCTTTGGCTTCGGCCAATTCTTCGACGCGGGCGACGATGTGCGTCATGACGGCATTCTGGTCGAAGTTCGCATACTTGGCGGCAAATGCTGCGGCATTGTCGCGAACACCGGGTTCGCGCAGCACGCGCTGCAGCATCGCGGCCAGGCCATGCGGCGGCAGTTCGGGGTTCTGGATCAGACCGGCGCCCATTTCCTCCACCCTGCGGGCAAACAGGAACTGCTCCAGATGGCCAGGGATCATCAGCACCGGTTTGCCGGCCATCAGGAAGGCCACGGTGGCCGCCGGGCTCGCATACGTGAGGCCGGCATCGGCCTGACGCGCCACTTTGTTCAGGTCCACCGGTAGCGGTGAAAAGGCCAAGTGCGACGCTGCGTAGCGCTGCATCAGTTCCGTCGGCACTCCGGGCGCATAGATCAGCACGCTGCCGGGAAGTTCGTGCAGCGCCTGAAGCGCGGCTTCGAGGTGGGGCGTCTCGGGACGCAGGTAGGAAAACACCCGCAGGCCGGGGGCGGCGGGCCAGGCGCTGTCCGCAGCGACGGCGGCGGGCAGCATGCCCCAGTAGCGGGCCGGTCCGCGAGCCGGGTAGTGGTCCAGTTCCGGGAAACTCAGCAGGCTGTTCTCTGCCACCTGGAAGAGTTGCGCGAGGGTGTCGAGTTGCGGCCTGTCGTAGCGTTGCAGCACCGCATTGATGCTTGCCAGCGCCAGTTGGTCGGTGGCGACCAGGTGCTCGGCCACGACAGGCGTCCACGGCCGCATGTTGGGCGTCGGGTGCACCGGCGGCGGGGCGAAAAAGCCGCTGCCGAAAAGCATCACCGGGATGTCCAGCGTGCGCGCGGCGAGGATCGCCGTGGGTGCGTGATCGGCCAGTACCAGCTTCGCTCCGGTGAGGCGCAGCAGTTCGCGCCAGGCGACGACGAGACCGAGCAGGTCAGTGCCATTTGCATAGCCGAAACGCAGCAGTATGTCGGCATAATTCAGCGGCGGGCCCTCGCGCCGCTGTTCGGGCATGGTTGGCGCCTGCAGCCAGTCGAAGCCGGCCTGGGGCAACAGGCGGGCGGCCTGGTGCGGCTGGCTCACAGCCCAGTGCACTGTGGTGCCGCGGCTGCGCAGTTGCCTCGCGACCGGGAGAAAGGTGCCTATATGTCCCAGGTTCGCGCCGAATTCCCAGGCGTAGAGAACTGTGCGCACTACACGAGCCGTCCGTTGCGCATGCGTTTGCCGAGTGTGGACAGCGCGCCCATGCCCTGCCCGCCGTGTGCGTGGGCAATCGCGCAGGCCAGCGCGTCGGCGGCATCGGGACTGGGTGTGCCGGGCAGATCGAGCAGGCGGGCGACCATGGCCTGCACCTGTTCCTTGGCCGCCTTGCCGTGGCCGACCACGGCCTGCTTGACCTGCAGCGCGGTGTATTCCGCCACCGGCAGGTTTGCCGTGACCAGGGCGGAAATCGCCGCGCCGCGCGCCTGTCCGAGCAGCAGCGTGGATTGCGGGTTGACGTTTACGAACACGATTTCCACGGCCGCCTGCTGCGGTCGGTAAGTGGCGACGATCTCGACCAGACCGTCGAGAATGGTCTTGATCCGCAGCGGCAGGCTGTCTGCAGCGTCGGTCTTGATGCAGCCGCTGGCGACATAGCCCAGGGTGTTGCCGGCCTTGTCGATGACCCCGAATCCGGTGCTTCTCAGGCCGGGATCAATGCCCAGTATGCGGATGGATGTCGCGGCGGGAGATTTCATGCCACCTTCGTCGGGCCGCCCCAAGGAGGTGGCGAGCCAAAACACGGAAGCGGCGATAGCCGCTGAACCTTAGTCACCCCCTGCCACGGGCAGGGGGACGGGGGGATGGTCGTCATTTTCGCGCAAGATACACGCCCCAAACCGCGAGCGCCATGCCGACCAGCGCCATGCCGGCCAGCCTTTCGTCGAACAGCAGCCAGGCGATCAGTGCGGTGCAGGGTGGCACCAGATAGAACAGGCTGGCGAGATTCACGGCGCTGCCGCGCCGGATCAGCATGTTGAGCAGCGAGATCGCGCCGAGCGACAGCACCAGCACCAGCCAGGCAAGGGCGAAGATGAAGTCGGGCACCCACTCGACGCGGAAAGTTTCGGTCAGGCTGACGACGATGGCCGTGACGATGGCCGTCGGCAGGAACTGCGCGATGGCGCCGGTGCGCCAGTCGAAGCTGGGGCAGAAGCGTTTCTGGTAGAGCGTGCCGACGGTGATCCCGGCCAGCGCCGCCAGCGCCGGCCACAACGCATCGAGGCCGAAGCCGCTGCCCAGCTTGCCCGATACCACGAGGGCCACGCCGACGAAACCGAGCACCAGGCCGAACCATTGCCGCGCCAGCACGGCTTCATTCAGCAGCCAGCCAGCGCCGACAGCAGTCAGCAGCGGCTGTATGCCTACCACCAGGCTGGCGACTCCGGCCGGCAGGCCCTTCGAAATGGACATGAACACGCCGCCAAGATAAACGCCATGCACCAGCAGGCCGGCGACGCCGATATGGACCCAGTGGCGCGCGTCGCGCGGCCAGGGCGCGCGCATCGCCAGCGCGACCAGGGTCATCAGGGTCAGCACCAGCAGGTAACGGATCAGCAGGAAAGTCAGCGGTTCGGCATGCGGCAGGCCGAGCTTGGCGCCGATGAAGCCGGTGCTCCAGAGCAGGACGAACAACAGGGGAATTGAACGGTTCATAAGACACGTGGTCGAAAATCCAGCCCGCAAGGGTAACCGATTCGCCGAGCTATGATGGCTCTCGACCAACCGAGGAGAACGATGTGATCCGCAAACTTGCCATGGCGCTGCTGACCCTGTTCATTGTGGTCACCGCCGCAAGGGCGGAGGTTCCGGCGATCGGTTCCACCGCACCCGAATTCTCGCTGCCCGACCAGAACGGCGCGGCGCGGCGCCTGGCCGAATGGCGCGGGAAATGGGTGGTGCTCTACTTCTATCCCAGGGACGACACGCCGGGCTGCACGACGGAAGCCTGCAGCTTTCGCGACGACATTTCTCAGCTCACTGCGCTGGGTGCGCAGGTGGTGGGGGTCAGTGTCGACGACACGGTTTCGCACAAGGCCTTCGCCGAGAAACATCAGCTTCCGTTTCCGCTGCTGGCGGACGCGACGGCTGCCGTAGCGCGCCAATACGGCGCGCTTTCGGACTGGCTGGTGGTCAAGGTGGCGAAGCGCTACAGCTTCATCGTCGATCCGGCGGGACGCATCGCCAAGGTCTACCTGTCGGTCGACCCCGCGCGCCATTCGCAGGAGATCGTTGCCGATCTAAAGGCGCTGCAGGGCAGGACGGCCGGACGCTAAGGTTCAGGCCCGCAAGCCGGGCGCCGGGACGCTATTCGTCGATCACCGCCGTGGTGTAGACCTCCTGCACGTCATCCAGGGATTCGAGCGCGTCGAGCAGTTTCTGCATCTTCAGCGCATCCTCGCCCTGGAACTCGGTTTCGTTCTGCGGCTTCATCGTGACTTCGCCGAATTCCGGCTTGAAACCGGTTTTTTCCAGCGCATCCTTGACGTTGGCAAAGTCGTTGGGCGGGGTGATGACTTCGATCGAGCCGTCCTCGTTGGTCAGCACATCGTCGGCGCCGGCCTCGATCGCCGCATCCATCAGCGCCGCTTCATCGGTGCCGGGGGCGAACAGCATCTGGCCGCAGTGGGTGAACAGGAAGGCGACGCTGCCGTCGGTGCCCATGTTGCCGCCGTGCTTGGCGAAGGCGTGGCGCACTTCGGCCACGGTACGCACCTTGTTGTCGGTGAGGCAATCGACCATCACCGCGGCGCCGTTGATGCCATAGCCCTCGTAGCGGATTTCTTCGTAGTTCACGCCTTCGAGCTGGCCCGTGCCGCGCTTGACCGCGTTGTCGATATTGTCCTTGGGCAGGCTCTGCGCCTTGGCCTTTTCGATCGCCAGCCGCAGCCGCGGATTGGCGCTGACATCACCCCCGCCCATCTTGGCGGCGACGGTGATTTCCTTGATCAGCTTGGTGAATACCTTGCCCCGCTTGGCGTCCTGACGTCCCTTGCGATGCTGGATATTGGCCCATTTGGAATGTCCGGCCATAGTTGTTTCCCTGGTTGCGCGGGTTTGCCGCGGTGTGGTAACGGGGTTGTCACATACAATCGCAAATTTTAGCATCCCGGGAATCCGAGCCATGACCCAGCCTCTGCCCATTGCCAAAAGCGGTGCGACCGAACTCGCACTACTGCCCCCGCTTGCCAACCGCCACGGACTGATCACCGGCGCTACCGGCACCGGCAAGACGGTGACCCTGCAACGCATGGCCGAGCAGTTGTCGATGGCCGGCGTGCCGGTATTCCTTGCGGATGCCAAGGGCGACCTGTCCGGTCTCGGTGCCGCGGGAATCGCGACGGACAAGCTGCAGAAGCGACTCGATGGTCTTGGCATCACAGACTGGCAGCCTGGGGCCAATCCGGTGATGTTCTGGGATGTATTCGGTGAAGCCGGCCACCCGGTGCGCGCCACGATCTCCGACATGGGGCCGCTGCTCCTTGGCCGCCTGCTCAATCTCAACGACACCCAGGGCGGCGTGCTGCAACTGGTGTTCAAGGTCGCCGACGACCAGGGCCTGCTGCTGCTCGACCTCAAGGATCTGCGGGCCATGGTGCAGCATGTCGGCGAGCACGCGACCGAATACAAGACGAAGTATGGCAACGTCTCGGCGGCCTCGATCGGCGCCATCCAGCGCGGCCTGCTGACGCTGGAGGAGCAGGGCGGCGACAGCTTCTTCGGCGAGCCGATGCTCGACATCGAGGACCTGATGCAAACCCAGGATGGCCGCGGCGTGATCAACGTACTGGCGGCGGACAAGCTGATGAATTCACCGCGCCTCTATGGCTGCTTCCTGCTCTGGCTGCTGGCCGAGCTGTTCGAACAGTTGCCCGAGGCGGGCGACCTGCCCAAGCCCAAGCTGGCCTTCTTTTTCGACGAGGCACACCTGCTCTTCGGCGATGCGCCACCGGCGCTGCTGGAAAAGGTGGAGCAGGTTGTGCGCCTGATCCGTTCGAAAGGCGTCGGCGTGTATTTCGTGACGCAGAATCCGCTCGACATACCCGATGCGGTGCTCGGCCAGTTGGGCAACCGCGTGCAGCACGCGCTGCGCGCCTTCACGCCGCGCGACCAGAAGGCGGTCAAGGCGGCAGCCGACACATTGCGCGCCAATCCGGCCTTCGACGCCGCGACGGTGATTACCGAACTCGGCGTCGGCGAGGCGCTGGTGTCCTTCCTCGACGAACACGGGCGCCCCACCGTGGTCGAGCGCGGCATGGTGCTGCCGCCTGCCTCGCGCATCGGGCCGTTGACAGCGAATGAGCGTCGCGCCGCGATTACCGCGTCGCCGATTGCCGGACATTACGAGAAACTGCTCGACCGCGAATCCGCCTACGAAAAACTTCAGGGCGCGGCGCCTCAGCAAGGCACCGGCGGGAGTGCGGCCCAAGGAGTCGGCGCTGGCGACACGGTGACTCCGGCGGGTGGCGGCTTCCTTGGCGGTCTCGGCGACGCGCTGGGCGGCATGTTGG
>JAGVGD010000137.1 GCA_020057245.1 Thiobacillus sp. | reverse complement strand
GCCTGGAGGCCGTCGCCACCGCGCGCGCGCAAGCGCTGTCCACGCGCGACCGCGACATCGCCGAAGCCATCGCACCGTGGGCAAAGGAGCATGGCATCTTCCTCTCCGGCCTCGATGTGATCGGCAACTGCCTGACCGAAATCAACGTCACCAGCCCCACCGGGTTCCAGGAAATCACCGCGCAGACGGGTCATGATGTGGCCGCGCAGTTCATCAGCGCGATCGAGCGTGGATGCAGCACCACGATTTGCCCTTGAAGTCTGGCTCGCGCATGCGACCTGCACGGCTCAGCCTGGGCCTGCTGCTCCTGTTTCTGCTCACTGCCTGCGGCGCGCCGCCGCTGGTGCAACAACAGTCCTATGTGTTCGGTACGCTGGTCGAAATCAGCGTCTACGGCACGCCGGAAGCGCAGGCCAGGGAAGCGACGGCAGCCGTTCTGGCGCGCTTCGATGCACTGCACCAGCAACTGCATGCCTGGCAACCCAGCGAACTGTCGCGGCTGAATGCGGCGCTGGCAAAAGGCGAGCGTTTGAACGTCACGCCCGAACTGGCGGCCATGCTGCGCGATGCGCAAGCGCTCTCGGCCCAATCCGGCGACCTGTTCAACCCGGCCATCGGCGGGCTGATCGCGCTGTGGGGGTTTCATGCCGACACGCCGCAATCGCGGGTGCCGGACGCCGCGGCGATTGCCGGATGGGTGAATCAGCAGCCGCGCATGGGTGATTTGAGGATTGAAAACAATACGGTCTGGAGCGACAACCCGGCGCTGCAGCTCGACCTCGGTGGCTACGCCAAAGGCCGCGCGCTGGACGATGCCGTGGCGATTCTGAAGGCGCATGGCATTCACCACGCGCTGGTGAACATCGGTGGCAACGTGATCGCGCTGGGGCACCACGGCGACCGGCCTTGGCGCGTTGGCATCCAGCATCCGCGCAAGCCGGGCACGCTGGCGACGCTGGCGCTGCAAGACGGCGAGGCGATCGGCACCTCAGGCGATTACCAGCGCTATTTCGAGGCCGGCGGCAAGCGCTACAGCCACCTGATCGACCCGCGCAGCGGCTGGCCGGCCGGTGACATGCAGTCGGTGACGATCCTGCTGCGCGGTGCACGCTCAGGCACCCGTTCGGACGCCCTGTCCAAACCGCTGTTCATCGACGGCGCGGCGCGGCTGGCAGACCACGCCGCGCAATTGGGGATTCGGGAATATCTGGCGGTGGACGCCAGTGGGAAAACGTACCGATCCCCCACGCTGGCAGCCCGTCTCCACTAGAATGTCGGCTTTGCTTTAATGTTCACGACTCCACCATGATAGGCATCCTCATCGTCGCCCACGGCACCCTCGCCGACAGCCTGGTCGACTGCTCGACTCATGTGCTGGGACAACGCGCACGCGGACTCGCCACGCTCGACTTCATCGGCCATGCCGATCCGGACGAGCGGCAGAAGGCGCTGCAGGCGCGGCTGGCCGAAATCGACGAGGGCGACGGCGTGCTGGTGCTGGTGGACGTATACGGCGCAACGCCCAGCAACACGCTATGCCGGCTGCTCGAACCTGCCCACATCGAAGGCGTTTCCGGCGTCAATCTGCCGATGCTGCTGAAAGCCCTGAATTACCGCGACACGCTGAATCTGCAGCAACTCGTCGAACGCATCGTCGATGGCGGACGCAACAGCATCAATCATATTTCCGAGACCATGTGCAATGCAGCAACGGGACGTTGAAATCGTTAACAAGCTCGGGCTGCATGCGCGCCCGTCGGCCAAGCTCACCCAGCTCGTCTCCGGCTTCAAAAGCCAGGTATTCATGACGCGCAATGGCCGCCGCATCAACGCAAAGAGCATCATGGGTGTCATGATGCTGGCGGCCGCCAAGGGCAGCAGCATCACCCTGGAAACCGAAGGCGAAGACGAAGTCGCCGCAATGGACGCACTGGTTGAACTGATCGCCAGCGGCTTCGGGGAAGAGCTATGAGCTTTTCCCTGCACGGTATCGGCGTATCTGGCGGGATCGCTATCGGCTATGCGCACATCACTTCGAGCGCACGGGTCGAAGTGCCGCAGTACATGCTGGATCGCCAGTACATCGACGAGGAACTGGCGCGCTTCGACGCGGCCATCCTCACCACCCGTGAAGAACTCGAAACGCTGCGGCTGCATATTCCCGCACACGCGCCTGCCGAACTGTCGGCCTTTCTCGACATGCACCTGATGTTCCTCGGCGACTCGACCATCGCCGAAGAACCCAAGCGCCTGATCAGTGAAACCCAGTGCAACGCCGAATGGGCGCTGGCGCAGCAAATGGAAGCGCTGGTGGCGCGCTTTGAAGAGATCGAGGATCCCTATCTGCGCAGTCGCCAGGACGACGTGGTGCAGGTGGTGCAGCGCGTGCTCAAGGTCCTGCTCGGTCACCCCAGCCATTTGCCGCTGGACGTCAACTTCGACGAAGAGCGCATCCTGGTGGCGCACGAGCTGTCGCCTGCCGACATGATCCTGTTCAAGAGCGTGCGCTTCGCCGCCTTCATCACCGATCTCGGCGGCACCACCTCGCACACGGCGATTCTCGCGCGCAGCATGGCGATCCCGTCGGTGATGGCGCTGCACAATGCACGCGGCCTGATCCGCGATCACGATCTGCTGATCGTCGACGGCCGCGATGGCGTAGTGATCGTCAACCCGGACGAATCCGCACTGGCCGAATACCGGCTGCGGCAAAACCAGTGGCGCATCGATACCGAGAAACTCAAGCGCATCAAGAGCAGCAAATCGGCCACCCTCGACGGCACGCCGATTGCCCTGATGGCGAACATCGAACTGCTCTCCGACCTTGATGCCGTGAAGGCGGCCGGCGCGCAGGGGATAGGCTTGTTTCGCAGCGAATTCATGTTCCTCAACCGCAGCGACCTGCCAAGCGAAGACGAACAATACGAGTTCTACAAAACCGTCACCGAGTCGCTCGACGGCAAACCGGTCACCATTCGCACCCTCGACCTCGGTGCTGACAAGCAGGCGCCGTGGGGACACTCGGTGGCCGACAATCCGGCGCTCGGCCTGCGCGCCATCCGTCTGTGCCTGGCCGAGCCGGGGCTGTTCCAGACCCAGTTGCGGGCGATCCTGCGCGCCTCACGCCATGGCCGGGTCAACATCCTCATTCCGATGCTGGCCAGCTTTGTCGAGTTGCGCCAGACCCTGCAGCATATCGACGTGGCCAAGGCATCGCTGCGCAAAGATGGCCTGAAATTCGACGAAGGCATTGCCGTCGGCGGCATGATCGAAATCCCCGCGGCCGCTTTGTCAGCCACGTTTTTTGCCGAGCAACTGGATTTCCTGTCGATCGGCACCAACGACCTGATCCAGTACACGCTGGCGATCGACCGCGCCGACGACAGCGTGGCGCATCTGTACGACCCGCTGCATCCGGCGGTGCTCAACCTGATCCAGCACACCATCCGCGCCGGCGCCAAGGCGGGCAAGCCGGTATCGGTCTGCGGCGAAATGGCGGGCGATCCGCAATTGACGCGACTGCTGCTGGGATTGGGATTGCGGACTTTTTCGATGCAGGCGGCCAGCCTGCTGCAGGTCAAGCAGCAGGTGCTGAAAGCCCAGCTTGAAGATTTGGCGCCGCTGACGCAGCGCCTGCTGAAAAACACCGACCCCGATAAAACCGCCCAGCTGCTGGGTCGCCTCAACAGCTAGGCGCTGTCCGACAACCTGGCGGACTTGAAGTCAGGCCACCAGTTGCGCGGCGATGCGGGACAGCGCCACCTTGTCGTGGCGCATGTCGCTGACTTCCTGCTTGATCTGCGCCATCCGGTTGTGCAGCGTACCCATGTTTTCGAGGATGCGCTGCAGGCTGGAAAGGCGGGTGTCGAGATACTGCTTGTGCTCGCGAATGCGCGTCATGACCGGGTCAAGCGCAATCCGCAGCCAGCGTTCCGCTTCGGTGCGCGCCAGACTGAAGGCCTTGCGCGCCGCTTCGACCAGCCCCCCGTAGAAACGCCGGATCATGAAGTTCTTTTCCAGCAGCAAGTTGGCGGGATCGCGGCAAAACGCATCGGTCTCCTGCATCAGGATTTTCAGGCGATGGCGATAGGCGCCCAGATCCAGCCTTGGCACCTGCATCTTGGGCAAATGATGGTCGCGGTGAAAACGGACGTACGCCCGTTCCAGCGACTCCAGCATGCTGTCGGCCATCTTGGTGGCCTGCAGCAGACGGTCGTTCATCTGCTCGCTCATCTGGCGGATGCCGTGGGTCAGGCCATGCGTGGTCCAGCTGCCCTCCATGACGGCACGGCCGGAAGTGCATATCTCATCCAGCGTCGCGTCCGACAGGTTCGCCATTAACTGCTCGCCCTGTCCCTGCAGCATTTTGCGGGTGATACGGAAATGCACCGCGGTGGCGTCGTAGCTGTCCTTTTCCTGCTGCAGCGTGGCGCGGGTCTGCTCGATCAGTTCGCGGTTTTTGCCGGACAGCTGGGTCAGCTGAACCAGTTCTTCGCTGCTGCGCTTGAGGCGCGCATCCAGATCGCTGCGGCTTTCTTCCAGCGAGCCCATCACCTCGCGGCTGACCGCGTGATGCAGCATGTCGCGGCGCGACGGAATCACCTGATGCGCCAGCAGGTATTCCAGCGACTCGATGCCGGAGCGTATCCGCAAAGCCGCGTCCTGCTTGATCGTGGCCACCAGGGCCTTCTGCGCCGACACGGTAAACACCCGGCTGCGCGGCAGCTTCAGCACGCGCGCGGTTTCCTCGGCCTGGCGCTCGATCGCGGCCTGCACCTCGGCATCGCTCTTGAGCTCGTCCCACAGCATGTCGATCTTGTTCAATACGGCCACGTGATAGTTGGCGTGGCGATGCACGTGCTTTTGCCAGATTTCCAGATCCGAGCGCGTCACCCCGGTGTCGGTCGCCAGCAGATACATCACCGCGTGCGCGCTGGGGATGACCGATAGCGTGAGCTCAGGCTCGGCTCCCAGCGCGTTGAGGCCCGGGGTGTCGAGAATGATGAGACCGGCCTGCAGCAGCGGATGCGGGTAATTGACCATGGCATATCGCCAGGCCGGGACTTCCACCGTACCGTCGGCCTGCAACTGATGGCGCTCGCTGGCGTCCTCGCCGCTCCACAAACCGAGTTCGATGGCTTCCACCGCCGGCATCGGCCGGGTTTCGGTCAGTTTTTGCAGGCATTGCTGCATCTGGCGCGGATCGGTGGGGTCGAGTGAAACCCGGCACCACTCGACAGGCATGTGTTTGAGCGTTGTCAGCGACTCCTCGCGACGGCGCGTCTCGATCGGCAGCAGGCTCAGGGCAGGGGCCTCGCCCGGGTTGAAGAACAACTCGGTCGGGCACATCGTGGTACGGCCCGCATCGGACGGCAGCAAACGCTGGCCGTGGTCGGCAAAAAACAGCGCATTGATCAGCTCGGTCTTGCCGCGCGAAAATTCGGCGACAAACGCCACCACCAGCTTGTCCTGACGCAGGCTGGCCGCAGCATCGGTCAGGCGCAGCGAACGCTCGGCGTCAATGCCGTGCTGCTTGTCCAGCCAATTGGAATAATCCGTGATCGCGCCCGCCAGGCGCAAGCGGCGCTCGCTGAAGTCGGAGACTTCCTGTTCCAGATGGATACTCATGATTGATGGTTCTTTTCCAAGTCACGCCAAGGCGTCGGGTCGCTTCGCACAGCGACTGTTTTTTTACGTGAAGTTTCCCCTCGAACCAACCGCACCGCCGATTTCGGCACGCACAGTTGCGCGGCCAACCAAGTCAGCAGCGCGGCATTCGCCTTGTTATCGACCGCCGGGGCGGCGATCTTTAATTTCAGGCGGCCATCGTGCTCGCCGACGACAGCCGACACTTTCGCGCCCGGTTGTACATGCAGTTCCAGCAGCCAGTCGTCGCCCTGACGACGTTGCCAGGCCGGCTCAGAGGGCGCCAAGGAGCGCCTGCTCCACCGCCAGTATCGGCAGCATCAGTACCAGCTGGCACAGGATGAACAGCACGATCGGCGTCAGATCGACGTTAGCCACCATCGGCACGATGCGCCGCAACGGCCGCAGGAAGGGTTCGGACAGTTCGTACACCACCGGCGTCAGCGGCGTGCTGGTATTCACCCACGACAGCACCGCACGCGCCAGCGTCAGGCCGATGATCAGGTAGACCGTCAGGCTCAGCAGCCGCACCACGGCCAGCCCCAGCATCACCGGCCACACCTTGCCGCCCGCCAGCGCAAACGGGAAATCATCCAGCCAGTAGCCCGCGAGCACCACAACCAGCTCGACCAGCCAGGCCAGCAGCAGACACGCCCAGTCGAGCCCCAGAAATCCCGGCACCACGCGGCGCAGCGGCTTCACTGCAAAATCGGTGAGGGCGACGATGAACTGGGCGAAGGGATTGCGGAACGGCACCCGGAACAACTGCATCATGAAACGCAGCAGCACCGCAATCACGAACAGATTGCCGAGGGTCTGAATGAGAAATGCCAATGCGCCTGCGATCACGCCAGTCGCCCCAGTTCGTCGCCCAGTTCGGCGCTGCGCAGGCTGGCGGCATCTACGGCCTGGTCGAAAGCCGCCTTGACGCCGGCGGTTTCCAGCGCAGCAATGCCGCGCTCGGTGGTGCCGCCCTTGGAGGTGACGCGGCTACGCAGCAGCGCCGGCTCCTCGCCCGACTCCAGCGCCAGCTTGGCCGCACCGAAAAACGTCTGCAGCGCCAACTGGCGCGCGGTCGCGGCCGACAGACCCTGTGCCACGGCAGCCGCTTCCAGTGACTCGATGCAATAAAACACATAGGCCGGGCCGCTGCCCGACACCGCCGTCACGGCATCAAGCTGGGATTCGCTTTCCACCCACACCACCCCGCCCACTGCACGCAGTACCATTTCGGCCTGCGAGCGCGCATCCGGGTTGACGGCAGCAGGGGCGTAGAGCCCGGCGATGCCGGCCTGGACCAGCGCCGGGGTATTGGGCATGGCGCGCACGATGCGACTGTGGCCGCCCAGCCAGCGTGTGAGGTCGGCCACCCGCACTCCGGCGGCAATCGACACGACCAACTGGCCGGCAAGCCGTGTCGACAGCGTGGCGGCCACCTCCGGCAGGGATTGCGGCTTGACCGCCAGCACGATCAGCGCGTGCAGCCGCGCCTGCGACAGGTCGGAGTGCGTCACCACCCCAAAGCGCGCAGCCAGTTGCGCCCGCGCGTCGGCGTTGATTTCCACCACTTCGATATCGGTGGGCTGCGCGCCGCTGGAGATGAGACCGCCGATGATGGCAGCGGCCATGTTGCCGCCGCCGATGAAACTGATCTTATGCATTGTTCACCTCGGATGTTTCATGAATTCGCGCGATGATCGCGCAGGATTTTGTTTTATAGGGGAAGTTTGTGAAGGAGTGGCGTAGTGATTCATACGCCCGACTGAGCAAAGTTTCCATATGAAACAAAAGCACCCGCAAGGGGTACGCCGGATTCGTAAGCGCTAAAGCGCAACGACTCCGCTGACCAGTGAGGGCGTGCGTCAATTCATGAATCATCCGGGGTAATCCTTTCACCAAAAAGTGCGGTGCCCACCCGCACGATAGTCGCCCCTTCCAGTATGGCGGCTTCCAGATCGGCCGACATGCCCATCGACAGGGTGTCGAGCGCATGGCCGCGCGCGACCAGCGCCTCGAACGCCTGGCGCACCTGCCGGAACGCGGCGCGCTGGGCGGCCG
>JAGVGD010000042.1 GCA_020057245.1 Thiobacillus sp. | reverse complement strand
TCGCAGGCAGCCGTCGTCGGGATGTGGCTGGTCGGCTTCCCAGTGGCGGTGGTGCCGTTGTGGCAGGTCGAACAGGTGCCGGGCGCAATGCCGGTGTGATTGAAGGTGATCGGGGTCCAGGCGGCCGTCTTGTGGCACGTATCACAGGCAGCCGTCGTCTGGATGTGATTGGTTGGCTTCCCAGTGGCGGTGGTGCCGTTGTGGCAGGTCGAACAGGTGCCGGGCACAATGCCGGTGTGACTGAAAAGGGCACCAGAGAATGACGCTGTGTTATGGCAGCTATCGCATGCCTGCTGGGTCGGGATATGGTTGACCGGCATGATCGAGGATGAAGCTCGCTGACCTCTGCTGGTATGGCAGCTCGCGCATTGGGTGGGGGTTCCCTTGAAAATGCCCTGGATATGGCACGATTCACACCGTACATCCCGGTGGGCGCCTCTTAGCTGAAAACCTGTCCGGGTATGGTCAAAACTCTTGCCGACAGAGTTGGCTGGGTACACTGATGAAGAAAACACACCCATCATGCACGCCAACAGGAAAAGCCATGCAAGCCACGATTTCGACGACCAGCGGACTGCGGGATGATCTGGGTTCATCTTGCGTCTCCTCCTGCGGCAAGCATGGTTTGCAGCGTAAGTGCGGGGCTCGGCCAGTCCTGACATAGCCCTCGAACCGTTGTCGGACAGTTCATACCGATCGTGGTGTTGTCAGGGGTGCGAACTTGCCCCAGGCGTGCCTTGGTTTGCTTGAATGAATCGATGTCATGGCACTTGTCGCACTGCCGGCCAAATGCCCCGTCATGCACGTCATCCTTGTCGTGACAACTGACGCACGTCATCGACAAAATCGCCTTGTCACTCACGGGTTTTTTGTGACAGCTGTAGCAATCCAGTCCGCGATGTCCGCCCTCCAACTTGAACCGGGTGCGGGTGTTGTGGTTGTAGTCCCATAGGCTCCAGCTGCGCGCGTTGTGGCAGCTTTCGCACTCCATGCCCAAACGGCGCTTGTGCACGTCATCCTTCTCGTGACACGCCAGGCATTCGGTTTTGGCATCCTTGTATTGCGCCGTGGCATGGCATTTCTTGCACTCCACGACCAGATGCTTACCCAGCAGCGGAAATTGTGTGCGGCCATGATTGAAGGTGGTCTGTTTCCAGTCCTGTGCGCTGTGACATTGCTCGCATTTCCCGCCTTGCTGGCCTTTGTGCACGTCGTCTTTCTTGTGGCAGGCAATGCAGGCAGTCGGCGTGTCTTTGTATTTCCGGTCTTTGTGGCAAGCGTCACACTTCACCTCGCGGTGCTTGCCCAGCAGGCCAAAGCGCGTTTTGCCGTGATCAAAGCGGTTTTCCTTCCAGTCGCGTTCGCCATGACAATCACCGCACTTATCGCCCAATGAGCCTTTGTGCTTGTCATCCTTCTTGTGACAGGCAATACAAGTCATGGGCGTGTCCTTGAAGACCGGACTTTTGTGACAAGCCTTGCACTCGATGTCGCTATGCTTGCCGCGCAAGGGGAAGCGGGATACGCCATGGTCAAAACGCGCTTCTTTCCAGCTGCGCTCGACATGGCAATCACCGCATTTCTCGCCCAGCGAACTCTTGTGTTTGTCATCTTTTTTGTGGCATGACACACAGGCAGTTGGCAGCTTGTCGCGATACAGATTGCCGGTGTGGCAATCGGCGCACTTGGTCTGCCGGTGTTTGCCGCGCAACCCGTATTTCGTGTCGTCATCGTGATTGAACAAAATGACATCCCAGGCGCGGGCGTTGTGACAGCTCTGGCATTTTTCGCCAAAACGGCCTTTGTGCTTGTCGTCTGCGCGGTGACACGACACGCAGGCCATAGGCGTGTCCTTGAAGACATTGTCCTTGTGGCAATCCTTGCACTTGGCTTTGGCGTGCTTGTCTTCAAGTTTGAAATCCGTCGTGTCATGGTCGAACCGCGCTTCTTTCCAGTCAGTCTCGGTATGGCAATCCGCGCACTTCGTGCCCAGCTTGCCTTTGTGCTCGTCGTCCTGCTTGTGGCACGCAATGCAGGTGCTCTGCGCGCTACGGTGCGGCTTGCCTGTTGCGTGGCATTTGCTGCATTCCGTTTCCGTGTGCTTGCCCTTGAGCGGGTAATCCGTCAGCTTGTGGTCAAACCGCTTTTCGTCCAGCACGACAATCCGTGCTTCGCGTCCCTTGTGTTCCGTGTGGCAGCCACGGCAGGCTTGTTCCTTGATCCGCCCGTGGTAGCCCTGTTTCTGCGCGATGTCCTGGCCCACCTCCTTGTGGCAATCCCGACACCGCTTGTTCTGCCCTTCGCGATCGAAGCGAACGTGACACGCTTCGCATTTGTCTTCCGTCTTGGCATGGCCACGGATGACCTTGCCCGGCATCAGCACGCTTTCCAGCGAGTCCGCTCCCGCCTGACGGAGTCCCAGCCCTGTCGTCAATCCGGACAGCAGCAGCAGGAGCAGCACAATAAAGATTGTTTTGATGGAAACCACGCTACCGTTCTTGATGCTTTTTGCGTCCCCGAAGCTCCATCAATACATATGCACAGCGACCACGTGCGCGATCGCACTGAACACCATCATGTAAACGAATGGCACGTGTAGCACGTGCCACAGCGAAAACAGACGTTCGTAGGTATTGAACTGGGCGACGCGCTGAACGCCCTGCACGTACGCGAACACCAGTTGCTTGGCGGCCTTGAGACGACGCTGATGCTTGGCAGGGTCCCAGCCCTTTTTGCGCGCGTGGATCTTGTAAAGCTGGGTCAGTTCGCGTGCGCAATGAAAATAGACCACGCGGCCGCGCATCCAGAGCGTGGCAAATGCCCAGGCCGAACGCAGCAGATCACGGTGGGGGGTGGCAAGCGTGGCCTCAAAGGCCGTCAGGGCGTTTTCCACCTTGGGCGCAAAAGCCAGTTTCGACTCAACCTCTTTCGAATTCAGCCCGGCCAGTTCGCGCAACTCATTCAGACTGGCGCGGCGTCCATACAATCCATGGTGAATGCGGGTGTAGATAAAGCGCCCGATGATGCCGCTGCTGGCTACCAGCGACATGCTGGCCAGCGCAATCCCGGCGTTGATCGAGCCCACCTGAAAATTTGAATGCACCAGGATGAACAGCGGCCCCAGGATGCCCAGCGTCATGTGCCCGGCAAACCAGTACTTGGCGGGGCCAAAGCCGTGCATAAAGCGGAAATGCTTGCGTAGCGGGTAGAGAAATAGCAGCAACACCATGATGCCGCCAGCCAGCCCCAGGTTGTAGCCGGTGTCTGAGCCCGCGGCATAGCCGCCCCAGCGGCTGATCGCCCAGGCGCCCCCCACCAGCAGGGTCACGCCCAACGTCATCGTGGCGGCGCCGATCTCGCGTCTGCGTGGCCGGGCGGGGGTGACAGGCGCCACCTCCAGCCTGAGCGGCGCCTGCATCGTCAACGTTTCTTGCACTTTGCCGCCTTTTATTGAGCGTTATATGAATACCCATAACGGCAACAATCCTAACAAATTTATAGTTACGCGTGTAAATATTTTACACGCCACCTGGTTCACTATATACGTAGCGCTAAGTTTGTGCGCACACTGTGCCGTAAAGTCACACACAAGATGCCGCGAGTTCGCGGACATGCCTTGGCTCCAGGTCGGCCAATCGTGCCGGGCTGCAATTTACTGATGGATATGAGATGGATTGGTCGTTTTTTAACCTTGGGCTTTACCTGGCGCCCCTGGCGATAGTGTTTTACCTCTATTTCGGTCGACGCCGCCGGAGTGAGGAAAAGCACGCCCTGGCCTTGCAAGAATCCATGGCGGCCGGAATCGGCGAACCCATTTCGCTCCACCCGGTCGTCGATCCGCTGCGATGCTGCGGTTCGGGCTCTTGCGTCAAGGCCTGCCCCGAGGGCGTACTCGGCATCATCGATGGCAAGGCGCATCTGGTGAACCCATCGGTCTGCATCGGCCACGGCGCGTGCGTGGCTTCCTGTCCATTCGAGGCCATCAAGCTGGTGTTCGGCACGGAAAAACGCGGGGTGGATATCCCACTGGTCAAACCCAACTTTGAAACCAACATTCCGGGGCTGTTCATTGCTGGCGAGCTGGGCGGCATGGGGCTGGTGCGCAAAGCGGCCGAACAGGGTCGCCAGGCCATGAACGCCATCCGGGATACGCTCAAGGGAAACGGCAATACTGACGTCGACGTGCTCATCGTGGGCGCTGGCCCAGCCGGGATCGCGGCCGGGCTGGGCGCCATCCAGCACAAGCTGAGCTACCGGATCGTGGAGCAGGAAGACTCCCTGGGCGGGACGGTGTACCACTACCCGCGCAACAAGATCATCATGACCGCTCCCGTGCAACTGCCTATCGTCGGCAAAGTCAGAATGTCGGAAATCAGCAAGGAGGCGCTGCTGGAATTCTGGAATGGCATCGTGGACAAAACCGGGCTGACCATCAATTTCAGGGAACGCATGGAAAGCATCCAGCCGAATGGCAAGGGCTTTCAGATCCAAACGTCGGGCGGCGAGTATTCTGCCCGTGCGGTGCTGCTGGCCATCGGCCGGCGCGGCACCCCGCGCACGCTGGACGTTCCCGGCGAAGACCTGCCCAAGGTGGTGTACCGGCTGATCGACGCCGAGCAATACCGGGGGCAGAAGGTGTTGGTGGTGGGGGGCGGGGACAGCGCGCTGGAGGCGGCGCTCGCCATCGCTGACGAAGCTGGCACCGAAGTGAGCCTGTCCTATCGCAGCGATGCCTTTGGCCGGGTCAAGGTCAAGAACCGCCAGCGCCTGGAAGAAGCGCAGAAACAGGGGCGCATCAATGTCCTGCTCAAGTCGAACGTGCTTCGGATCGAGCCTGGAGAAGTGTTGCTGGAACTGGAATCCGGTCACACCACCCTGCCGAACGACGCGGTCATTATTTCGGCGGGCGGCGTGCTGCCCATTGATCTGCTGAAAAAAGTCGGCATCCAGTTTGAAACCAAACATGGCACCGAATAATGCGGCCCAGAGAACATCGAGACAGCACACAACCCGGCGTCGCGTGGTAAATTATCACACTCGAAAGTCGAAGACTCGTTTAATCTAGGTAAGCATGCCGGAATCGGGGATCGCCCACTCACTTGTCACACCACCCCGCTCACTGATGGCGGCGGTGAGGCGTTTGTTGCGCCCGCTGGTCAAGCTGCTGCTGAATTACAGCGTGCAGTACCCCGCGTTCACCAATCTGCTCAAGCAGACCTACGTGGAAATGGCAACTGCGATGCCGGTCGATGGCAAAATCCAGACCGATAGCCGGGTCAGCCTGCTCACCGGCATCCACCGGCTGGATGTGAAGCGGCTGCGCAATGAAATCGTCAGCGGCAACGAGGGGCCGCCTATGTCGGTGTCGATCGGCGCGCAAATCGTGGCGCGCTGGACCGCCCATGCCGAATATCTCGACAACAAAGGCCGCCCGCTCCCCTTGCACCGACTCGCGAGCGCGGGCGGAATGATGAGTTTCGAATCGCTGGTGCGTTCGGTGAGCAAGGATATCCGGCCGCGCGTGGTGCTGGATGAATGGCTCAGACTGGGCATCGCACAGGTCGACAACCTCGACCGCGTCATCCTGCTCACCGATGCATTCGTCCCCAGCCACGGACTGGACGAGAAGCTGTTTTATCTGGGGAAAAACGTACACGACCACCTGGATGCATGCGCGCACAATCTGACCCAGCCCGACGTGCCACCGCTCCTCGAACGCAGCGTGTATTACGACCACCTGAGCAAGGATTCGACGCTGATTTTATCGACCTACGCACGCCAACTATCGAGCCAGGTCATGCAGGCTTTCAGCCAGAAAGCGATGGAATTGCAGGAACGCGATCACCAGAATGCGGATGCCCGCCACCGCGTGACCTATGGCCTGTATTTTAACAAGGCCAACGAGCAGGAAGAATCCGCCACAAAATCATGAAACGCTGGCGCCCAATACTGCTGGGGTTGATCGCTTTAGCATTGGCGCCGACACTTTACGCTGCCAATCTCTGCGCCACAGGCGGCGCGCCCATCATGCGTGACGGCTCCGGGCAGGGCGGCACCGGCTTGCGTCCACAGGATACCGATGGCACCGGCCAGGGGGGGACGGGCCACTCGTCCGGGATTCCATCCGGTGGCGATGGCAGCGGCAGCGGCGGCACCGGACTCATGGTTGAAGTCGAAGGGGTGATCACCGGATTCGCCAGCATTTGCGTAAACGGTCTGGAGTTGCAATATTCCCCGACCACCCCCGTTACCCTCCACGGCAAAATGGCTACGCTCAAAGACTTGGCAGTTGGGCAAGTCGTGCGTGCCCTGACCAAGGGACAGGGCGATCTACTTGCTGTGCAACACGTACAAATCCGACACTTCCTGATTGCCACCATTCAAGAGGTCAACCCGGGCGGGGTGCTCGCACAAGGGCGCTCCATCAGCCTGAGTCCTGGTGCCGTATTGCCTTCCGGGCTCATGCCTGGCGTCAAGGTCGCATTCAGTGGATTTGCCAGCGCGCCCGGCAACTCGGTCGCCACCCGTCTGGATGTGGTACCGGGCGACACGCCCGACAGCCTCACCGGCGAAGTAACGCGCAATGCTCGGGGCGATTTCAGCATCGACGGCGTTGCCCTGGAAGGGCGCATGCCCAAATTCGAACCCGGCGACATGGTTCGCGCCGAAGGTCACTTCGCGCAAGGGCGGATGCAGATCACCCGTATTGAACGCGAGGAACCCATCCAGCCGGTTGATCGCATCGTTATCCAGGGACCGATTCGGCACGTCGATAAGTCGGGGCTCAGCATCGGCGGCCAACGCTTCCTGATCGATGCCCAGACCCATGTCAAGCAGGCGTTGCCCCGCGCGGGCGAGTGGGCAAAAATCGATGCCGTGCGCGAAGGTCGGCAGTTCCATGTTCGCGAGGTGGAAACCCAGGCGCACCCGGGCGACAAACCGAACGCCGTATTACAGCGGAACGATGGCACCATCCGGCGCACGGGGAATGATGAGAAAGCGCTCCAGCCAGAACAGGCAGACAGCCCGGACGAAGATTCCGCACATCCAGATCAAGCAGTAGAACGCTCCGAACAATCTGAATCCAAGGAATATCCGGAGTCAAATGAAAAGCCAGAACCATCTGAAAAAGCTGAACTACCCGAAGAGATAGAGCGACCACAGGAAATCGAAAAACCCGAAAAGATCGAACGGCCCGAGCGCGTCGAACGCGTAGAGACGGTCGAGCGGCCCGAACGCGTCGAGCGCCCGGAGACGGTCGAGCGGCCCGAGCACGTTGAACGGCCAGAGCGCCCAGAACACGACGACTGACCCCCCATGGCACGGTGGGCAGTTTGCGCCGGTCGTTGAAGCAATCTAAGGGCATGCCCCCTGCGGACCTCATCGTGCGAATCAATCCGCGACGCCTCCACTAGAATTGCAATCCCCTAATAGAAAGACTGCCATGCGCGTTATTGCCTTGCTATGCCTGTTTTCTGGACTGCCCTCCCCCTCAGCCCAGGCGGCTGACGGCAGATTCAGCGCCAATCTGGGACTCGATTACTCGTCCGGCAACTATGGCAGCCAGACCAAAACTGAAACCTGGGCAGTGCCACTGAGCCTGAAATATCGCACCGACAACTGGAACTTTCGCCTGTCCACAGCCTGGTTGCGTGTTGAGGGCGATGGCAGCGTCACACCCGAAGGCGACCCGCTTAACGCTTCTGGCAGCCCAAGCACCACCACTGAGGGTATGGGTGATATTTCTGCCCGCGCAACTTACTCCCTGCTGGACGAACGATCGAACTGGGCTGGGGTCGAGCTCAGCGGAAAAATAAAATTCGGCACCGCCAGCGAAGCAAAAGCGCTCGGCACGGGCAAGACCGACTATTCACTGCAGGCCGGGATTTTCAAACCCATCGACAACTGGACGCCTTTTCTCGACGTGGGATACAAATGGAAGGGTGATCCAAACGACATCGAATACCGCAATGTCTGGCTCGGATCAGTCGGAACGGATTACCGCATCACACCCACCCTGTCATTCGGCGGCAGTTACGACTGGCAGCAGGCCGTGACTGCAAGCAGTTCCCCAATCAGCGAAGCCATGCTCTATCTGAACTTTCGTATAAACGCCGATCAACGCCTGAATCTATACGCCGTGGGCGGCTTCAGCGAAGCCAGCCCGGATTGGGGCTCCGGTCTCATTTTTACTTATCGCTATTAATTTTCGACTCGCCCTCGCCCGCACGCTGTACCGGATGAAGCTGATGACACGGGACTTAGGTGCCCATCAATACATTGACCGGGGTCGATGCCTCCCCGCTCAATGCGTCTGGTTCTTGACGCTCACCCCAAAAAACTCGCGCTTCAAAAACTCTTCCAGCTCGGCCGTATCCGCTTCGCGCGCCGAAATCACCACCACTTGCCCGAGCCGCTGCGATTCCCAGTTGACGTCGCCTTTGTAGTAATTGCGGATCAGTTCGATCATCCGGCGCACGACTGCCAGTTCGATATCGCCACCCGGTCCGGCATCGACGGTAATGGTTTCGCGGCGCGGGTTGCTGGCGTTAGTGGTCCACGCGCGGAATGAAAACCGCGCGGTGCGCGGCTGCAGATCGAGGATCTGGAAAATGCCGTTGGTGCCGGTCGGCTGCAGGTTGCGGCGGATGTTGGCCATGCGGCGCTCTTCTGCACTGGGTTGCTGCGCGCCTGCGACATCGCGTTCTTCGGCCTGGCGGCGGGCACGCGCGGCGTTGACGTAAGACATCATGTCGGTGGGCGCGGCCTCGGGCGGCAGCTCAAGGTTCAAGGGCAGAGCGGGTTGCGGCGCTGTCCGTCGGGGCTCCAACGGAGTCGGATCAATGGGCAAAGGCTCGGGCGCAGCCCTGGGGCGAGGCGGCGTCAAGCGGGGTTCGCGCCGCTTCGGCGGGATCGGCTCCGCCGGTCTGGGCGCCGCCTGCACTGCTTTTTGCGCGGGCGGGGATTCGATCAGTTCGACCAGCCGCGCATCGATGGCGGCAGCGATCGGGGGAGCCATGCGCGGCGGTTTCAGCACAAATCCGAACCCCCACAGCAGCGCCAGCCACAGTAGCAGCGCCAATGGCAGCGGCCACCAAAATGATGGCTCTTTCGACATCATTCCGGGCATGGGGCGGGCTTACTGATGCTTGACTGCAATCAGGAAATGCACGGCGCCGGCGGCACGGGCACGCAACATGGCCTGTACCACCAGGCCTTGCGGCGCGGCGTTGTCGGCCGACACGATCACATGCTGTTCGGGGTCGCGGATCAGCGGCCGCAGCGTGGCGGCAAGCGTGTCCAGCGTGACCGGCGTCTTGTTGACGAGGATGCGGCCATCACCGGTCAGCGTGAGGATCAGTGGCTGATCGGCCTTGAGCTTTTCGGCCTGGCCCTGCGGCAGGTCGACCTGCAGCGAATCCAGGTTCTGCATCGCCAGCGATGCCAGCATGAAGGTGGCGAGCAGAAAGAACATGACGTCGATCATCGGAATGATCTCGATCCGCCCCTTGCGGTAGGTGCGCAGCTTACGGCGCTTCATGCGGGCGGCCTTCCTGGTCGAGACGGATGCGGTCGATCAGGCGCGTGCCGAGGCGCTCCATTTCGTCCATCGTCTGCGACTGCAGGCGCGAAAAGTAATTGAAGCCGAACAAGGCAATCAATGCGATCAGCAGGCCGATCACAGTGGCCACCAGCGCCTGCGCCACGCCGCCGGTTACGCCGGTCGGGTTGACCACGCCGCTGCTGCCGATGATCTGGAAGGCGTCCATCATACCGAGCACGGTGCCGACCAGGCCCAGCAAGGGCGCGGCGGTGACGATGGTTTCCAGCACCCACAGCCGGCGGGCCAGCGAGGCCTCGATCAGCTGCGCCTCGTCGGCGGCGCGCGATTCGGTCCACCACGAAGGATGATGGCGGTTGGATATCACCACATCGAAAAACCGCTTGAAATAGTGGCGGCTGCTCACCCCCGAGAGGATTTTTTCCAGGTCGCTCCAGGCAAAGCCGTAGGTTTCGACCAGATTCAGCACGTCGCTGGACAAGCGTGCAAACCGCCAGTACAGGACGGCCTTTTCCAGCATGATAGCCAGCGCAATGACGGCCAGCACGGACAGGGGCAGGACGATGAAACCGCCTGATTTCAGTGCCACCCAGCTTTCGTTCAGTTCTTGCATATTGGATTCCCGGGTAAACGGCTACGACACGATGAATACGCGCGGACCATGGGACTGTTGAAGTCGCACAAGGTTCGCTTTCGACAGACGGAATGAAGACGGGACGGATTGCTGCACAGGCGCCGCATCGCGCGCGACGAACCGGGAGGCGCGGCGGCCTGCCCCAGGTCTGGGCGAATCGGCGCTTGCATCGCGCCGGGCTCAGCCGAAGGTCAGCCCCATTGCCTCGCGGACGTCGCGCATGGTGTCGCGCGCCAGCTCCTGCGCCTTTTCGCTGCCGTCGGCGAGGATGTTGCGCACCTGATCCGGGTTTTCTTCGTAGAACTGCGCGCGTTCGCGGATCGGCGCAAGTTCGGCCAGCACGGCGTCGATCACTGGCTGCTTGCATTCGAGGCAACCGATGCCGGCGCTGGTGCAGCCGGCGGTAGCCCACTGCCGTACGCCATCGTCGGAATACACCAGATGAAACTGCCACACCGGACAGTTGGCCGGGTTGCCGGCGTCGGTGCGACGCACGCGCGCGGGGTCGGTCGGCATGGTGCGGATTTTCTTCGTCACCATGTCGGGGTCTTCGCGCAGGGCGATGGTATTGCCGTAGGACTTGGACATTTTCTGGCCGTCGAGTCCGGGCATTTTCGAGGCCGCGGTCAAAAGCGACTCGGGCTCGGCGAGAATCATCTTGCCGGAACCTTCGAGGTAGCCGAACAGACGTTCGCGGTCGTTCATCGACAGGTTCTGCGCGTCGTTCAGCAGCGCCTGCGCCGATTCCAGCGCCTCTTCGTCGCCTTTTTCCTGATATGCAGTGCGGCATTCTTCGTACAGCCGGGCCTTTTTCGAACCGAGCTTTTTGACGGCGGCGCGCGCCTTGTCTTCGAAGCCGGGCTCGCGGCCGTACAGGTGATTGAAGCGGCGGCAGATTTCGCGGGTGAATTCGATGTGCGGCACCTGGTCCTCGCCCACCGGCACCAGATTGGCGCGGTAGATCAGGATGTCGGCGGACTGCAGCAAGGGATAGCCGAGGAAGCCGTAGGTCGAGAGATCCTTCTCGGACAGCTTTTCCTGCTGGTCCTTGTAGGTCGGCACGCGCTCCAGCCAGCCGAGCGGCGTCATCATCGACAGTAGCAGGTGCAGTTCGGCGTGCTCGATCACGCGCGACTGTACGAACAGCGTGGCCTGCGCCGGGTCGACGCCGGCGGCCAGCCAGTCGACCACCATATCGCGCACGTTGTCCTCGATCGCCTGCGGGCTGTCGTAATGCGTGGTCAGCGCGTGCCAGTCGGCGACGAAGAACAGGCACTGGTATTCGTTCTGCAGATGCAGCCAGTTTTTCAGCACGCCGTGGTAGTGGCCAAGATGCAGGCGTCCGGTGGGACGCATGCCGGAAAGTACGCGGTCGGAATACATAATGGGTGAGCGGTAAGCAGTAAGGAGTAAGCGGAAAGGGTCAGGACAGCACGATCTGGATCAGGCCGAGCAGTTGCGGAATATCGAGGCCGGTGACCAGCGCGGTGAAGGCGATGAACAGGCTGATCAGCGGCCACATGATGATGCCGAGAATGCCGCTGAACATCAGCCCGAGCAGGATGAAAAAGCCGTAGGGTTCGATCTTCGAAAAGTGGATCGCCTGTTTCATCGGCAGCAGGCTGACCGCGATGCGGCCGCCGTCGAGCGGCGGCAGCGGGATGAGATTCAGCGCCATCAGGATCACGTTGATGAAGACGCCGGCTGCGCCCATCAGCATCAGCGGCGTGCTGAAACTGTTGGCGAGCGCGTGACCCAGCTGGATCATCAGCGCCCAAAACACCGCCATGACAAAGTTCATGCCCGGCCCGGCGGCAGCGACCCACAGCATGTCCTGCTTGGGACGGCGCAGATGGGCGAAATTCACCGGAACCGGTTTGGCCCAGCCGAACAGGATCGCTCCGCCGCCCAACAGCTTGCTGGTCAGCAGGATCACCAGCGGGACGAGGATGGTGCCGACCGGATCGATATGCTTGAGCGGATTGGCGGTGATGCGCCCCTGCATGGCGGCAGTCATGTCGCCGAAAAAGCGCGCGACATAGCCGTGCGCGGCTTCGTGCAGGGTGATGGCGAAGATCACCGGCAGGGCAAACACGGCGATTTTCTGGATCAGAGTCAGCTCCATGCCCGCCTCGCTCAGGCCTCGAAATCCGTAACCTCGCCCTTGCCAAAGCGCAGCACGACGGGCGTATCGGTGGTGAGGTCGATCACGGTGGTGGGGGTGAGGCCGCAGGCGCCGCCGTCGATCACCAGGTCGATCAGGTGTTCGAGGCGCTCGCGGATTTCCCAGGGTTCGGTCAGCGGCACATCCTCACCCATCAGCAGCAGGGTGGACGAGAGGATGGGTTCGCCCAGCTCGGCCAGCAGCGCCTGCACGATGGGGTGATCCGGCACGCGCAGGCCGATGGTGTCGTGCTTTTTGTGCAGCAGCCGCTTCGGCACTTCGCGGGTGCCGCGCAGGATGAAGGTATACGCCCCCGGGGTATGCGCTTTCAGAAAGCGGAACTGGGTGTTGTCGACCTGGGCATAGCGCCCCAGCTCGGACAGGTCGCGGCAAATCAGCGTGAGATCGTGGCCGGTATCCAGCCCGCGCACCGACAGCAGCCGCATCGCCGATTCCTTGTCGCCGATGTGGCAGCCAAGCGCATAGCAGGAATCGGTGGGGTAGACGATGACGCCGCCGCGCTTGAGGATGTCGACCGCCTGCTGGATCAGCCGGGGCTGCGGATTGTCGGCATTGATGTTGAAAAACTGCGCCATGAATTGGAATGCTCAAGATAAGGAAGAATGGGACGCCAGTTCCGGCCAGCCTTGCCATACCGGCTGACAGTAATACGGCAAGGGCGGCAGGCAGCCGATGTCGATGCCTTCGCCCGGCGCATGAAAGTCCGCGCCGCGCGAAGCCTTCAAGCCGAACGCACGCGCCAGTTCGGCAAATTTTTCGTATTCGGACGGGTGATGGCTGCCGGTGATCACCTCGATGCCCTCCCCACCCAGCGCGCGGAAGGCGTCCAGAAACAGATGCAGCTGGCGGGCATTGAACGCGTAGCGGCCGGGATGGGCGACCACGGCCATGCCGCCGCTGGCACGGATCCAGCCCACGGCGTTTTCCAGCGTGGTCCACTCGTGCTCGACGTAGCCGGGATGGCCGCTGGTAAGAAACCGCTTGAAGGCGGTGCGGGTGTCCGGCACGTGTCCCTGCGCCACCAGCCAGCGCGCAAAGTGCGTGCGCCCCACCATCTGCTTGTTGGCGGCGTAATCGTAGGCGCCTTCATAGGCGCCCGCGATGCCCGCGCGCGCCAGGTCGTCGCCCATGCGTTGCGCGCGTTCGATGCGACCGAGACGGATGCCGTGCAAGCCCTCGGCCAGCGCCGGGTAGTCGGGATCGATGCGCAGCCCCACGATATGAACCGTCTGGCCGCCCCAGGTGACCGAGATTTCCACCCCGTTGACCAGCGTCATCCCGGCTGCCGCGGCCGCGGCCTGGGCGGATGCCAAGCCCGACACGTCATCGTGGTCGGTCAGCGCGAGCACCTGCACGCCGTTGGCGGCGGCGCGCGCGACCACGTCGGCGGGCGGCAACACACCATCGGAGATATTAGAGTGGCAATGCAGATCGATATTGAGCATCGATGATCAGATCCGGGGAACCAAGGCCAAAAGCGCTTGGTCAAGAGGGGGAATCATAGCAAAATAAGCCCCCTACCCGAATTGAGCCACGCAGATACCCCATCCGCTGCCCGACCAGACGTAATCGCATAATGAAAAAAATACTGTTCGATCTGTTCCCCGTCATCATCTTTTTTGTCGCCTACAAGATAGGCGATGCCAATGCCGAAGCCTCGCGCGCCCTGATGGGTTCGCTTGGTCTGGCCATGAGCGCAACCGAAAAACCCGGCATCTACCTCGCCACACTGGTCGCCATCGTCGCCAGCATCGGCCAGATCGGCTGGGTCAAACTGCGCGGCCACCCGATCGAAACCATGATGTGGGTCAGCCTCGGCATCATTGTCGTGTTTGGCGGCGCCACCTTGTGGCTGCACGACGAAAGCTTCATCAAGTGGAAGCCGACCGTGCTGTACTGGCTGTTTGGCGCCATCATCCTGGGCTCGACGCTGTTCGGCCGCAACGTCATCAAGGGCCTGATGGGCACGCAAATGGAACTTCCCGAGGCGGCATGGAGTCGACTCAACCTCAGTTGGGGCGGGTTTTTTATTTTCATGGGGCTTGCAAATCTGTTTGTCGCCTTCAACTTCTCGACCGACGACTGGGTGAATTTCAAGCTGTTCGGCAGCATGGGCCTGATGCTGGTGTTCGTGATCGGTCAAAGCATGATGCTGAACAAATACCTCGACCAGGAAGAATTGAACAAGAAAGACAACCCATAATGCTTTACGCCATCGTCGGGCAAGATATCCCCGACAGCCTGAATTCGCGGCTTGCCGCCCGCCCCGCCCACCTGGAACGTCTGCACGCGCTGCAGCAGTCCGGACACCTGCTGCTGGCGGGGCCTTTTCCCGCACTCGACAGCAACGATCCCGGCCCGGCCGGCTTCACCGGCAGCCTGATCGTCGCCGAGTTCGACAGCCTGGATGCGGCGCAGGCCTGGGCCGATGCCGATCCCTATATTGCCGCCGGCGTCTATGCCAGCGTCAGCGTCAAACCGTTCAAGAAAGTCCTGCCCGCATGAGCACCGAGGCCCTGATCCGCCAGCGCCTTGTTGCGCTGGAACCTGAAACCTACACCCTCGAGGACGAAAGCGCCCAGCACCGGGGACATGCCGGCGCCGCCTCGGGTGGCGGGCATTTCAAACTCACAATAGTGTCACCGAAATTTCGTAATCTCTCGACCCTTGCCCGTCACCGGCTGGTCTACGAAACCATGGGCGAACTGATGCAGCGCGAGATCCACGCGCTGTCGATCACCGCCTTCACTCCAGAAGAACTCTGAAAGGAATCCGAATGCGCATTGCTCCCCTCACCGCCCTGATCCTGGTGTCGCTGTCTCAGTTGGCCCAGGCGCAGGCACCGGCCGCAAGCCCGGCGCCGGCCGCCGCTGCGTCCAACAAGCCGCTGGCGGTGGTCAATGGCAAGCCGATCCCCGCGCTGTACGGCGAACTGGTCGAAAAACAAATGGCGCAGGGGCAGCCCGCCTCGCCGCAGCTTGACGCCCGCGTGCGCGATTCCCTGGTCAATCTGGAACTGCTGTCGCAGGAAGCCGCCAAAAAAGGACTGGACAAGGATCCGCGTGTCGCCGCCATGCTGAACATCGGCCGCATGGACCAACTGGCCAAAGCCTATCTGGAAGACTACGTCAAAGCGCATCCGGTCACCGAAGCCGAAATCAAGGCCACCTACGACAAGGCCAAGGCCGAAGCGGTTGAGCCGGAATATCTGGCGCATCACATTCTGGTTCCGACCGAAGCCGAAGCCAAAAAGCTGATCGCCGATCTTAACAAGAAAGCCAAGTTCGACGACCTGGCGAAAAAATACTCCAAGGATCCGGGCTCGGCCAAAAACGGCGGCAAGCTCGACTGGTCCGATCGCCGCGCCTATGTGCCCGAGTTTTCCAACGCGCTGGCGGCATTGAAAAAAGGCGAAACCACCCAGACCCCGGTGAAGACGCAATTCGGTTATCACATCATCCGTCTCGACGACACGCGCAAGCCGCAGATTCCGCCGCTGGATGCCGTGCGTGGCGAAATCACCCAGCAATTGCAGCAGCAGCGCGTACGTCAGGCCATCGAAGCTGCGCGTGCCGGTGCGAAAATCGAGTAATTCACGGTTAAAATTCCGGCGGGGCGTCGCGTCCCGCCAACATCAGACAGGGAGCCATCATGGCCGGAAAAGAATATAACCACCTGCAAGACGTTTTTCTCAACACCCTGCGCAAAGAGCGCATTCCCGTTTCCGTTTTTCTCGTCAACGGCATCAAGCTGATGGGACGGATCGAGTCGTTCGACCAGTTTGTGGTTCTGCTGAAAGGTAACGATCAGGCTGCCCAGATGATCTTCAAGCACGCCATTTCCACCATTTCGCCCTCACGCGAAGTGGTGCTGCCGCAGCGCGACGCCGAAGCCTGATCCGACGTCAGTTCACCGAGGCGGCCAGTAATGCGGCCGCCGTTTTTGCGTCGACCAGAACGGCTGCGCCTCCCCGGTATTTCTGCTGGTGGCGGGCATTGATCCCGACCAGACGCTCCTGCTCCTTGATATACATCACCACATAGGCCTCCGGGTGCGCGGCCAACCACTGCGTCAACTCAATCCCCTGTAATGCAACCAGCGGCCTCTCCAGCCGGCCCAGAAACTGATATTGCGCGTGATATTTCGCAGCATTGGCCACCGGCACGCCTTTCTGCTGCAGCTGCCCGATGGCCAAAGCCATGGGCTTGATGTTGTACAAGGGCTCGATCGAACGCATCGCAGCAAACTGCACCAGCACCAGCATGCCCACGCCGAGCACCGCCAGCCCCGGTACCGCTGGAAATCCGCGCCGCCCAGCCAGCCAGACGGCCAGTGCCAGCAGCACCAGCAGCGCCCCCGGCCACAGCGGCGGCAACTGCTCGACCTGACCGCTTAGCGAGGCAATCTGCCCGCTGGCCGCCAGTATCAATGCACCTCCCAGCAAGGCAGCCAGCAAGGCGGGCAAACCCAGCCTGGCGCTTGTTCGCTCGGCCAGCACGCGTGCCGTCAGCAGCGCAAACGCCGGAAACAGGGGCACCAGATAATGCGGTTGCTTGCCGCTGATGAAGGAAAACGCAAGGAATACCGGCAGCATCCAGGCGAGGCAGAAACGCGTACCGCGATCGAGGCCTTCCCGCCAGTGACGGGCCAGCGCCTGCCACAGCCCCGGCCAGACGAACCAGGGAAACAGCACCACAGGCAGCAAGGGCAGATACCACCATACCGGGCGCTGATGGGCGAACGAATCGACCATGCGGTCCGCGGTCTGACCCCAGAAAATCGCATTCCGGTACGCTTCTCCGCCTGCCATGCCCGCGGGCAAGGCCCAAGCCAGCGCAATCGCCGTTCCCAGCAGTAAAGCCAGGCCGATGCCGCCGAACCAGCGTCCCCAATGCATCCGATCCGTTGATGGCTCAAACCCGTTAGCGGGTGAAGGCGCTTTGCGGGGGAAATACCACCAGGGCGCCAGCACCGTAACCGGCAACAGATTCAGCAGGATGACCGGCCCCTTGGTCAACACGCCCATGCCGATGGCGATCCCCAGCACGACAAAGCCGCGCCGCTTGCCTGTGGCTGCGGCCAGCACGCCGTGCATGCCCAGCAATACCCAGAACGCCAGCAGCACGTCGAACATGACCGTGGTTGAAAACACGATCCACATCAGCATGCTCACCAGCACCAGCGCAGCCTGCCCGCCCAAGCCCGCACGTTCGGGCCATAACCGGCGCGCCAGCAGATAGGTCAGCAGCATCGAGCCCGCAGAAAACAGGGGCAACACCAGACGCGGCCACCAGTCATTGACGCC
>JAGVGD010000036.1 GCA_020057245.1 Thiobacillus sp. | reverse complement strand
GCTGTCGCAGCGCCGGCGGAAGACGCGCTGCCCGAAGGCCACGTGGTGCGTTCGCCGATGGTGGGGACGTTCTACCGGGCGCCGGCGCCGGGCGCCAAGAACTTTGCCGAAGTGGGGCAGAGCGTGAGCGCAGGCGATACGCTGTGCCTGATCGAAGCGATGAAGCTGCTGAACGAAATCGAAACTGACGTGGGCGGCGTCATCAAGGCCATCCTGGTCGAAAACGGTCAGCCCGTGGAATACGGCGAGCCGCTGTTCGTGATTGGTTGAGGCGTGAGGCGTTAGGCGCCTGCACACCCCCTCCCTCAAACTTCACCGAGCCTCAACGATCATGTTTGAAAAAATCCTCATCGCCAACCGTGGCGAAATTGCCCTAAGAATCCAGCGTGCCTGTCGTGAGATGGGCATTAAAACGGTCGTTGTCTATTCCGAGGCCGACCGCGATGCGAAGTATGTGAAGCTGGCCGACGAATCGGTGTGTATCGGCCCGGCGGCCTCGGCGCAGAGTTATCTGCATGTGCCGTCGATCATTGCTGCGGCGGAAGTCACCGATGCCGAGGCGATTCACCCCGGTTATGGCTTCCTGTCGGAAAACGCCAATTTCGCCGAACGCGTCGAGTCGTCGGGTTTTGCGTTCATCGGCCCGCGTCCCGAAAATATCCGCCTGATGGGCGACAAGGTCACAGCCAAGCAGGCCATGATCGAGGCCAAGGTGCCGTGTGTGCCCGGTTCCGAGGGTGCAATGCCGGACGATCCGGATGAGATCATCAAGATTGCCGCCAAGATCGGCTACCCGGTCATCATCAAGGCAGCGGGCGGCGGCGGCGGGCGCGGCATGCGTGTGGTGCACAGCGAGGCCGCGCTGCTGAATGCCGTGGCCATGACCAGTTCCGAAGCGCAGAGCTTCTTCGGCAACCCCATGGTTTACATGGAAAAGTTCCTGCAAACGCCGCGTCATATCGAGATCCAGATTCTCGCCGACGAGCACGGCAATGCCGTCCACCTGGGCGAGCGTGACTGCTCGATGCAGCGCCGCCACCAGAAAGTGCTGGAAGAGGCGCCCGCTCCGGGGCTCGATCCCAAGCTACGCGACAAGATCGGCGAACGCTGCGCCGAAGCCTGCCGCAAGATCGGTTACCGCGGCGCCGGCACCTTCGAATTCCTCTACGAAAATGGCGAGTTCTACTTCATCGAGATGAACACCCGGGTGCAGGTCGAACACCCGGTGACCGAACTCATCACCGGCATCGACATCGTGCAGACGCAGATTCGTGTTGCCGCGGGCGAAAAACTGCCGTGGAAACAGAAAGACATCCAGTTCCGCGGGCATGCCATCGAGTGCCGCATCAATGCCGAGCACCCGGTTACTTTTGTGCCCAGCCCCGGCAAGCTGACCAACTATCATGCGCCCGGCGGCCCCGGCATCCGCGTCGACTCGCATGTCTATCACGGCTATTACGTGCCGCCGCATTACGATTCGATGATCGGCAAGCTGATCGCCTACGGCGACACCCGCGACCAGGCGATCGCCCGCATGCGCGGCGCGCTGATGGAAATGGTGGTTGAAGGCATCCACACCAACATCCCGTTGCACCAGATTCTGATGCACGACGCTGCGTTTATCGCCGGCGGCACCAGCATCCACTATCTGGAGCACAAGCTGGCGGAGGAAAAGGCGGAAGCGGCAAGCGGCGAACATTAAGGGGGAAACTCCGTTCACCGCCCACTGCTTACCGCTCACACCATGCCCTGGCAATCCGTCCGCATCCTCGTTGATTCAAAAACCGCTGAACCGCTATCCGATGCGTTGATGGAAGTGGGCGCACTGTCGGTGTCGCTGGAAGATGCCGATGCCGGCACGGTGGACGAAACCCCGCTGTTCGGGGAGCCGGACTACCCGAGCGCCGAACTGTGGCCGCACAGCGTCGCAGTCGTGCTGCTGGAAGCGGATGCCGACGTGGCCGCCACGCTGGCGGCGGCAGCCGAACTGGCGGGTATCACCGCGCCCACGCAGTACACGGTGGAAACGGTGGCCGAGCAGGACTGGGTGCGGCTGACGCAATCGCAATTCGATCCGATCCCGATCTCGCCGCGCTTGTGGATCGTGCCCACCTGGCACGATGCGCCCGACAGCAGCGCGATCAACCTCAAGCTGGACCCCGGTCTGGCTTTCGGCACCGGCAGCCACCCCACCACCCGGCTCTGCCTGCGCTGGCTCGACGAAAACCTGCGCGGCGGCGAAACCCTGCTCGATTACGGCTGCGGTTCAGGCATTCTGGCCATTGCCGCGGTCAAGCTCGGCGCGGCGCGCGTGGACGGCGTCGATATCGACGCGCAGGCCGTCACGGCCTCGAAAGATAACGCCACGCTCAATGAGGTCAGCGCACATTTTTGTTTGCCCAACGAATTCGCGCCTGGGCAATACGACATCGTCGTCGCCAATATCCTGACCAATCCGCTCAAGGGCATGGCGCCGCTGCTGGCAGGGCGCGTCCGCAGCGGCGGAAAACTGGTGCTGTCGGGCATTCTCGCCGAACAGGCCGAGGACGTGATGGCGGTGTACCGTGAATGGTTTACGTTTGATGCGCCCACACTCGACGAGGGCTGGGTGCGCCTGTCTGGAATCAAGCAGTGAGATTTCGCACCACCTGCCCGACATGCGCAAGCGTGTTTCGCCTTGGGCAGGATCAACTCGATGCCGCGCAGGGCTGGGTGCAATGCAGCGTGTGCGGCGCCGCTTTCGACGCCCACCCCAGCCTGCTGATGGCAGATGGCTCGCCCCGGGTGAGCGAACCGGAACCCGCGCTTGAAGCCGAGGCTGTTGCGCCTCCGCCCTCGCCCTTTCCGTTCACCCGCCACGCGCCCGATGAAGTGCGCGAGATCGAACAGGCCACCCGCGAGTCCCCCCTGCCCAGCGGCATCGCCCAGCGCGAAAGCGCACTCGAATTGCCCTCGATCATCCTTATCGACCCCGACATTCCGGTGCCGGACGACCTCGGACCGCTGCCGCATTTCGAGCCCGAGCCCCCCGCTGCGCCGGTTTTCACCGCAATCGAACCGCCCGCCGCCCGCATCGAATATGCCACGCCGCCACCCAACAGCGTGCCGGCGGTGCTCGCCGCGCCGCGCCGCCTCAAACCCTGGGTGTGGGGCTTGAGCAGCGTGCTGCTGCTGATCGTGTTGCTGGCGCAAACGGCTTACTTCCTGCGCGATAGTCTGGTTGCACGGTGGCCGCAGGCGCGCCCGGCTGTCGAGCAGGCCTGTTCGCTGCTGGGCTGCAGCGTGTCACTACCGCAAAACCTGGCGCAGCTGCAGATCATCGGCAGCGACTTGCAGACCGAAACCCGCAGCCGGCTCAAACTGGTGCTGACTCTTGGCAATCGTGCCGATCAGGCCCAGGCCTGGCCGATGCTGGTGTTGACGCTCACCGACCAGCGCGAGCGGCCGCTGGCCCGGCGCAGCTTCGCGCCCAGCGAGTATCTCGATGACCCGCAGCGCATCGCCGCGGGCATTCCGCCGCGCAGCGAACAGCCGCTGAGTCTGCCTTTGACCATCCGCGACGTGGCGCCGATGGGCTTTGATCTGAAGCTGACTTATTGAGCCGGCGCTAGTCTGGCGCAAGGCTAGCCGCTCCTCCGCTTCTTCGGTATAGTTCGCCCTCCCGTTGCGGGAGAGCGCATGCCTTGCATGCCGCCGAAGGCGTAACCCACCCGGAATCGCTCAGGCAAAAGGACCGCAACATCGGAACACTCTGGAGAGCGTGACGCGGGTTGAATCAACACCCGCAGATCACCACCGAAGGGGCAGCGGTTGCGCCAGACTCGATCCGGCACAACCGTAATCTCTCAGGTACCAAGGACAGAGGGGTGGAGCGCAAGCGTGCATCCCTTAAATTTTTGGTCACCGTCATGTCAAATCAAGCCGCGTCTACTCCTGCAGCGCTCAAGCACACCCCTCTCAACGCCACCCATCGCGAGCTGTCCGCCAAAATGGTCGATTTCGGCGGTTGGGACATGCCGGTCAATTACGGCTCGCAAATCGAAGAGCACCATGTGGTGCGCACCGGCTGCGGCCTGTTCGACGTCTCGCACATGCTGCCGCTCGACATCAAGGGCGCCAATGTCCGCGCGTTCCTGAAGCGGTTGGTCGCCAACAATGTCGACAAACTGCAGGTTTCGGGCAAGGCGCTGTATTCCTGCATGCTCAACGAAGCGGGCGGGGTGATCGACGATCTCATCATCTATTTCATGGACGAGTCCTGGTTCCGTCTGGTGGTCAATGCCGGCACCGCGGAAAAGGACCTCGCCTGGATGGAAAAGATGAACGCCGACTGGGACATGGGGCTCACTTTGACCCCGCGCCGCGACCTCGCGATGATCGCGATTCAGGGCCCCAATGCAACGCAGGCCCTGAACCACGCGCTGCCCGGCGTCGATTCCATCACCGCCCATCTCAAACCCTTCAACGCCGCCGCGATGGGCGAGATGTTCATCGCGCGCACCGGCTACACCGGCGAAGACGGCTACGAAGTGATGGTGCTGGCGAAATCCGCGCCCTTCTTCTGGAAGGCCTTGATGGAAGCCGGCGGCAAGCCGATCGGTCTGGGCGCACGCGATACCCTGCGGCTCGAAGCCGGCATGAATCTCTATGGTCAGGACATGGACGAAACCACTTCGCCGCTGGAGTCCGGCCTGGCGTGGACGGTGGACATGAAGACCGAGCGCGATTTTGTCGGCCGCGCTGCGCTGGAAAAAAGCGAAATCACCCAACAGCTGGTTGGCCTGCTGCTGCTCGACAAGGGCGTGCTGCGCGGTCATCAAAAAGTGCTGACCAAACATGGCGAGGGCGAAATCACCTCCGGCACGTTTTCGCCTACGATGCAGCAATCGATCGCGCTCGCCCGCATCCCGCTCGGCATCGCGCCGGGCGAAGAAGTCGAAGTCGAGATCCGCGACAAGAAGCTGAAAGCCAAAGTGGTTAAATATCCATTCGTGCGTAATGGCAAAGTTTTAATTTAATAAACCCATTTGATCCGCGAAGGACGCGAAGAGACGCGAAGCTAACCCAGGTCGTTTTTGATTTTCTTCGCGCCCCTTCGCGTCTTTCGCGGATAAACCCCGATTTAACTGGAGCAAACCATGAGCATCCCCGCAGACCTCAAATACACCCCCAGCCACGAATGGGTGCGCGTCGAAGCCGACGGCACGCTGACCGTCGGCATTACTCACCATGCACAGGATCTGCTGGGCGACATGGTGTTCATCGAAAATCCCGCCACAGGCCGCAGCCTGGCGAAGGGTGAAGAATGCGCCGTGGTCGAATCGGTGAAAGCCGCATCCGATGTCTACGCGCCGGTTGCGGGCGAAGTCATCTCCGCTAACGCCGATGTTGAATCCAGCCCCGAAGCCATCAACAAGGATGCCTACAGCGCGTGGATGTTCAAGCTGAAACCCGCCAATGCCGCCGATGTTGCCGGGCTGATGGACGCTGCGGCGTACCAGAAGCTGGTCGAATCCGAAGCTCATTGATTTTTTCGTCCGCGAAGGACGCGAAGACACGCGAAGTCAAACCCCTGCCGTTTTGGTTTTCTTCGCGCCCCTTCGCGTCCTTCGCGGATACAAGGTTTGATAGACATGCCCTTTATCCCGCATACCCCTGAAGATGTCTCCACCATGCTCGGCGCCATTGGCGCGGCCAGCATCGAAGACCTGTTCGACGAAATCCCGCCCGCGCTCAAGACCGGCAAGCTGAAGGACGTCCCCGACGGCCTGCCCGAAATGGCGGTGACGCGGCTGATGCAGGAACGCGCCTCACAAGACGGCTTCTGGTCCAACTTCATCGGTGCGGGGGTTTATGAGCACCACATTCCGGCGGCGATCTGGCAGATCACCACGCGCGGCGAGTTCTACTCCGCCTACACACCGTATCAGGCCGAAGCCAGCCAGGGCACGCTGCAGCTGATCTACGAATACCAGACCATGATGACCCGGCTGACCGGGCTCGACGTGTCGAACGCCTCGCTCTACGACGGCGCCTCGGCGCTGGCCGAAGCGGTGCTGATGGCGGTGCGCGCGCACAAGACCTCGCGCCGCGTGCTGGTGCCGAAGACGGTGCATCCGATTTATCGCAAGGTGGTGCTGACCACGGTGAAGAATCAGGGTATCGAACTGGTCGAACTCGATTACGACGCTGCCAGCGGCCAGACCGTGCTGCCGGCCGACCCGGGCGCGTTCGCCGGCCTGGTGATCCCGCAGCCCGGTTTCTTTGGCGTGCTGGAAGACGTGCATGCGATGACCGACTGGGCGCACGCCCAGGGCGCGCTGGCAATCGGCCTGGTCAACCCCACCACGCTGGCGGTGCTCGAAGCTCCGGGCAACTGGGGGGCGAAGGGAGCGGATATCGCCGTCGGCGAAGGCCAGCCGCTGGGCGCGCCGATGGCTTCGGGCGGACCGTATTTCGGCTTCATGTGTTGCCGCCAGGAATTCGTACGGCAGATGCCGGGGCGCATCGTCGGGCGGACAGTTGATCTGGATGGCAAGCCGGGCTTCTCGCTGACGCTGCAGGCACGCGAGCAGCACATCCGCCGCTCCAAGGCCACCTCCAACATCTGCACCAACCAGGGTCTGGTCGTCACCGCTGCGACCCAGTACATGGCTTTGCTGGGTCCGCAAGGTCTGGCGAAAGTCGCATCGGTGAGCCATGCCAACACGGTGGCGCTGGCCGACAAGCTGGCCGCCATTCCGGGCGTGACGCGCGCATTTGCCGCGCCGTATTTCCACGAAGTCGTACTCAAGCTCAACGACAACGCGAAAGATGTACTGCGTGCGCTGCAGGCGCAGGGCATTCTTGGCGGGCTGGATATTTCCGGCTGGTATCCCGAACTCGGGCAGGCGATTCTGGTGTGCGTCACCGAAACCAAAACGACCGCCGACCTTGACCTCTACGCGCAACAATTGGAACGTATCCTGTCCAAGCGCCGCGAAGCACCGCCGTGCGCGTACAAGAACTGATTGGAAAACCATGAGCGACATGCCGCAGGACAAGGAATTCTACGAACTCGCCGACGCGCATATCGCGTTGTGCAACACCCACATGGGCAAGGTCAAGCCGGCCAAGGTGAGCGCGTCCATGCTGTTCGCTGCAGCGCGGTTCAACGCCTTCGTGATCTACGCCAGCAGCGAGAACAAGGCGCAGTTCCTGCTCGAGAAAGAAGCGGCGATCGGCTACTTCATGCAGGAATATGAAAAATACCTGCGCGAAAATGTCGACGAGCATTTGTCGCGATACGAAGACCCCGCGGGCTGATTGCCAGACTGATCGACCCCGCATCCCCACGTTTGTATATTCAGGAGAACCATCATGGCAGTGACCCTAGGCGGCAACCCCATCGACGTATCCGGCAACTTCCCCAAGGTCGGCGACACCGCGCCGGATTTCAAACTGGTCAGCGGCGATCTGTCCGATGTCTCGCTGGCGGATTTCGCCGGCAAGAAAAAGCTGCTGAACATTGTGCCGAGCCTGGACACAGGCGTCTGCGCCACTTCGACCAAAAAATTCAATGACGCAGCGCTGAACGGCGCGGTGCTGATGGTAATTTCGGCCGACCTGCCGTTTGCGCAAGGCCGTTTCTGCACCGCCGAAGGCACCAGCAATGCGGTGACGCTGTCGACCATGCGCGGCGCCGAATTCAAGCGCAACTACGGCGTCGACATCACCTCCGGCCCGCTGGCTGGCGTGACCGCGCGCGCTGTGGTGGTGCTGGATGAAAACAACAAGGTGCTGCACGCCGAACTCGTTCCCGAGATCAAGCAGGAGCCGGACTACGAGGCCGCGCTGGCTGTATTGAAGTGATTTTTTCATCCGCGAAGTGCGCGAAGGAACGTGAAGAAGATCAAAGGAATTCTTTCGGGTTTTCCTTCGCGTCCCTTCGTGCACTTCGCGGATAACAAGGTTTTAACCATGCTGATATTCGACCATTCCCGTCCCGGCCGCACGGCCACTTCGCAACTTCCCGCCGCCAGCGGCAGCCTCGACGATTTGCCTGCTGCGTTTCGCCGCAAGGCTGCGCCTGCGCTGCCCGAGGTGTCCGAGCTCGACGTGGTGCGCCACTACACGCGCTTGAGCCAGAAGAACTTCTCGATCGACACGCAGTTCTACCCGCTCGGTTCGTGCACCATGAAGTACAACCCGCGCGCGTGCAATTCGCTGGCGATGCTGCCGCAGTTTCTGGCGCGCCATCCGGCGAGCCCGGACGAGACGGGGCAGGGCTTCCTCGCCAGCATGTACGAACTGCAGGAAATGCTGAAGGACGTCACCGGCATGGCGGGCGTGTCGATGGCGCCGATGGCGGGCGCGCACGGCGAGTTCGCCGGGGTGGCGATGATCCGCGCCTACCATGATGCGCGCGGCGACACGGCTCGGCGCGAGATCATCGTGCCGGATGCCGCGCACGGCACCAATCCGGCCACCGCCACGATGTGCGGTTATACCGTGAAGGAAATCCCCACGGATTCCTCCGGCGCGGTCAACCTGGACGCGCTGCGCGCCGCGGTCGGTCCGCAGACTGCCGGGCTGATGCTGACCAACCCGTCGACGCTGGGCGTGTTCGAGAAGACCATTACCGACATCCAGAAGATCGTCCACGACGCCGGCGGCCTGCTCTACTACGACGGCGCCAACCTCAACGCGATTCTCGGCAAGGTGCGTCCCGGCGACATGGGCTTCGACGTCATCCACATGAACCTGCACAAGACCTTCTCTACCCCGCACGGCGGCGGCGGGCCGGGCGCGGGCCCGGTCGGCGTGTCGCAGCGGCTGCTGCCCTTCATGCCGATTCCGCTGGTGCTGAACGACAACGGCCTCTACCGCCTGGCGACCGAAACCGACCTGCCGCAATCCATCGGCCGCCTGTCGGCCAACATGGGCAACGCCGGCGTGCTGATGCGCGCCTACATCTATGCGCGCTTGCTGGGGCGCGAAGGCATGCATCGGGTCGCCGAATATGCCACCCTCAACGCCAACTATCTGATGGCGGAATTGCGCAAGGCGGGCTTTGAACTGGCTTACCCCGAGCGTCGCGCCAGCCACGAATTCATCGTCACGCTGAAAAAGTTGAAAGACGCCACCGGCGTGTCGGCGATGGACTTTGCCAAGCGCCTGCTCGACTACGGCTACCACGCGCCGACCACTTATTTTCCGTTGCTGGTGCCGGAATGCCTGCTGATCGAGCCGACCGAGACCGAGAGCCGCGAAACCCTCGATGGCTTCATCGAGGCGATGAAAATCATCAAGCACGAAGCCGAAACCAGCCCCGAGCTGGTCAAGGGCGCGCCTTACAGCCTGCCAGTGCGGCGGTTGGATGACGTCAAGGCGGCGCGCGAACTCGACCTGACGTATAAACCTGCGGCATGACCGAGCCTGTCAGTCCCTACAAGGGCAAAACCGGCCTGCGGCGTTTGCTGAACGCCATCGGCTACACTTGGGACGGTTTGCGCGCTGCGTTCAAGCATGAGGATGCGTTCCGTCAGGAAGTATTCCTGGCGCTGCTGCTGATTCCGCTGGCCCTGTATCTGGGCTCGACCGGGGTCGAGCGCGCGCTGATGATTGCCGCCGTGCTGGGCGTGCTGATGGTCGAATTGCTCAATTCGGCCGTCGAGGCTGCGGTGGACCGCATTTCGCTGGAACACCATCTGCTGATCAAGCGCGCCAAGGACATGGGCAGTGCGGCGGTCATGATCGCGCTGGTCAATGCCGTGGTGGTGTGGGCGTTGGTGCTGTTGGGATAAAGCCAGGTGCTGTTGGGATAAAGTCAGGCGCTGTTGGGGTCATCTCCGGCGCTGTTGCGGTAAACTCCGGCGCATGCCAGCCAAAAAGCATGCCATCTGCGGGAAGCGCCTCAAGTTAAAGGGTTTTTCGCCCGAATATCATGCATGTTCTGCCTCCAACCGTAATCATGTGAACTTGAAAACTGCCTGCCTCCTGCTGGGTTTGTGTCATGCCGGTTTTGCCGCAGCGCTCGGGCTGGGGGACGTCAGTGTGCGCTCGTACCTGGGACAGCCCTTGCATGCCGTTGTCCCGCTGATTGGTGCGACGGATTCGACCACAACGGACTGCATCAGCATTGCCCCTTTCCCAGGCGGAATTGCGCCGTTGCCGCGTGCCGAACTGACGATCGAGCCCTCCGGCGGCCAGACCTTGTTGCATATCCGCACGACCCAGAGCGTCAATGATCCGGTGGCGCAGTTCGTGTTGATCTCCGAATGCGAGGCGCGCCTGCAACGGGAATATGCGATTCTGCTCGATCCGCCCGGGCAGCGAATGGAATCCGCCAGCAGCAGCGCGATTCCCGGTGTAGAACCGCAAACCCGGGCCGAACCGGAAACCTCAGCGGCAGCCCCTGCGCTGGAACGCCGCCCGGCCAGACGCGCCACGCCCGTGCGTGCCCGCACGGTGGTCACTTCCCAGCGCGCCCCAG
>JAGVGD010000127.1 GCA_020057245.1 Thiobacillus sp. | reverse complement strand
GCGCTGGCAGGCGCGGCGGTCGCATCCTGCGTGGGCGACGCCAGCGGTGCGATGGCCTCAGGCGTGCCGACCTTGAGATACAGGCCCACGGCGGCGACCGGAATCAGCACGGCCAACGCAACCGGCGCCCAACGGCCGCGCCCGGACCGCATCGGGGTAATGTCGTTGACCGCGGCCAGGGTGTCTTCCAGGGCGCGCTTTTCCAGTTCACGCCGACCGACCGTATGCTGTTCCGTGCTGATCGTGCCATTGGCCAGGTCGGCATCGAGTTCGTTGAGCTGGTCGCGGTAGATCACCACGTTGGCTTGCGCGCGCGACGTTTTGTCATCCTCGCTGCGCTGCTTCACCAGCGCGGGCAGCACAAAGGCCAGCCCCAGGGCGATGAGTACGCCCATCACAATCAAAAATCCGGTCATGTTGTTTCCTTGGTTGAGTCGGTGTGCAGCAGGGATTCCGCCAGCGCCTGATCGTCGTGGCTCAATTCCGGGTCGGCGCCGGCATGCCGGCGGCGGCGCAGATTGAAAACCAGAATGCCGCCGCCCACTGCCAATAGCAGGAAGGGGCCGATCCAGAGCACCAGCGTCGTGTTCTTGACGGGCGGGCGATACAGCACAAAGTCGCCATAGCGGGCGACCATGAAATCCTTGATCTCGGCATCGCTCATGCCGGTCTGGATTTTTTCGCGGATTTCGTTGCGCAGATCGACCGCCAGCTCGGCGTTGGAGTCGGCAATGGTCTGGTTCTGGCACACCAGGCAGCGCAATTCACTGGAGAGTTTCATCAGCCGCGCTTCGGCAACGGGATCGGCCGCGACCGGGGCAGCTTCCCTGGCGAACGCCGGGGCGAGCATCGCTGCGAACAGCAGCGGGAAAATGAATTTAAGCAGCATTGAGTTTTTTCACCAGCGGAAGAATCGTATCGCGCAAGATGTCGGGCGTGATCGGCCCGATCTGCTTGTGACGGATGATGCCGGCCTTGTCGATGACGAAGGTTTCAGGCACGCCGTAGACGCCGAACTCGATCCCCGTCCGGCCATCGGGATCGGACACACTGGCGATGTAGGGATTGCCAAAATTGCCCAGCCAGCGGCGCGCATCGTCCGGCTGATCCTTGTAATCCAGCCCGACAATCGGCACAGCGCGGGTTTGGGCGAACTCGACCAGGACCGGATGCTCCTCTCGACACCCGCTGCACCACGATGCCCACACATTGAGCAACCAGACCTGGCCACGCATGTCGGCGGAAGACAGCAGCCGCGATGGGGTGTCGAGGGTTTGCAGGTGGAACACCGGCACGGGTTTGTCGATCAGCGGCGACGGCACCTCGCGCGGGTCGAGCTTGAGCCCCACCCCCAGGAACACCAGCATGGCGATGAACACCGCCAGCGGAATCAGAACCCAGGCTTTTTTCATGCTGCCTCCACAACCGGCTCAACAGCGGGCACGGCCTGTGCGCGGCGACGCGTCAGGCGGTAACGGCGGTCGGTCAGCGCCAGCGCACCCCCCATCGCCATGATCAGACAGCCGCCCCAGATCCAGTCGACGAAGGGTTTGACATACACGCGCACCACCCAGGCGCCGTTATCGACCGGCTCGCCCAGCGAGACATACAGGTCGCGGGTGAAACCGGTGTTGATGGCCGCTTCGGTCATGGGCATCTGGGTGGCAAAGTAGATGCGTTTTTCCGGTGCCATGGTGCGCTCCAGCTGGCCGTTTTTCAGGACATCGATGCTGCCTCGCGAAGCCATGTAATTGGGGCCGGGCGTTTCGGTCACGCCCTTGAAGACGAATTGCCAGGCGCCGATGCTGACGGTATCGCCGACTTCCATGCGCACGTCCTTTTCGGTCTCGTAGCCCTTGACCAGCGTAACGCCGACGATGAACACGCCGACGCCAAGATGCGCCAGCAACATGCCGTAATAGCTGCGCGACTGGCTGCCGAAGCGCTGGCGCAACGTGGTCGCCGCGACCGGTTTAACCCGGTTCCATAGATTGAGCGCGGTGGTGGTGAACACCCACAGCGCGAGCAGCAGTCCAAAACTGACCATGGGCGACCACGCTCCCAACGCGAACGGCAGCAGCAAGGCGCTGACCAGACTGACGCCGAATGCCCAGCGCAAACGCACCGCCAGTTCCGGCAGGCTGGCCGCTTTCCAGCGCGCCAGCGGGCCGACGCCCATGAGGAAAATGGCGGGTGCCATGAGCGGGGCGAACACGTTATCGAAATAAGGCGGGCCAACCGAAATCTTGCCCAGTCCCAGTGCGTCGAGCACCAGCGGATACAAGGTGCCCAGCAGCACCGAGCCGGCGGCCACGACCAGAATCACGTTGTTGGCGAGCAGCATGGATTCGCGCGACACCAGGTCGAAGCGCCCGCCCAGACCCACCTTGGCCGCTCGCCAGGCGAACAGCAGGAGCGAGCCGCCGGTCACGATCGCCAGAAAAATCAGGATGAAGATGCCGCGCTTGGGGTCAGTGGCGAAGGCATGGACGGACGTCAGTACGCCGGAACGCACGAGGAAGGTGCCCAGCAGAGACAGCGAAAAGGCGATGATGGCGAGCAGCACGGTCCAGTTCTTGAAGCTGCCGCGCTTTTCAGTCACAGCGAGCGAATGGATCAGTGCAGTACCGACCAGCCACGGCATGAAGGAGGCGTTTTCCACCGGATCCCAGAACCACCAGCCACCCCAGCCCAGTTCGTAATACGCCCAGACGCTGCCAAGTGCGATGCCGACGGTGAGGAACACCCAAGCCACCAGTGTCCACGGCCGCGACCAGCGCGCCCAGGCTGCATCCAGATTGCCGCCCAGCAGCGCGGCGATGGCGAAGGCAAAGGCCACGGAAAACCCCACATAGCCCATATAGAGCATGGGCGGATGGAAAATCATGCCGGGATCCTGCAGCAGCGGATTGAGATCGCGGCCGTCGAGCGCGGCAGGTAGCAGACGGTCGAACGGGTTGGACGTCAGCAGCATAAACAGCAGGAAGCCCACGCTGATGAAGCCCATGACGCCCAGGATGCGCGCCACCATTTCACGCGGCAGATGACGGCTGAACAACGACACCGCGACCATCCACAGCGTGAGCATGAACACCCACAGCAGCACCGAGCCTTCGTGGCCGCCCCACACTGCAGCCAGCCGGTAATGCAGCGGCAGCATGGAATTGGAATTGCTGGCGACATACAGCACGGAAAAATCGTTGACCGCAAAGGAATACGCCAGGCACACCATGGCCAGGGTGATGAATACGAATAGCCCTTGCGCAGCGGGGCGCGCCAGCGCCATCCAGGGCGCAATGCCGCGCTGCGCGCCGACGATGGGAAGCACTGCCAGCGCAATGGCGATCAGCAGCGCGACGATGAGGGCGAAGTGGCCGATTTCAGGAATCATTTGGGTTTATTTTCCGTAGCCAGGACCAGCGATTTGCCGGTGCTTTCACCCGAGGCCTGGGCGCGCTTGAGCGCTTCGGCCGCCTCGGGCGGCATGTAGTTTTCGTCGTGCTTGGCCAGCACTTCACTGGCCTGAAACACGCCATTGGCATCCAGTTCGCCCTGGGCGACCACGCCTTTTCCTTCCTTGAACAAGTCAGGCAGGATGCCGGTATACACCACGGGGATGGACTGGGCGGTATCGGTCACGGTGAAGTGCACCGTCACGCCTTCGCGTTTCACACTCCCCGCCACCACCAGCCCGCCGATGCGCAGACCGCGGCCGGTAGGCGCTTCGTGGTTAGCGATCTGGCTCGGCGTGAAAAAAAACACCAGGTTGCTGCGAAAGGCATTCAGTACCAGGGTGGCGGCCAGACCGACCGCAGCCAGCCCGGCGGCAATCAGCGCCATGCGTTTATGACGGGGTTTCATGTTTCGTCTGCTCGGATAAGATTATTTGGACTTGGCGGACTTTCTCTACAGCCCGCCGACGCGCGCGCAACATCAAAATTTCGGCTCCGATAAGCGCGGCCGTGACCAGGTAAGAGCCCCAGACATAGAAGCCATAGCCGCCCATGGCAATGAAGTCATCCAGACTTTTCCAGATCATATCGGTTCCCCCAGGTTGGCGATCCATTCAGCCTGCTGCTCGCGCTCCAGGATGATGCAGCGCACACGCGCCAATGCTGCGGCGATGCTGTACATCCAGCAGGCCAGCGCCATGACCAGCATGCCCAGCAGCATGGTGGCAGCCATCTTGGGCGCCATGGTCATACTGACCGACGCGCCCTGATGCAGGGTATTCCACCATTTGACCGAGAAATAAATGATCGGCACGTTGACCACGCCGACCAGCGCCAGCACCGCGCTGGCACGGTCGGCGCGACGCGGGTCGTCGATCGCGGCGTGCAGCGCCAGAAACCCCATATACAGAAACAGCAGGATCAACTCGGACGTCAGCCGGGCATCCCATACCCACCACGCGCCCCAGGTGGGCTTGCCCCAGAGCGCGCCAGTCCACAGGGCGATGAAGGTGAACAGCGCGCCGGTCGGCGCCAGCGCGCTGGCCATCATCGACGACAGACGCGTATTGAAAATCAGCCCGGCCGCTGCCCAGCCCGCCATCACGATGTAGATGAACATCGACATCCAGGCCGCAGGCACATGGATGAATATGATGCGATACGACTCGCCTTGCTGAAAATCCGTAGGCGCGACAAAAAAACTGAGGTACAGCCCCGCAACCGTGAGAATCGCCGCAGCCAGCGCGAACCACGGGATCAGCTTGCCCGCCAGCGGATAAAACGTGACGGGGGAGGCGTATTTGAACCAGTTCAGTTTCATGCGGGTGAAGATTCCATGGTGATCATTATTCCAATGATATCCGCAGCGCGGCCGCGGTCGCCCAAGGTGCCAGCACCATGCCTAGCAGCAGCAACGCACCGAGTATGGACAGGTGACCACTGGCATCCATCCCCATGGCGCTGGCATCCACCGCACCCGCGCCAAAGATCAGCACCGGCACATACAAGGGCAGCACCAACAGCGAGATCAGCACCCCGCCGCCGCGCACCCCTACCGTCAGCGCCGCGCCAATCGCGCCGATCAGACTCAGCAACGGGGTGCCCAGCAGCAGCGCCAGCAGCAGGGTGACAATCGCCTCGCGCGGCAAGTCGAATTGCAACGCGATTACCGGCGAAATCAACACCAGCGGCAAACCCGACACCAGCCAGTGCGCCACGACCTTGCCGATCACCACCAAGGCAAGCGGTTCCGGCGCCAGCACCAGTTGTTCCAGACTGCCATCCGCATAATCCTCGGCGAAGAGCCGCCCCAGGGACAGCATGGACGCCAGCAATGCGCCCACCCACAGAATCCCGGGGGCCATGACACGCAGCAGCTTGGGATCCGGCCCCACGCCCAGCGGAAACAGGCTGGCGACAATGACGAAAAAGAACAGCGTGGTCGCGACATCGGCGCGCCGCCGCATGGCGAGCAGCAGATCGCGGAAAACCACGTAACGCAGGGTTTGCATCATCTCCCCCGCATCCTCAAGCGTCTAACCGCAGCGTCTGGGTATCGGCCGCCTGGATGTCCACATCCTGATGGGTGGTCAGAGCAATCATGCCACCCCGTGCCAGATGGTTTTCCATGATGTGCTGCATGTCAGCAACCGCACGGGTATCCAGTGCATTGAAGGGTTCGTCCAGCAACCAGAGGGTGCGTGGGTGCGCAAGCCTGAGCCGGGCCAGGGCGACGCGGCGGCGCTGGCCCTGCGACAGGAATTTGACCGGCAAGTGCTCGCGCCCCGCCAGGCCGCTTCCCAGCAAGGCTTCGACTCCCGCCTCGCGGCTGATCGACTGCCCGGCCAGTTGCGCTGCGATGCGCAGGTTTTCCAGCGCGCTGAAATCTTCTTTCAGGCCATTGGCATGGCCGATATACGTCAGCTCGCGCCGGTAATCCTCACCCAGCATCTGGATCGGCTCACCTCGCCAGTGCACTTTGCCGGCCATCGCCTGGGCCAGCCCGCACAGCGTGCGCAGCAGCGTGGTCTTGCCGCTGCCGTTGCCGCCCTGTATCCAGATCAACCCGCCAGGCGCCAGTTTGAACGACACACCGCCGAACAGGCGGCGCTCCCCGCGCAGGCAGCCGAGTCCGGTCACTTCCAGCATGCGATGGCTTTCATTGCGTCCAAAGCTCAGATGTCCCAGCGGTAGCCCGCGTAGAAAAAGTGCTGCTGGCTGATGTCCTCGGTGTCAAGGCTGGTGGTGGTCGCGTGTTCAAAGGTGTAATCGGCCTCCAGCGACAAATTGTCCTTCCACAGATAGGCCAGGTGAAGTCCAGGCGTCCAGCGTGTCAGGTCGGTACTGGGATCGGTTTGCTGCTGGTAGTATTTCAGCGAGGGTTCAAGCGTCCAGCGGCCCAGCCGGGTTGTGTTGTTGTAGACGAGAAGTTCGCCATGATAGGTTTCGCCTTGGTTCTGCGACAAGCTGAACACATGGACATCGTTCGTCACCAGAAGACCGGAGGCGATGGCACGCAGGGAATAGACGTAAATATTGCCGGTGGCCGGCGTGGGCGGAATCACCGTCCCGTCATCCAGGGTCTGGCCGGGCAGATCGCCCGTTCTGGACCAGCTGAAATCGCCGCCCAGTTGCCATTTCTCGCTCAACGGCGTCAGGAATCCCGCTGTAGCCGACTCGGAAATGGCACTCGCCTCCTCCGCCCAGGTGCGAATCTGGTCCTCGGAATCGGTCTTGAGCAATTGCTCGATGCTGGTGGGAATCGGCGTCATGCCCGTCACTGCGCTGTTATACAAGGCAGCCGATGTTGTGAGCGGAGGCGAGCGGCGATAATCCAGCCCGAAGCTGAAACTGGTTCCGCCCTTGCTCAGCCAGTTGCTCTGCAAGGTGCCAATGTTGAGCACACCGTAACTGATGTCGTAATCCAGCAAGGTACTGACGGAGCCCCGCGCGTCATACATCCCCAGTTCCAGCCCCACCGCGCGCCGGTCCACGATGCCATCCGCAGTCTGGTTGAAGTAGTAGGTCTTGGCGCGCAAGCGCTCGGTCAGTTCATCCGCATCCAGGCTTACCCCCCAGAATGTCTGATCCGTGCCCAGTGACGGGAAATCTACCGGCCTCCCCGCAACGACGTTGGCACGCCACTTGGGTGCGAATTCGTAGCCTACAAGCGCGCCATCGAAACGACCAAGCACGCCGCCGGATGTCGGGGTCTGTCGACCCAGTTTGGCGCTGAATCCGTTCTGATACCCTTTGTATTCATAAAAAGCGGACAGAACGCGGCTCCGATTCGGACGCGTATCGATAAAGCTGCGTGTGTCGTCACCCCGAAATACCAACTTCTGATCCGCATCAGCATCCCGATAAAGCCCTTTGAGATCGAGGCTGCTTCTCAGCTCTGACTGGTCGGTGGACGTAAGCGATGACGTTCCCGGTGTGGTGGCGGTATTGAAGGCCGTTTGAGTTTGGGTTTGTCCGCCATAATAAAACTGGGAAAAATTGCCGGTAACGGTTTTGACGACGGTTGCGTCCCTGACTTTTACTTTGCGGGCGCCTGGAGCGGGTACTTTCAGTTGAGCAAGTTGCTGACGCACCCGATCCGCACCCGGCCCATCCGGAAACAGCTTCAGGTAAAGATCGTATTCCGCCTTGGCTTTGGCCAATTCACCATTGCGTTCCCGGGCCAGGCCGATCAGCTCTTGTGCATCCTGCGAATGCTTGTTCGGCGGCAATAGCAATACTCGGTTGAATTCAGTGATGGCCAGTTCGTAATTAGTCGCTTTGAGTGCTTCCTGCGCTTGAGCCATGTGCGTGGCCGCTTGGCCTTCCACTTCGGGCAACGGCGCCTCGGGCAAGTTAAAGGTCGGCTCAACCTTTGCGGAGGCAGCCTTGAGTGTGTCCTCCCTGCGCTTGAACAGATCGATCACGTCGGCATCCGGAAATTGGGCCAGCAGCCTGGCGCGAACCTGCTCCGCCTGTACGGCCGTATCAAAGTAACCCAGGTTCAATTCATACAGGGTCATGCCATCGCGAGTTTGCTGCGACGTGAAAACTTCATATTCCTGAAACTCCCGGGGGATGACTCTGCCCAGTTCATTTTTGGATTCTGTGCTCAACAGGGTCAATGCATAGCGTTTGCTGACCAAACCGGTTTGGTGCTTTATGAGCTTGTCACCAAAAATGATGATCACACTCCGGCCGTTCGCCCCCGCACGTACCGTAACCCGGGGGGGTACTTTATCTTTGCCGATCACCAGGGTCAGTTTTTGTATCTGTGCGGTCTGCGGCGCATAGGTCACGGTGACCCCAGGCAGCCGTTCAAAAGGCTTGGATCCGAGCGTTTGGATCGACGTGCTTTCCTCCGATTCATCACTTTGCACCACCCGGAAATAGACCAGGATGCTGTTGGTCTTGCCGACCGGCACCGCACGTACAAACTGGATCCGGGCATTGAATTGCAACCGGATGGCATTTTCGAAATTGTCGGGCTGAACCTGGATTTCATCCAGGATCTGCGCCATCGCGGATTGCGCACTGATCGCCAGAACGCTACAACCGATCAGTGCCGCCGCCAGCCTGTTTTTAGATGCAAAGAACATACATACCCCGCTTAGATTGTCCAATATCAGCTGTCGGCTTAATCCCATTCAACATAGGCCACCCCCTTGTTTCCCAAGGGTTTGTGGCAACCGGACTGTGAACAGTCAGTGGCTGTACTGGATTCGTGGGTCACGCTCTTCTTCTCCATGTCGCCCAGATAATTGGTGCCGGTGGCATGACATGTTTTGCACCCAGTCACAATATTGTTGTGATCCATTTTCTGGCTCGACCAGTTGGTAGTGCTGGTGTGACACGCATTGCAGGTCTTGCCCCCCACCAGAGCAGTCGGGATGTGATTGGTCGGCTTGGCCTCCGCCCCCGCAGCGGTGTAAGCACCGCCATGGCATGAGTCGCAGGTTGCACTGACGACCGCAGTGTGACTCATGGTCGCAGGCGCCCACGGTGTGGTCGTCTTGTGGCACGCATCACAGGCAGCCGTCGTCGGGATGTGATTGGACGGCTTCCCAGTGGCGGTTGTGCCGTTGTGGCAGGTCGAACAGGTGCCGGGCGCAATGCCGGTGTGACTGAAGGTGGCCGGGGTCCAGGCGGTCGTCAT
>JAGVGD010000050.1 GCA_020057245.1 Thiobacillus sp. | reverse complement strand
GCGCCGCGCGCCGGCTATCTGGCCAGCGTGCGCGCAGTCGAATTGAAGGTGACGCGGCTGGACGACATCGCCGCCGATCTGCGGGTGGAGGCGGTACGCGAGTCGGGCGACGACAATACGATTTTGTATGGCTTCAGCGTGTTTGCTGAGCAAGAACTGCTGCTGAACGGTCGCGCGATTGTGGTGCTGGATGCCGCGCTGCTGGATGTGGCGAAACCGGGGAACACATCATCATGAAGCGCGCACTGGTCACTGGCGGCAGTGGGGGCATCGGCGCGGCGATTTGTCGCCGCCTCGCCGCTGACGGTTATTTTGTATACATCCACGCCAACCGGAATCTGGCGAAGGCGCAGGCGCTGGTCGAGGCCATTCGCGCCGACAAAGGCCAGGCCGAGGCGCTCGCATTCGACGTCACCGATGCCGATGCCAGCCGCACCGCACTCGAAGCCCTGATTGCCGACGCGCCGATCCAGGTGCTGGTGAACAATGCCGGCATCCACGACGATGCCGTCTTCCCCGGCATGAGCGCAGCGCAGTGGCACAGGGTGCTCGACGTGTCGCTCAACGGTTTCTTCAACGTCACCCAGCCGCTGACCATGGCGATGATCCGCAGCCGCTGGGGGCGCATTATCAACATCACCTCCATCGCCGGCCTCACCGGCAACCGCGGCCAGGTCAATTATTCGGCGGCCAAGGGCGCGCTGCACGCCGCCACCAAATCGCTGTCGCTGGAACTCGCCAGCCGCGGCGTCACGGTCAACGCGGTGGCGCCGGGCATCATCGCGACCGATATGATCGACGGCGTCTTCAACAAACAAGCCATCGAAGCGATGGTGCCGATGAAGCGCGCCGGGCAGCCGGAAGAGGTCGCGAACGTGGTGAGCTTTCTCGCATCGGAACAGGCGAGTTACCTCACTGGCCAGATCATTTCGGTCAACGGCGGCATGATTTGAACACCCCCGCACTCGCGGTCCGCCAGACCGAGGTCCTGCTGTTTTTCACTCTGCTGTAGTTGACGCTGATAGTGCTGGCTACCTTCGGCAAATTCGGCGCCCGCTACCTTGCCGCGCGCTGGGTCGGCATGTCGCACCATGAAGGCAAGGTGATCGGCATCATGATGAATACCCGTGCGCTGATGGAACTCATCGTCATCAATGTTGGCTTTGACCTTGGCGTGATTTCGCAGCAGGTGTTCACCATGTTGGTGCTGATGGCGATATTTAGTACGGTGATTACGATGCCGGGGTTAAGGCGGTGGTTGCCGAAGATGGGGGTGGCGGTGGCCGGACACTACTGAGTGTTTGGAGTCCGTAGGGCGGATGAGGCCGCAGGCAGTTATCTGCCGAATGTGGATTGGTGAAGGAGCTCGTTTGGTTACTGACCGTTAGCCGGGGGTAGCCGGCGACTAGTCACTTTCTTTACAGGTTTAGTAGCGTAAACTGGGCCGCGCTGCACAGCATATCTGCTGGTATTCAACTAAAAAATCCAATATCCAAATGGGGGCTGTGAGATGGTCAATAGTATTGCCAATAGTTTTTCTTCAATTAACAGAAAAATTTCAGCCATCTTTTCGCTGGCACTTATATCTGGATGTGCGATCCAGACACCACCAGTCACATCAATAGAACCGCCACACTCGGTTGCCGCTCAGCGGACAGCACAGCAGGCTGTGATAGCACAAGCTCCTATGGCGCCAACCCTTAAACGAAAGATAGCTTTAGGGCGGGTTACTAACGAAACAAATTATGGCTATTCCCTTCTGCGTGACAGGCATGATGATCCTTTGGGTAAACAGGTCACCGACCTAATGAGTAAAGCGCTTACTGAATCGGGTGCGTATTTGGTGTTTGAGCGGCCCGATATTTCGCGCTTGCAAGCTGAATCCCAATTGACCGGAGAGAAGCTTAATTTGATTGGTGTGGATGCCTTAATAGTTGGCTCGCTAACTGAGTTTGGCCGGAAAACATTAGGCGAAACTGGTTTTGTGTCGTCAAGTAAGCGTCAAGTTGCCTTTGCAAAAATTGATGTTCGGGTTGTTGATGTCAATACGGGCCATGTCTTTTTTGCCACGTCTGGCGCAGGCGAGGCTTCCACAGAAACAGCATCAACATTTGGTTTTGGATCACAGGCGGCTTATGACGGGACGCTTAATGATGCAGCTATTCGACAAGCGGTTTCCGAGGCAGTGAATCGGCTTTCGTCAGAACTAAGTACGCGTCCTTGGCAGACATACATCCTAAAAGCGGATGCAGGGCATATATATATTGGTGGTGGTAAAAGCCAGGGGATTAAGCCCGGCATGTTATTCATGGTCCAAACAAAGGGCGAAAAAATAAAATCTCCCCAAACTGGCGCAGAAATCACTTTGCCAGGACGGCAGATTGCTCAAATTCGTGTGGAATCGACTTTTGGTGAGAACGAATTAAATGATGGTTCCGTTGCATCCTTGGTTTCTGGCTCCATTGACGGATACAAATCAGATGGATTGGTTGTTCGGTTTTTAGGGGCGAGATAATGAATAAAGTCATAAAAAAACTTGTGTTGGTAAGTGGCCTAATTGGCACGTTTGGATTTAGTGGTTGTGTCCAAATGCCGACTGAAAAGCAAAGTGTCTCTGACATGCGCCCACAAATTACTTTCAAAGCGAAAACTGAAAACGCCCAAGCTGCACGTGTGGTTATTGATGGGTTAGTGATGGGAAGTGTTGGCGAATTTCTTGAAGGTATCAACGCTATTCGGGTTTTGCCAGGCACGCATTCTTTGCGTGTAATTTCCGGGAGCAATGTATTACTCGATGAGAAGATTTATCTCGGAGATGGCGTAAATCGTACCTTTCTAGTGAATTGAGAAAATCATGCTTCGATTAACAGTGATGGCTTTGGCAGTGTTGGCGTTGAGTGGTTGCGTTAAGCCATCTATGTATAACTGGTCTGAATATGAATCTATGCTTTATGAAGGGTATAAAAACCCGGCCAAGATGGAAGAAATGAAAATTGGCCTAGAGGCCGGCATATCCGCAACGGAAAAATCAGGCCAGAAAGTACCTCCAGGGCTCTATGCTGAACTCGGTACACTTTATCTTCAGAGCGGTTCGTCGGATAAGGCTGTTGCGATGTATACGCGAGAAAGGAATGCTTGGCCTGAAAGCCGGGGATTAATGGATACGATGATTCAAAATATAGAGCGTCGTGAGCCGATTAAAGCGGGGGCTACCAAGTGAAATTTGCTGTTTTGATATCTACGACGGCTTTACTTACGGGGTGTGTTGCACAACCCGTTAAGCAGGATTTAAGTGCCTTTTATTCAGCAGCACCACGTTCAATCCTTGTTGTGCCAACGGTAAATAAATCACTTGATGTCGAGGCACCCAATTTTCTACTTTCGACCTTATCCGTTCCTCTAGCGGAGAAGGGCTACTACGTTTTTCCGGTGAACACAGTAAAGTTTGTACTCGAGCAAGAGGGGTTTTACGAGGGTGAAAGCATCCATCAGCAGCCACCTGGAAGTTTGGCAAAACTTTTTGGCGCCGATGCTGTGTTGTACGTAACAATTAATAACTGGGATGCAAAATATGCTTTGCTATCAACGGTCGTGACGGTTGATTTTGACTACCGAATGGTCGATAGAAATGGCGTTGATATCTGGAACGCCAAGCAACATATTCAATATCAACCGCAAAATAGTTCTGGGGGAAGTCCTATTGCCATGCTGCTCGTTGCAGCCATCAATGCAGCCGTTACACGGGCTGCCCCAAACTATATGCCACTAACTCGCCAAGCTAATCAACAAGCATTCGTTATAGGGCCAAATGCATTACCAGATGGGCCCTATATGAGTAGAGTTAGCGTTCAATAGGCCCCATCTCACCCCAACTCCACCCAAACCGGCTGATGATCCGAAGCCTCCGTCACCGCATCAACCCCATGCGATGACAACCTCCCCGCCAGCCCCTCGGTCACAAACACAAAATCAAAACACTCCGGCTGCTTGACGAAATCCACCGGATGAATGCCCACCGTGGGCGCATGGGTCTGACCCGGATGCAGCACGGACCAGGCATCCTGGAATGCGGGCACACCTTCCCCAAACGGGGCAAGCATCTGCGCGCGCTCGGATGCATGGGCGGGGAAGTTCATGTCGCCGCACAGCAGCGCCTGTGCAGGCCGCGGAAACACTTCGAAGCTGCCACCCTGTTCTTCAATCAACGGTGGCCGTCCCGACAGGGCGCAGGCTTCGGCATGCAGGCGGCGGATGGCGGCGATCTGAGCCTGGCGCTGGATGGACGAGTAGTACTCGAGATGGGTGGTCATCACTCTGAGCGGGCCGAGGTCTGTGCTCACTACGGCTTCGACCAGTACCCGCTGCATGCTGGGCACGGCCGGGTCGGCGGGCCAGGGCAGCAGGTGCCGCCACACCTGGCCGACCGGCAGGCGGGAAAAGATGGCGTTGCCGAACTGGCTGCGGCCGCCGTGGCCATCCGGTACGTCGGTGGCCGGGCCGTAGATCGGGGTGTAGCCGGGCAGGCCGGCGGAGAGGAGGGCGACTTGATTCTCGCCACGGCTGCCGGGCAGGCCGGGGAAGTTGACTGCGACTTCCTGCAGACAGAAGACGTCGAAATCGCCCAGTTGGTGAAGGGTGCGCAGGGTGCGCGCAAGGTCCACCCGCCCGTCCATGCCGCGACCCCATTGGATGTTCCAGCTCAGCAGTTTCATTGGCCCGGCCCTGAATGATGACTGCTTCAGGATAGGCCAGCCGGCAGGCAATTCAGCCTGGCTTCACCGCCTGATACTCCGCCAGAATCGACAGTGCGCCGGTTTCGACATGCCGTTTTGCGCCGGTGAATCCTGCTTCGACCAGGGTGTCGATCACTGCGTCCGGCGGTACGCAGGCTTCGATGGTGTCCCAGTAGTAGCGCCACAGTTTGGCCGATTCGGCGCTGCTGCCCGTCAGGCGCGCCAGTACCGGCACCACGCCGCGCATGTAGCCCTTGAGCAGCATCCGGCTCCAGGCACGTTCGGGCTTGGTGATTTCGAGCAGGCACAAGCGGCCGCCGGGTTTGAGCACGCGGTGAAATTCGCGGAAGGCGGCGTCGATGTCGCTGATGTGGCGCAGCGCGTAGCCCATGCTGAGAAAGTCGAAGCTGGCATCGGGAAAGGGGATGGCTTCGGCGCGCCCTTCGAAGAGCTGTACGCCGGGCAGGTGCGCCTGCGACATCATGCCGACGCTGGGGTCGACGCCGACCACAAGTGCGGGGTCGCCTGTCAGCTTCACCGCTTCGCGCGCGACCAGTCCGGTGCCGATGCCGATATCGACGACGCGCATGCCGGTGGCGAGGCCGGCACGCCGCAGCGCCTGGTTGCGATACCAGGGGCCGCTGCCAAGGGCGAGCAGGCGGTCGATGCGGTCGTAGTCGGACGCGGTGCGGTCGAACAGCGCACCGACGAAACTGCGCCGATCGTTTTCGCTGGCGTAGTAGGCGGTGAGAGGGGGGTGCGGGGCGCGGGCGATGATGGACTCCTTGGGGAAACGGGTTCAGTCGAGCTGCCAGACCCAGCCGAGGTTGATGCCGAGTACATCAATGCCAGGGTTGGGGTCGGTCATGCCGAGGTTGGAATGGTGGGTGAAATAGGCGGCGGCCGTGATCGCCTGATGCTTGTCGAACTGGTGGCGCGCACCGAGCTGGCTGAACCAGTTGACGGTGAAGTCCTGGCCTTGCCCGCCGGGGGTGCCGTTTGCATTGGTGAGGCCGAAACCACCGCCGATTTCAAAAAACAGCGCATCGGTTGCGGCCGCATTCCACAGCTCGAAACTGGGCGCGCCGGCAAACGCAAAGTAGTAGTCTTCGGCACCTTCCAGATAGGTTTCCAGAATGACCGCGATGCGGTTGCGCACCCGCAGACGCGCGCCGCTGTCGCCCTGCCACAGATCGAACGCCGCCGGCGAGCGCCAGGCGATCTGCACCGGCACGATGACGTAGTCGAGCGGGGAGTTGTCCCGTACTTTTTCCAGGTAGCCGGTTTCCACCGCCACTTCCCAGTGGTCGGCGGGATGGTCGCCGGCGCGCACGCCGGGCGGAATGGCCAACAGGATCAACAGCAGGGCGGGGAGCAGGAAGCGGGTCATGGCGGTCATTTTCGGAAAAGCCGCCGCGCCAGCAGCAGCGGCAGGCGCAGCACAAAGCCCAGCACCAGCCGGAGATGCATCCAGGTGAGCAGGGTGTTGTCGCGCAGGTAGTTGAAATGGGACACGCCGCCCTCGTCGGCGCGCAGGTATTTCACCGGCGCGTCGAGGTTGACCGGGCGCACGCCGCGCCAGCACAGGCGCACCACGGCCTCGGGATCGAAGTCGAAGCGGCGCATCCAGCGCTGGCCGCGCATCACCTGGCGCAGCGGTTCGATCGGATAGACGCGAAAGCCGTACAGCGAATCGCCGATGCCGGCCCACAGGGTTTCCAGGTTGGCCCAGCCGTTGGAAATCTTGCGGCCCTGCACCCGCAGCGCGGGCGCGTCGGCGTCGAACACCGGCTTGCCGAGGATCATCGCGGCGGGCTGCTGCAGCGAGGCGGCCATGAAAGCCGGAATGAGGTCGGCCGGATGCTGGCCGTCGGAATCCATCGTCAGCGCGTGGCTGTAGCCTGCTGCGGCGGCCTGGTTGAGGCCGTGCAATACCGCGGCGCCCTTGCCGCCGTTCGCAGGCAGCACCCACACCCGCAGGCCGGGATCGCTGGCCGCCATTTCCAGCAGACCGTCGGCGGTGCCGTCGTTGCTGCCGTCCACCACCACCCACACCGGCTGCCACTGCGCGCGCGCGGCGCGCACGGTGGCGTACACCTGCGCGCCGGGGTTGTAGCTGGGGATCAGCACCAGATGGCTGGCAGACGCGGTGGGTTCAGACATCATCCGGCGTGACGGTGAGGGTGGAGGCCGGGCGCATCGGGTGCGTCGGCCGGCAAAAAGTGTGGGGCATCACGCAATGCGTCGATGAAGTAGCGCTCCAGTTCGGCCGTGAATGCGCCGGCCCTGGCCGGCGGATCGAAGCGGCGGCCGAGGCGGAAATGGTAGGTGATCGGTATGGCCGGGCGCTTGAACAGCGGCCAGCCTTTGCTGAGATAGGCCGAGCTGGTTTCGATGAACACGGTCTGGATGGGCACGTTGGCCCGACGGGCAATCAGCGCAGTCGTGCCCTTGCATTCATTGACTGGCCAGCGCGTGGTGCGGGTGCCTTCCGGGAACAGCAGCAGCTGGCTGCCGTTCTGGAGTTCGGCCACGGCCTGCTTGATCATGGAGAGCTGCGCGTCGTTGCGGATATAGCCCGCCATGCGGGCGCCGGCGCCGAGAAAGACGTTGTCGACGATATCGGCCTTCATGATGCAGGCGAGGTTGGGCAGGCGCGAAATCACCATCACCGCATCGAGCATGCAGGGGTGGTTGGGGGCGACGATCAGCGGGCCCTGGTCGCGCAGCGCATCGAGCGCGCTGAAATCGAAGCGACAGGCGCCGATCCGGCTGAGCGCCCAGAGGTAGAAGCGAAAGCCGGTGGTGGTGACCCAACGCCCGAGCGGAACCGCCCAGCGCCGGGGCAGGAGGTAATACAGCGGCACCGACAGCGACGACCAGCCGAGCGTGATGATGCCGAGCAGGATCAGCCCGAACCATAGCGCGCAGATTTCGTAGAGTGCATGCAGCTTGTGCCGCAGCGGGCTGGACGGCAAAGCCGGGAGAGCGTTCACGCGCCGGCCTCGACCTTGATGGCGTGGCCGCCCGAGGCTTCAATGATGGCGTGCCCGCCTGTGGCTTCGATCTCGACCAGCAGGTCGGCACGGCAGACATCGGCTTGCAGAAAAATGGCTACCACCGGGGCGGCGATGTGTTCCGCCATGGCCGCACGCACGGCGGCTAGGTCAGCCGGGCGGCGCACGTAGACCTTGTAGGCCAGCTGGTCGAGACGGAAGCCGGCGTCGGGCGCCAGCCGGTTCGCCTCGCCCACGATCGCCGCAATGTTGTGCAGGCATTCGCGCGTCTGCGCCGCCACGTCGCCGCCATGCAGGGTTTGATGGCCGACGATGCTGGCGGTGCCGGAGATGAACAGCATGGCGTGTCCGCCCAGGTGCACCATGCCCGCGCGCGAAAAGGTCGGGCTGCGCGGGCCGTACTGGCTGGGGTAGTGGTAGGCGGCGAGCTGGCGCGGATTCTCGATGCCGATCACGTCGGCACGCGTCGCCAGAAACGCGATGTGCAGGCCGCCGCTGGCGGTGCCCAGCGCGCAGGCGGCCGGCACATTGCCGATCACCGTGCGGCCATGGGCGAGGAAGGCATCCTGGCGGCCGATGTTGAACTGGCGGTAGCGCTCGATCTGATGGCTTTCCTGGTTGATCGCCGGGAAGTAATTCCAGAAGCGCAGCACCGCGCCAAAGCCGCGCGCTTCGAGCAGTTCGAAGATGGACTGGTAAGCCGCTTCGGTGGTGAGCTGCAGCGGCGGGCGCCCATCCGGGCTGGTCTCGGCCAGATCCAGGCAGCCGAACAGCAGGCTGTCGTTCTCGCGATAGCGGATCGCGCCCTGGCGGCCGGACTGCATGGGGCCGGGGCTGTGCCAGACTTCGCACAACGCGGCTTCGCCGTTCAGCAGCGGCATATCCACCGCGAGCAGGGGCAGGTCGCCCGCTGCAGCGGTGGCGGCGGGGTGCGAAAAGCATGCGCCGCCCAGCAGGCTGTCCTGCCCGGAGAGACAGGACAGTCCGGACGCCGGCAGCAGGCTGAGGCCGAGCAAAGCGTCCAGCGCGATCAAGCCGTGCCCTCCGACTCTTCCACGTAACGGATATTGAACTTGCGCTGCTTCCAGGCCACCAGCGTGCGCTTCAGGTTGGCGAGCGAGGCAAGGTAATAAATCGCCTTGAGGATGCGCAGCGAGCCCCAGATCGGCGTCTTGCCGTAAATGTCGCCCGCCAGCACCGACAGCAGGGCTTCCTGCACCCGGAACACGTTGCTCGGTCCCATGAACAGGCTGCGCATGGTGGGGTTGGTGACGCGGTAGATGAACCAGGAAAACTCCTTCGGTCCGTGTTTTATCACCTTGTCGAAGTGCTTGAGCGCGGCGGCCGATTTTTCCGGCTGGCGCAGGCAGGTGTCGATCGCATCGGCGCCCTCGAAACCGCTTTTCATCGCCAGCATCACCCCGGAGGAAAATACCGGATCGACAAAGGCATAGGCATCGCCCAGCAGCAGATAGGTGTCGCCGTGGCTGTGGTTGCAGCTGTAGGAGAAGTTGCCGGTGGCCTCCACTCCGGATACCAGCTCGGCGTCCTTCAGCCGCATCGCCATCGCCGGACACAGCGCGATCTGTTCGAGGAAGAATTCCTTGACGGAGGTCTTGCGCGTCTTCATATGATGCGGCCAGGTCACCACGCCGATGCTGGTGGTGCCGTCGGCCAGCGGAATGAACCAGAGCCAGCCATGCTCGAACCAGAAAATGCTGATGTGGCCTTCCTTCTTGCCGCAGTTGCGCTGCGCGCCGGTGAAGTGGGCGTACAGGGCCGAGCTGTTGTGTTTGGGGTTGCGCTGCTTGGCTTTCAGGCGGTTGCCGAGAAAGGTGTCGCGACCGGAGGCGTCGACCAGAAAGCGGCAGCGCCAGGTTTCGCTGCGGCCGTCCTCGTGTTCCGCGCGGACGATCGCGCCCGCACGGTCCGGCAGGAAATCCACCTCGCGCACGCGGCAGCCTTCGATGACATCGGCGCCCTTGCGCGCGGCATTGCGGATCAGGATGGCGTCGAATTCGGAGCGGCGGACCTGGAAGGCGCTCGGCATGCTCTTGTCCCAAGCGTTGGCGAACTCGAAGGATTGCTGATGGTCGTGCCAGGGCGAAACGAATTCCGCGCCCCATTTCTGCATGCCGATGGCCTCCACCTCGCCGCGCACGCCCAGCTGGTCGAGCAGCGGCATGTTCGCCGGCAGCAGCGATTCGCCGATGTGGAAGCGCGGGTGATGCGCCTTTTCCAGCAGCGTGACCCGGTGGCCTTTTTCGGCCAGCCGCGTGGCGGCAGTGGAACCGGCGGGGCCGCCGCCGATCACCAGCACGTCGCACTGATGGTCGGCAGATTGAGGCAGGGTTTCGTGCGGCATGGGACTTTCCTTGATTGGGTACAGAACAGCGAAAAGCTTGATCCGCCAGCGCTGGACAATAGTCCGATTTTACCCAAACCAGCCCTGTTGCCGGTATGGAAATTCCGCATCCGATCAATTGGGCATGCCGGATGCCCGCGCTATCATGCGGGCTGTATTTTCGAGCGTCGCCAACCATGCTGGTGCTGGGTGTTGAATCTTCCTGTGACGAAACCGGTGTTGCGCTGTACGACAGCGTGCGCGGCCTGCTGGCGCACGCCCTGTATTCGCAGATCGCCATGCACAACGACTACGGCGGCGTGGTGCCGGAACTGGCCTCGCGCGACCATATCCGGCGCGTATTGCCGTTGACGCGGCAGATTCTGGCCGAGAGCGGCTGCAGCCTGGCCGATCTCGACGGCATCGCCTACACCCAGGGGCCCGGCCTGGCCGGCGCCTTGCTGGTGGGCGCCGGCATGGCGCGCGCGCTGGCGTATGCGCTGGACATCCCGGCGGTCGGCGTGCATCACCTCGAAGGTCACATGCTGTCGCCGCTGATCTCCGACACGCCGCCCGAATTCCCGTTCGTTGCGCTGCTGGTGTCGGGCGGCCATACCCAGCTGATGCTGGTGGACGGCGTCGGCCGCTATACCCTGCTCGGCGAAACGCTGGACGACGCGGCGGGCGAGGCCTTCGACAAGACCGCGCAGCTGCTCGGTCTGGGTTACCCCGGCGGCCCCGCCTTGTCAAAGCTGGCCGCCAGCGGCGATGCCAGCCGCTTCACCCTGCCGCGCCCGATGCTGCATTCCGGCGATTTCGACTTCAGCTTTTCCGGCCTGAAAACGGCCGTGCTGACCCTGGTGAAAAAGGCCGGTATTGGCGCCGCGCCCGACATCGCGGCGGCGTTCCAGGACGCCGCGGTAGACGTGCTGGTGATGAAAAGCCTGGCCGCCTGCAAGCACAGCCACGCCAGGCGGCTGGTGGTGGCGGGCGGGGTCGGTGCGAATACGCAGCTGCGCGAACGGCTCACCCGCGAAGCGGCGGCACGCGGCATTGCGGTGTTTTATCCGCGCATGGAGTTCTGCACCGACAACGGCGCGATGATCGCGTTTGCCGGCGCACAAAGGATGGCGCATGCCGCGCCGGAACTGACTTTTGCGGTCAAGCCGCGCTGGGATCTGGCGACGCTGGAGGCGGTGTAAGCGGCGGGCTGGGCTTGAACTAGCGCAGCCAGGCAGCGATGGCCACGATGGCCAGCACGGCGACCGCCGCGCTGAGCCAGACCACCCGGACCCGATTGGCCTCGACGCGCCGGACCAGTTGGGTGTTCTGTTCGGCCAGCGCCTTGATCAGTTCGGACGAGGCGAACATCTGGCTGTGCAGGTCGGATACGGCGGCTTCAAGGGCCAGTGTGCGGGCTTCGAGGACGGCCAGATTCGGGGTATCGGACGACGCGGCCGGCTGCGGCTTCTCTGCGGCAGGCTGCGCGGGATGGCCGGCGACGGCGTCCCACAGTTTCTTTGCACCCTCGGCCAGTTTGGGCGCGTTCTTGATGACGTCCGACCACGGCACGCTCTGCAATACCATCAACCAGCCCAATGCCATGAATGATCCTTTCGCTCAGGGCCCTGTTTATTTCCGCAGAAACGGATACGCCTCGCGCAGTCCCCGCAGCCATTTTTCGCTGCCGGTCAGCTGCGCGATCTGGTCTGGGAACAGCAGGAAACCCACCAGCACCGCGATCAAACACACCAGCACCAGGGTGCCGAATACGCTTTCCGGACGCAGCACGCCCCAGTAGCGGCTGACCAGGAACAGTGTGTCCTTCTTGTGTTCCGACATCGACAGCCAGCGCCGCACTACGCGCACCGCGAGATACGCGCCCCAGCCGCCCACCAGCGAGGCGAACACGATGCGGAACATGGCGAACAGGTCGAGCCCGCCGCCCATGTACTGGTGATACAGCCAGGACACGAAGCCGAGCGACACCGAGGCGAGGATCGCGATGGCGACGTTGATGAACAGCCGCCGCCGTTCGCGCGCGAGATCGCGCTGGCGTTCGATGAAAAAGCCGTCGATTTCACGCTTGAAGTATTCGACCTTGTCCTGCACCAGCGAGGAAATCTCGGACTTGGCCACCGCCATGCGCTGGTCCAGGATCGTGCCGAGTTTGTCGCCAGCGTAGTCGACCAGTTCGCGCACGTCGTCCTTGGTGAACTGGCGCTGTTCGTGCAGCTCGTCGGAAATCTTGTCGAGTTTGGCATCGATTTCCTGGCTGGCGCGCCAGATCACATCTTTCAGCTCGCTGCCTGCTTGCGAGACGCCTTCCTTCACCACCCCAGCCAAGCGGTCACCGGCGCGGTCGATCGCCTCGCGCGAGACTTCGGCGAGGCTGTCTTTGGCGTGGTCGATGGATTTTTCGAAGAAGGCCATGTCAGCTAGGTTTTCCGATGCGTCCTTCTTCGCCGTTCACCAATTTGATGAGGTTGCTCTTGTGACGATAGACCAGCAGCAGCGCAATCACCAGCACGGCGACGGTGGCCGTGTCCCAGCCCAGCAACAGGCCGGAATACACCGGCGCCAGGATCGCGGTGACGAGTGCTGCCAGCGAGGAAATGCGGAACACCTTGACCATGAACAGCCAGGTGGCCAGACACGCCAGCCCGAGCCAGGGGTTGAGGCCGACCAGCACGCCAAGCGCGGTGGCCACGCCCTTGCCGCCCTGGAAGCGGAAAAACACCGGGTATAAATGCCCGGCAAACACCGCCAGCGCGCACAGCAGCACGATGTCTTCGGTCAGGCCGAATTGCGGCGCCAGCATGCGCGCCAGCACCACCGCCACCCAGCCTTTGGCCGCGTCGCCCAGCAGGGTCAGCGCGGCGGCCGCCTTGCGCCCGGTGCGCAGCACGTTGGTGGCGCCAGGGTTGCCCGAGCCGAAGCTGCGTGGGTCGGGCAGGCCCATGAGCTTGCTGACGATGACGGCAAACGACAGGGAGCCGATCAGATAGGCGGCAACGATAAACAGCAGCGTGAACATATGTCAGTAAAATAGCGGGTTTTGGATCAGCCCTTGATGGGCGCGGCGTGATGGATATCTTGTTTTTGCGGGACTTTCGTCTCGAACTGATTATCGGCGTATACGAATGGGAACGCAAAGTGCCGCAACCGGTCCGGCTCGACCTTGAAATCGGCCTGGCCAACAGCCGCGCCGGTGATACCGACAATGTGGCCGACACCATCGACTACGGCGCGGTGGCGATGCGGGTGAAGGACTATCTGCACAATGCACCGCAGCCGATCACGTTGGTGGAAACGGTGGCCGAACATGTCGCCGCCATCGTGCTCAAGGAGTTCGGTTCGCCCTGGGTGAAAGTGTCGGTGACCAAGTTCGCCATCGTGCCGGGCATCAAGGAGCTGGGCATCTGCATCGAGCGTGGCAGCCGCGCGTGAGCCTTGAACAGATCGCCGCCAGCCATATTGCCGCGGGTCAAATTGCAACAGCCGCGGCCATCCTGCTGGCGGCGTATTTCATCCGCGGCATCACCGGCTTTGGTTCGGGCCTGGTGTCGGTGCCCTTGCTGGCGCTGTTCCTGCCGCTGCAGTTCGTGGTGCCGCTGATTCTGCTGCTGGATTTCACCGCTTCCATCGTGATCGGCGGCCTGCATTTCAAGCGGGTTAGGTGGGATGAAATCGGCATCCTGATTCCGTTCGGCGTGATCGGCGTGATCGTCGGCACCACGCTGCTGGTCGAGCTGCCGGCGGGTCCGATGCTGTTTGCGCTGGCCGGTTTCGTGTTCGTGTTTGCGCTGCGCAGCGTACTGAACCTGCACGGCGACAAGCTGATTTCGCGCGGCTGGGCCGTGCCGGCCGCGCTCACCGGCGGCACCGTG